>NZ_CP077080.1:6007300-6307666 GCF_019141525.1 Pseudomonas alvandae
TTGAACAGGCCCCAGCCACGCTGGGACAGGCGCTTCATGTAGTGCTCGAACACCGCGACGCCTTCCAGGCCGTGGCATTCGGCTTCTTTTTCACACCAGTGCCAGGCGGATTTGTAGCCGGCCTTGTAGAGAATCTCGGCGTAGGCGTCAGCGCCCAGCACTTCCTCGATGCCCATGTGGTTGTTGACGAAGAAGTGACGCGGTACGTACAGCATCGGCAGGGCGTCGGAGGTCCAGACACCGGTTTCGCTGTCGACTTCGATAGGCAGTTGCGGGGCGATCTTGGCCATGAAAACTTGACTCCGGAAATTCGTGATGTGCCTGCGGCGCGAGTGGCCGCAGGTAAAGGATTCAGTGATGCAGCGGGGTTTATTCGCCCCAGACGTCCTTGAGAACGTTGACCCAGTTTTCCCCCATGATCTTGCGCACCACCCGCTCAGGATGGCCGCGCTTGAGCAGCGTCTCGGTGAGGTTCGGGAATTCGCCCACGGTGCGGATGCCCAGGGGGTTGATGATCTTGCCGAAGCTGGTCAGACGACGGGCGTAGCCCTTGTCGTGGGTCAGCATTTCGAAGAAGTCCTGGCCGTGGCCCTGGGTGAAGTCGGTGCCGATGCCGATGGCGTCCTCGCCGACGATGTTCATGGTGTATTCGATGGCTTCGGCGTAGTCGTCGATGGTCGAATCGATGCCCTTGGCCAGGAACGGCGCGAACATGGTCACGCCGACGAAACCGCCGTGGTCGGCAATGAACTTCAGCTCTTCATCGGATTTGTTGCGCGGGTGCTCCTTCAGGCCGGACGGCAGGCAGTGGGAGTAGCAGACCGGTTTCTTCGATTCGAGGATGACTTCTTCGGAGGTCTTGGAACCGACGTGGGACAGGTCGCACATGATGCCGACGCGGTTCATCTCGGCGACGATTTCGCGGCCGAAGCCCGACAGGCCGCCGTCGCGCTCGTAGCAACCGGTGCCTACCAGGTTCTGGGTGTTGTAGCACATCTGCACCACGCCCACGCCGAGCTGCTTGAAGATCTCGACATAGCCGAGCTGGTCTTCGAAGGCGTGGGCGTTCTGGAAGCCGAAGATGATGCCGGTCTTGCCCTGCTCCTTGGCACGACGGATATCAGCGGTGGTTTTCACCGGGATCACCAGGTCGCTGTTCTCGCGGATCAGTTTCTGGCTGGCAACGATGTTGTTGATGGTGGCCTGGAAACCTTCCCACACCGACACGGTGCAGTTGGCTGCGGTCAGGCCGCCCTTGCGCATGTCTTCGAACAGGTCGCGGTTCCACTTGGCAATGATCAGCCCGTCGATAACGATGCTGTCGGCGTGCAATTCGGCTGGGCTCATCAGGCAGTCCCCTTGTTGGCGATTCATGCGCCGAATCGTGTGCCGGCGCTTTGGGGCCAGCATATGCCGGAGGGCGGTGGCGACCGGGTGCAAAAACGACAGGGGAATTGCCGAAAGCGTCAATCCGCGACAATGGGCTGCAACGCCCCCCCTCCGACCATCTGTTATTTACCCGGCGCTTGCGCCAGAATCCGCGTCACCACTGGCTTTCACTGGATTTGAGCGACAACCCGATGAAATCGATTCTTCTTGCCCTGGCATTGATCAGCACCGTCGCCCATGCGACCGAAGACACCGAGCCCAACCCCTGCGACGAAGTTGAAAACGACGTCCAGACCCTGGCCTGCTCGGCGTATGGAAAAAAGGCTGCCGAGCAGTTGCTCAACGAAAACCTGCAAAGCCTCAATGAGCGGCTGCAGACCCGCTACGCCAGCGACAAGGCCCAGCTCAACGACATCACCGACAAAATCAAGGCCGCCCAGCAACTCTGGCAAAAACAGCGCGACGCCGATTGCGCCATCGCCGCCTTCCCGGCCAAGCCCGGCAGCGACGCCTACAAAATCGC
Source organism: Pseudomonas alvandae (assembly GCF_019141525.1). GTDB lineage: Bacteria > Pseudomonadota > Gammaproteobacteria > Pseudomonadales > Pseudomonadaceae > Aquipseudomonas > Aquipseudomonas alvandae. Next base: position 6,009,213 of record NZ_CP077080.1, read on the forward strand.
CGAAAACGACTGCATGGCCCAGGTGAGTGATGACCGGTCGGAGTTTTTGGAGTCGATTGGGCAGGAGTGAGGGCAATATTCAGACATCTTTCACGCGTTGGCTCTGGACGGGATATAAGTCAGGATTCGCAAATCTTATAAAAGACTTATATCCTTCCATGAACACTATTCACTGGACCAGAAAAGCCGTTAAGCAGCTTTTGAAATTGCACTCCGTCCATCAGGTTCAGGTTCGGGACGCCGTTACGACGCTCGCCCAGATGCCTGACGTGGTGAATGTCAAAGCACTTGTTGGCCATGGCTATGCGTACCGCCTGCGGATAGGTAGCTATCGAGTCATGTTCGATTGGGACGGGGCGATCAAGGTCGTCAGCATTCAAGAGGTCAAGAAACGCGATGAACGAACCTACTGATATTCAGATCATCAACGACGCAGACGGAAATCCGGCATTCGTGGTCATTCCGTATGCGCAGTACGTTGCGCAAAAGCTGGAGCCCGACCTGATCCCGCATGAGGTTGTCAGCCGTATCGTCGACGGCGCCACGCCAATACGCGCCTGGCGTGAACATTTGAACCTGACTCAGGATGAGGTCGCCAGGCGCCTCGGTATTTCTCAACCCGCGTTTGCTCAGCAAGAATCTGTCGCCAAGCCTCGCCGGGCCACCCGCGAGAAAATTGCTGCGGCCTTTGGCATCCATGCTGATCAGTTGGAGCTATAAGAGCTGCCCGCCTCCATCCAGCAAAGGAATTCACATGAAAACGTGCGGCATTGAAATCAAAGGCAGCGAAGCGATCATCGCCGTTGCCTCGCTGGACCAGCAGGCGTTGAGCCACGTCGCATTGAACATCAAGAAGATCGCTCTGGACGATGACGATCAAGCCGCGAACGTCAAGGCCTTCGCCGCCCAGGTACGGGCGTTCGTGACGGACAATGGCATCGAGCGCATCGCCATCAAGAAGCGCAGCAAGAAAGGCGAGTTCGCCGGTGGGCCGACCACCTTCAAGATCGAAGGGGTGTTCCAGTTGCTGGAAGGTTGCGAGGTGACGCTGCTGTCGCCACAGACCATCAACGCCCAGAGCAAGAAACATGATTTCGCCCTGCCGGCGACGCTGAACAAATATCAGCACGAGGCCTATAAAGCAGCCTGCTCGGCGCTGATGAAGAAATAGATCTCCTAAGACAAACACCGTACCTGTGGCGAGGGAGCTTGCTCCCGCTCGGCTGCGCAGCAGTCGTAAAACCGGCCTGCAGGGTTCACCTGCTGCACTGCGGTATCCGGTTTCAGGGCGGCTGCGCCCCAAGCGGGAGCAAGCTCCCTCGCCACGGGAAATTTTCCAGGCTCACTATTGCTTGCGATACCCCTTCGACCAATCAGTAAAGCCTTGTCCTCCAGCGCCAAACACGCCGATCGGATATAAGCCCGTCAAACCACCTCCCGCTCGTCCCCCTGCCGTCGTCGATCCTCCCTCGGACACCGGGCAAACCGAGCCCGGTAGCTGCGGGTGAAGTACGACGGTGACTCAAAGCCGCAGGCAATGCTCACTTCCAGCACACTCATGTCGGTCTGGCGCAGCAGTTGCCGGGCCTTTTCCAGGCGCAATCGCAGGTAGAAGCCGCTGGGGGTGTCGTTCAGGTGCAGGCGGAACAGGCGTTCGAGTTGCCGGCGGGTGACATTGATCGATTCGGCCAGCGCCAAGGTCGTCAGGGGTGGCTCGCTGTGGGCTTCCATCTCGCCAATCACATGCACCAGTTTCTTGTTGCGAATGCCGTAGCGGTTGGCGATTTCCATGCGCTGGTGATCTTTGCGCGGACGAATGCGACCGAGCACGAATTGTTCGCTGACCTGGATCGCCAATTCCGAACCGTGGGCCTGGCCGATGAGGTCGAGCATCAGGTCGATGGATGCGGTGCCGCCGGCGCAGGTAATGCGGCGGCGGTCGATCTCGAAGAGTTCCTGGGTCACGCTGAGCTGTGGATAGGATTCCTTGAACGCCTCGATCGCTTCCCAATGCAAGGTGACGCGATGCCCGTCCAGTAACCCCGCTTCCGCGAGTACCACGCTGCCGGTATCGATGCCGCCGAGGATAACGCCGTCATTGTCCAGTCTGTGCAGCCAGCGCTCCAACACCGGAGTGACGAATTTCAACGGCTCGAACCCAGCCACCACCCATAACGTCGCGCCTTTTTTCAGCGGCTCCAGCGCCGCATCGGCGTTGACCGACATGCCGTTGCTCGCCAACACCGCCCCGCCATCGGCGCTCAACACATGCCAGCGATACAGCTCGCCACGGAAGCGATTGGCGACCCGTAGCGGCTCGATGGCCGAAATGAAACCGATGGCCGAGAAACCCGGCATCAACAAGAAATAGAAATCCTGGGACATGGAACGCACTCGGTTGGCGGGCAGCGTGCGGACTTTGATACGCCAGTTGGAAGGGGTGTTCAAGTGCAAGAGTCGCTGTAGTGCAAGACCACGTCGCCGCTGTGCGTTTTGAACAAGCCACGGCTGCGTACTTTGGCATCACCGGCGCGCAGATGCCGGAACCCATAACAACAAGCTGCCGAGGAACCCGACATGAAAAGACTGATCAGCTCCTGCGTTCTTGCACTCACCGGTACCGCTTTCCTGACCTCGGCTACCCAGGCGGCCGAACCCGCCGCCTGCCGGGACGTGCGCCTGGGCGTGGTCAACTGGACCGACGTCATCGCCACCAGCGCCCTGACCCAAGTGATGCTCGACGGCCTCGGCTACAAGACCAAACAGACCAGCGCGTCCCAGCAAATCATCTTCGCCGGCATTCGCGACCAGCGCCTGGATTTGTTCCTGGGCTATTGGAACCCGTTGATGACCCAGACCATCACGCCGTTCGTCCAGGCCAAGCAGGTCAAGGTGCTGGAGCAGCCCAGCCTCCAGGACGCCCGCGCCACCCTTGCCGTGCCGACGTACCTGGCCGACAAGGGCCTGAAGACCTTCGCCGACATCGCCAAGTTCGAGAAGGAGCTGGGCGGCAAGATCTATGGCATCGAGCCCGGCTCCGGCGCCAACACCCAGATCAAGGCGATGATCGCCAAGAACCAGTTCGGCCTGGGCAAGTTCCAGTTGGTGGAGTCCAGCGAGGCCGGCATGCTCGCCGCCGTGGACCGCGCCGTGCGGCGCAAGGAAGCCGTGGTGTTCTTCGGCTGGGCGCCGCACCCGATGAACGTCAACGTGCAGATGACCTACCTCACGGGCAGCGAAGATGCCCTCGGTCCGAACGAAGGCATGGCCACTGTCTGGACCGTCACCGCGCCGAACTACGCCGAGCAGTGCCCGAACGTCAGTCGCCTGCTGAGCAACCTGACCTTCACCGCCGAAGACGAGAGCCGGATGATGCAGCCGCTGCTCGATCACAAGGATCCACTCGAATCGGCCCGGCAGTGGCTCAAGGATCATCCGCAGGACAAGCAGCGCTGGCTCGAAGGCGTGACCACCTTCGACGGCAAGCCCGCCGCCGACAACCTGAAACTCACCAGCAACTGACCCAACGCTATCCATCTGCGCAGCATCAATCGGCTGCGCGGTGACCCACCACGCCTGAAGGAATCCGCACCATGAACCACGACGTCATCATCACCTGCGCACTTACCGGTGCTGGCGACACGACCGCCAAGAGCCCCCACGTGCCGGTCACCCCGAAACAGATCGCGGCGGCTGCCGTCGAGGCGGCAAAGGCCGGAGCCACGGTGGTCCACTGCCACGTCCGCGACCCGCAGACCGGCAAGTTCAGCCGCGACGTGGCGTTGTACCGCGAAGTGATGGAGCGTATCCGTGAGGCGGACGTGGACATCATCGTCAACCTCACCGCCGGCATGGGCGGCGACCTGGAAATCGGTGGCGGTGAGCACCCGATGGATTTCGGCCCCAACACCGACCTGGTGGGTCCGCTGACCCGCCTGGCCCACGTCGAAGAATTACTGCCGGAAATCTGCACGCTGGATTGCGGCACCCTGAACTTCGGCGACGGCGACACCATTTACGTCTCCACCCCGGCGCAATTGCGCGCCGGGGCCAAGCGCATCACTGAGTTGGGCGTGAAGGCCGAGCTGGAAATCTTCGACACCGGGCACCTGTGGTTCGCCAAGCAGTTGATCAAGGAAGGCCTGCTGGACAACCCGCTGTTCCAACTCTGCCTGGGTATCCCATGGGGCGCACCGGCCGACACCACCACCATGAAAGCCATGGTCGACAACCTGCCCGCGGACGCGGTGTGGGCCGGCTTCGGCATCGGTCGCATGCAAATGCCGATGGCGGCCCAGGCGGTGCTGCTGGGGGGCAACGTCCGGGTCGGGCTGGAAGACAACCTCTGGCTGGACAAAGGCGTGCTCGCCACCAACGGCCAACTGGTGGAGCGCGCCGGCGAAATCCTCAGCCGCCTTGGCGCCCGCGTGCTCACCCCAGCTGAAGGCCGCAAGAAAATGGGTCTGGTCCAGCGCGGCTGAGCCGAATCTCCACCGTCCCCCTGTGGGAGCGAGCTTGCTCGCTCCCACAGGTGATCTTCACTCTTTTCAGGAAACCACCATGCGCTTCATCACCGACATCAAGACCTTCGCCGCCCTGGGCAGCGGCGTCATCGGCAGCGGCTGGGTCAGCCGCGCCCTCGCCCATGGCCTCGACGTGGTCGCCTGGGACCCTGCGCCCGGCGCGGAAGCCGCGCTGCGCAAACGCGTCGCCAATGCCTGGGGCGCCCTGGAGAAACAAGGCCTGGCCCCTGGCGCCTCCCAGGATCGGCTGCGCTTTGTCGCGACCATCGAAGAATGCGTGCGCGACGCCGATTTCATCCAGGAAAGCGCCCCCGAGCGCCTGGAACTCAAACTCCAGCTGCACAGCCAGATCAGCGCCGCCGCCAAGCCGAACGCATTGATCGGCTCGAGCACCTCGGGGCTGCTGCCGAGTGAATTCTATGAAAGCTCGACCCATCCGGAACGCTGCGTGGTCGGGCACCCGTTCAACCCCGTCTACCTGTTGCCACTGGTGGAAGTGGTCGGTGGCAAGAACACCGCGCCCGAAGCCGTCCAAGCAGCGATGCAAGTCTATGAGTCCCTCGGCATGCGGCCGCTGCACGTGCGCAAGGAAGTGCCTGGTTTCATCGCCGACCGTCTGCTCGAAGCGCTCTGGCGCGAGGCGCTGCACCTGGTCAATGACGGCGTGGCAACCACGGGTGAAATCGACGACGCCATCCGTTTTGGCGCCGGGTTGCGCTGGTCGTTCATGGGCACGTTCCTGACCTACACCCTGGCCGGCGGCGACGCCGGGATGCGTCACTTCATGGCCCAGTTCGGCCCGGCGCTGCAACTGCCCTGGACCTACCTGCCGGCGCCGGAGCTGACCGAAAAGCTGATCGATGATGTGGTGGACGGGACGAGCGAGCAGTTGGGGCAGCACAGCATTTCAGCGTTGGAACGCTATCGTGATGATTGCCTGATGGCGGTGCTGGAGGCGGTGAAGACCACCAAGGAAAAGCATGGTATGGCCTTCGCCGAGTAAACCTTGGTTTTTTGGGCCAGCAAGTCTGGCCCCATCGCGAGCAAGCTCGCTCCCACATTGGTGCTGTGTCGTTCACGAAACCTGTGGGAGCGAGCTTGCTCGCGATAGCGGCCTCCCAGTCACCACAACTGTCGGAACCAGAGTCATGCCCACCCTCACCACCTACCAAACCCGAATTATCCCCGAATGGGTCGACTACAACGGCCATTTGCGCGACGCGTTCTACTTGCTGATCTTCAGCTATGCCACCGACGCGCTGATGGACCGCCTCGGCCTGGACAGCCAAAGTCGCGAAGCCAGCGGCCATTCCCTGTTCACCCTTGAGCTGCACCTGAACTACCTGCACGAAGTGAAGCTCGGCGCCGATGTCGAGGTGCACACGCACATCATTGGCCACGACGCCAAGCGCCTGCATCTCTATCACAGCCTGCACCTGGCGGGCGGCGACAAAGAGTTGGCCGGCAACGAGCAGATGCTGCTTCACGTCGATCTGGCTGGGCCACGCTCCGCGCCGTTCACCGAACAGACCCTGGGCACACTCAAAGCCCTGCTCGACAGCCAATCCGATTTGCCGACGCCGGCCTATATCGGTCGAGTCATCGCGCTGCCCCCCGCCCGATAAAATCCCGAGGAGATCGCCATGCACACCGCCGCCGCAATTGCCGACTTCCGCAGCTATCCTCTGGTCCACGCATTGACCGCTGCGACACCGTCGGCCGATCGGGTTCACGTCACTTGGGCCGATGGTCGCCTCAGCCCCTTTCATCTCCAGTGGCTGCGTGACAACTGCCCTTGTCAGCAATGCGTCTACAGCGTCACCCGTGAGCAAGTCCTGGAAATCGTCGATGTGCCCGAAGACTTGGCGCCCGGTGAAATCCGCGTCGATGATCAAGGGCGCCTGTGCGTGGCCTGGCAGGACGGCCACCAGAGCCAATTCGACCCGGGCTGGCTGCGCGCCCACGCCTATGACGAGCAATCCAGGGCCGAGCGCCTGGCGAGCAAGCCGCAACGACACCTCTGGCAGCACGACTTGCAACTGCCGGTGTTCGACTACCAGGCACTGATGGAGGACACCGGCGCGCTGCTGCAATGGCTGCTGGCGGTACGCGACATCGGCCTGACCCAGGTACGAGGCGTGCCCACCGAACCCGGCTCGCTGAAACAGATCGCCCAACGCATTTCCTTCATTCGCGAGAGCAATTTCGGTGTGCTGTTCAACGTGCAATCCAAGGCCGACGCCGACAGCAACGCCTACACCGCTTTCAACCTGCCATTGCACAGCGACCTGCCGACACGAGAGTTGCAGCCGGGCCTGCAATTCCTGCATTGCCTGGTGAATGACGCCGTGGGTGGCGAAAGTATTTTCGTCGACGGCTTCGCCATTGCCGAAGCGCTGCGCCAGGAAGATCCCGAAGCCTTCGACACGCTGTGCCAGATCCCGGTGGAGTTCCGCAACAAGGACCGCCACAGCGACTACCGCTGCCTGGCACCGATCATCGCGCTGGACACACTGGGACAGGTCTCGGAGATCCGCATGGCGAACTTCCTGCGCGGGCCGTTCGACACCTCGGTCGAGCAGATGCCCAGGCTCTATCGCGCCTACCGCCGCTTCATCGCGCTGACCCGCGAACCACGCTTTCGCCTGATGCAGCGGCTCGAACCCGGGCAACTGTGGTGCTTCGACAACCGCCGCACCCTCCACGCGCGCAACGCCTTCGACCCGGCGACCGGGGCGCGGCATTTCCAGGGGTGTTATGTGGATCGGGATGAGTTGTTGTCGCGGATTCTGGTGTTGCAAAGGTAAACCGCGTCATCGTTCATCGCGAGCAAGCTCGCTCCCACATTAGATTTTGTGAACGACACAGAACCCCTGTGGGAGCGAGCTTGCTCGCGATAGCGCCCTGTCAAACAACCCATCACGCCCTGATTTTCACAGGCAAAAAAAATCCCCGATCAAGCCGTGACAGGATCGGGGCAGGAGCGTTACTGGAGGAGCTGTTGCGCGAGGGTGACCAAACCATCGTGATTCAGCTTGGGGCCAGTGTGCCCAGTCCAGGACCCGGCGAGTTAGCCGAAAACGACGCGTTCATAGTCATTCATGACAGAACGACGATTTGCCCTTGCCGCCGCTTCGGGTGGCTACCAGAATCGAGACACGACCCCAATCCCTGAACAAGGAAAAGCGTCATGATGTACGCCGATTTGATCGACCAGGAAGACCTGTTGGGCCATCTCAAGGCCCTGGGGTTGCAGATTCCCAGCGGCTCGACGGCCGAGCAGGCCTGTGAGTGTGCCGTGCGCGGCTTGGACAGGGCTCGCGCCAATGAACTGCGGCGGATGGTCAAGGAGATGTATACCAGCAGCGCGACCATCCTTCCGGCCGTGCGCCAGGCGATCGACAAGCAACTGCTGCCAGCGTTGACGCAATACCAGCAGAACCATAGCTGACCCTGGTTTCTGTAGGAGCTGGCGCAGCCTGCGATCTTTTAATCCTTCACTTGAGACTCAAGTGTCGGGAGAAAGATCGCAGCCTCGCTTCGCTCGGCAGCTCCTACACAGCGCCTGCAGGCCCAGCGGGGGCAAGCTCCCTCGCCACAGAAGCCTGTCGGTCTAAAGCCTCACGCTGGCAAACGTCGACTCGTTGCGCGCCTGGCTCAGCGCCGACAGCGGGCCGGACAGCGGCGACAGCACCAGCGCCTGCGGCAGCGGCATCATTGCCACCTGTTGCGTGGTGTTGGAACCGACGCGCTCATCCCGTGGCGGAATGCCGAAGTACTCGCGGTAGCACTTGGAGAAGTGCGGGGTGGAGACGAAGCCGCACACCGAGGCCACTTCGATGATCGACATCGGTGTCTGCTTGAGCAGTTGTCGCGCCCGAATCAGTCGCAGCTTGAGGTAATAGCGCGACGGCGAGCAATGCAGGTACTTCTGGAACAGGCGCTCCAGCTGGCGCCGGGACACGGCGACGTACACCGCCAGTTCGTCCAGGTCGATCGGCTCTTCGAGATTGGCCTCCATCAGCGCGACGATTTCCTGCAGCTTCGGCTGGTTGGTACCAAGCATGTGCTTGAGCGGCACGCGCTGATGGTCCTGCTCGTTGCGAATACGCTCGTAGACAAACATTTCGGAGATTGCCGCCGACAGCTCGCGACCGTGATCGCGACTGATCAGGTGCAGCATCATGTCCAGCGGCGCGGTGCCACCGGAGCTGGTGAAACGGTTGCGGTCGAGGGTGAACAGGCGCGTGCTCATCGACACTCGTGGAAAGGCTTCCTGCATCGCCGCCAGGCATTCCCAGTGCACGCTGCAATCGAAACCGTCCAGCAGGCCGGCGCAGGCCAGGGCCCAACTGCCGGTGCAGACCGCGCCAAGGCGACGAGACTGACGGGCCTGGCCTTGCAGCCATGAGACATGTTCGCGTGTAACCGTGCGTTGAATGCCGATGCCGCCGCAGACGATGACGGTGTCCAGGGACGGCGCCTTGTGCATGGAGGCGTCCGGCGTGATCTGCAAACCGTCACTGGCCCAGACCTGGCCGCCATCGACGGTCAGGGTAGTCCAGCGATACAGCTCGCGACCGGACAGTTGGTTGGCCATGCGTAGCGGTTCCACCGCGGACGCCAGGGAAATCAGCGTGAAATTGTCCAGCAGCAGAAAGCCGATGGATTGAGGCGCACGGTTCTGGGGTTGGGCCCCGGAGTTGGACGTCGTCATCGCGGTATCTCCTCACACAAAGCGGGTGATGGCCTCAGGCGGAGGCTCTTGTTATTGCCCACCGTTCTCTTGCGTGAGACGGGGCTTTATCGGGATAGAGCAATTGCCATGCCTAAATTTGAATACGCGTTCAATAACTCCTGAAAACGACATGCCGGCCTGTCTATATAAGGGGCCTGTCGAGGCTGGGTTATAAGTGCCATCAAGGGCCGCAGGCGCCTACCACAGCGGGCTGTGAGCAGATCGGTAGCACTTGTGGTAACTGGGCTGCGCCGTTTGCGCGATGGTTGTCACCGCAAGCGCGGGGACGGACGGTAGCGCAGCGTCCGAGGACGTGACCGACAAGTCACGCCTTATCTGTTTGCGACGCGCTAAAAGGTGGCGCATTTGCGAGCGGGTGTTCATTTTACGAGCGGTTTTACAATCTTTTGTGGCGAGGGGATTTAGCGAAACGTCGCACCGCCCCGCTGGGCTGCGGAGCAGCCCTGAATCCAGACACCGCGATGCACAAGAAATCGAAGGGGGCCGCTTCGCGCCCCAACGGGGATAAATCCCCTCGCCACAAAATCAACACTCCACCGCACTGACCGCCAGCCCGCCCCGCGATGTCTCTTTATATTTGTCGTGCATGTCGGCGCCGGTATCGCGCATGGTGCGGATCACTCGGTCCAGGGAAATGAAATGCTGGCCGTCACCGCGCAAGGCCATTTGTGCTGCGTTGATGGCTTTCACCGCAGCGATCGCGTTGCGCTCGATGCACGGCACCTGGACCAGGCCGCCCACCGGATCGCAGGTCAGGCCGAGGTTGTGTTCCAGGCCGATTTCCGCCGCGTTGCACAGTTGCTCCGGCGAGGCCCCGAGGATTTCCGCCAGGCCCGCCGCCGCCATGGCGCAGGCCGAGCCGACCTCACCCTGGCAACCCACTTCGGCGCCCGAGATCGAGGCGTTTTTCTTGCACAGGATCCCAACCGCTGCCGCGCCGAGGAAATAATCCACGACGTTGGCGTCGGTGACCGCCTCGCTGAACTTCATGAAGTAATGCAGCACCGCCGGAATGATTCCCGCCGCGCCATTGGTCGGCGCCGTGACCATGCGCCCACCGGCGGCGTTTTCCTCGTTGACTGCCAGGGCGAACAGGTTGACCCACTCCATGGCGCTCAGGGTCGAGCCGATCACGTTTGGTTTGTTCAATTCTTGCAGGCTGCGGTGCAATTTGGCCGCCCGCCGACGTACATTCAAGCCGCCCGGCAAGATGCCTTCATGCTTGAGGCCCTGCTCCACGCAGCTCTGCATGGCCCGCCAGAGTTTCATCAGGCCGCTGCGAATCTCCTCTTCCGAACGCCAGACTTTCTCGTTGGCCATCATCAATTCAGCCACCCGCAAATTGTGCGTGCGGCACAGCCCGAGCAACTCCTCGGCGCTGGAAAAGTCGTAGGGCAACTCGGTGGTGTCCAGGTCCATCACGCCGCTGGAAGCCTGGGCCTGGTCGACGACGAATCCGCCGCCGACCGAATAATAGGTATCGCGGTGCAGCTCGCCGTTGTCGCCCTCGGCTACCAGCGTCATCGCGTTGGGGTGGAACGGCAGGTTTTCGTCGAGCAGGCGCATGTCCCGGGACCAGACGAAAGGCACCGGCAGGCGACCATCGAGCAACAGGGTCTCGGTCTCGCGCAGCAGCTCGATGCGCGTGCCGATCTGCGACGGGTCGATCGAGTCGGGCCATTCACCCATCAACCCCATGATCGTGGCGGTATCGCTGCCGTGGCCAATGCCGGTGGCCGACAACGAACCGAACAGCTGCACCTCGACCCGGCGCACCTCGTGCAGCAGCGACTTCGCGCGCAACGCTTCAAGAAACAGCGCCGCGGCGCGCATCGGCCCCACGGTGTGGGAACTGGATGGGCCGATACCAATCTTGAACAGGTCGAATACGCTGATTGCCATTGCCTTGAATCTCCAGAACGGTCACATCCGGGCGCAGGAGCGCCCGGTGGCGGAGCTGCTACGCTCAACGCCGGGATGGCCGCATCATCCGGCTTTTGAATGGGCTTTCGACGTCTGACACCGACGCAATCATGCCCACCAGCGCCGCGTCCTTGTCGCCCGGGTTTTACGACGTTTTTTTGCGTGTCAGAAGCCAGCCGAGGGCCGAAAAAATCTGTAAACGACGTCACCAACACTGGATGCGACCCTCCCTGTACTGGATACGACTCACCCTGTAGGCGTCGGATTTGCACTGGTACATGATCGGTTACGGCTCGTTTGCAAGGCCGCGTGTCACAAAGCGTGCTCACGCGCCACCAACCGCAACTTAAAAAAAGCAAAAAAGCGCGGTTGTCCCGACCGGACACTGCCAATAAAACACCAGGAGTCCACCCATGAAAGGTTCCAAGCCGTTGTTGTTGGCCGCCATGCTGAGTCTTCCAATGCTGGCCAACGCTGCAGAGCCCGCTCAATGCAGCACCGTCAACTTCTCCGATGTCGGCTGGACCGACATCACCGTAACCACCGCCACCACCAGCGTGGTGCTCGATGCCCTCGGCTACAAGACCAAGACCACGATGATTTCGGTGCCGGTGACCTACAAGTCCCTGGCCGATGGCAAGAACATGGACGTGTTCCTCGGCAACTGGATGCCGACCATGGAAAACGACATCAAGGCCTATCGCGAAGCCGGCACCGTGGAAACCGTGCGCACCAACCTCAAGGGTGCCAAATACACCCTCGCCGTTCCCCAGGCCCTGTATGACAAAGGCCTGCACGATTTCGCCGACATCCCTAAATTCAAGAAAGAGCTCGACGGCAAGATCTACGGGATCGAACCGGGCAACGACGGCAACCGCCTGATCCAGAGCATGATCGAGAAGAACGCCTTCGGTCTGAAGGACGCGGGCTTCAAGGTCGTCGAGTCCAGTGAGGCCGGCATGCTCTCCCAGGTCGATCGCGCCTCCAAGCGCGGGACCGACGTGGTGTTCCTCGGCTGGGCGCCGCATCCGATGAATACCCGCTTCAAAATCCAGTACCTGACCGGCGGCGACGACTTCTTCGGCCCCGACTTCGGCGCCGCTACCGTGGCGACCAACACCCGCAAAGGCTACAGCCAGGAATGCAGCAACGTTGGCCAGCTGTTGAAAAACCTGGAGTTCACCGTCGACATGGAAAGCACGCTGATGGGCAACGTGCTCGACGACAAGATGAAACCCGAGGCCGCCGCCAAGGCCTGGCTGAAGAAAAATCCACAGGTGCTCGATACCTGGCTCGCTGGCGTCACCACCATTGACGGTAAACCTGGCCTGGAGGCCGTGAAAGGCAAGCTCGGTCTGTAACTTGTTTATGCCGGGCGGGTTCGCTCGCCCGGGCTGTTTATTCCTTGCATGCGGACGTTCACTACCATGCTTATTGATCAGAAAATACCCTTGGGCCAGTACATCGCGGGCTTTGTCGAATGGTTGACGCAAAACGGCGCCAACACTTTCGACGCAATCGCGCTGTTCCTGGAAACGATGATTCACGGCGTGACGTTTGCGCTGACCTGGTTCAACCCCCTGGCCCTGATCGGCCTCATTGCGCTACTGGCGCACTTCATCCAGCGCAAATGGGGCCTGACCGTTTTCGTCATCGCGTCCTTCTTGCTGATCCTCAATCTGGGTTACTGGCAAGAGACCATGGAAACCCTCGCCCAGGTGCTGTTCGCGACCCTGGTCTGCGTGCTGATCGGCGTGCCGCTGGGCATTGTTGCCGCGCACAAGCCGATGTTCTACACCCTGATGCGTCCCGTACTCGATCTGATGCAGACCGTACCGACCTTCGTCTACCTCATTCCTACCCTGACTCTCTTCGGTCTGGGTGTGGTCCCAGGCTTGATCTCCACGGTGGTGTTCGCGATTGCCGCCCCCATCCGCCTGACCTACCTGGGCATCCGCGACGTTCCGGAAGAACTGATGGACGCCGGCAAAGCCTTCGGCTGTTCCCGTCGCCAACTGCTGTCGCGCATCGAACTGCCCCACGCAATGCCAAGCATCGCGGCCGGTATCACCCAGTGCATCATGCTGTCGTTGTCGATGGTGGTAATCGCGGCACTGGTGGGCGCCGACGGCCTGGGCAAACCTGTGGTCAACGCACTGAACACCGCTGATATCGCCCTGGGCTTCGAAGCCGGCCTGGCGATCGTATTGCTGGCGATCATGCTCGACCGAATCTGCAAACAACCCGACGCCAAAGTAGGGGGTGACGCATGAGCATAATCCGCTTCGAAGAGGTCGACGTGATCTTTGCCAAAGATCCACGCGAAGCCCTCAAGCTGCTCGACAAGGGCATGACCCGCAATGAAATCCTGAAGAAGACCGGGCAGATCGTCGGTGTGGAAAAGGCCAGCCTCGACATCGAAAAAGGCGAGATCTGTGTGCTGATGGGCCTGTCCGGTTCCGGCAAATCCAGCCTGCTGCGTTGCATCAACGGCTTGAACACGGTGAGTCGCGGCAAATTGTTCGTCGAGCACGAAGGCCGGCAGATCGACATCGCCTCCTGCACCCCCGCCGAACTGAAGATGATGCGCACCAAACGCATCGCCATGGTGTTCCAGAAATTCGCCCTGATGCCTTGGCTGACGGTGCGCGAGAACATCAGCTTCGGCCTGGAAATGCAGGGCCGACCGGAGAAGGAACGCAAGAAGCTGGTGGATGAGAAGCTTGAGCTGGTGGGCCTGACCCAGTGGCGCAACAAGAAGCCTGACGAATTGTCCGGCGGCATGCAGCAACGGGTCGGCCTGGCCCGCGCCCTGGCGATGGACGCCGACATCCTGCTGATGGACGAACCGTTCTCGGCACTCGACCCGCTGATCCGCCAGGGCTTGCAGGACGAACTGCTGGAGCTGCAACGCAAGCTGAGCAAGACCATCGTGTTCGTCAGCCACGACCTCGACGAAGCCCTGAAGCTGGGCAGCCGTATCGCGATCATGAAAGACGGCCGGATCATCCAGTACAGCAAGCCAGAAGAGATTGTGCTCAACCCGGCGGACGATTACGTGCGTACATTCGTCGCCCATACCAACCCGCTCAACGTGCTCTGCGGTCGCAGCCTGATGCGCACCCTGGACAACTGCAAGCGCATCAACGGTTCGGTATGCCTGGACCCGGGCGGTGACTCCTGGCTCGACCTGGCCGAAGGCAATACCATCAAGGGCGCCCGGCAGAACGGCGCCGCGCTGGACTTGCAGAACTGGGCGCCGGGCCAAGCCGTCGAAGGCCTGGGCCGCCGCCCGACGCTGGTGGATTCGAATATCGGCATGCGCGATGCCTTGCAGATCCGCTACCAGACCGGCAACAAGCTGGTGCTGCATGACAACCAGAAAGTCGTCGGCATCCTCGGTGACAGCGAGCTGTACCACGCGCTGCTCGGCAAGAACCTGGGCTAAGCCCCACGCAGACAAAAACGCCGCGAGATGATCGCGGCGTTTTTGTCTGCGCAGAAACAAGAATTGAAATGCTCTTGTGGCGAGGGGATTTATCCCCGCTGGGTTGCGCAGCAGCCCCAATGGCTTTGGGAGCGCTGCGCACTCCAGCGGGGATAAATCCCCTCGCCACAACAGTGTTCACAACTATCGAACGGGTCAGCTAAAGACCCGACCCAGCGCCGCCAACTCCGCCCGCTCCTGCTCAGCCTGCACATCCTGGCGCATGGCCTTGTGCAGCCCGAACATGAAGACCACCAGCACCACCGAGAACGGCAATCCGGCCAGCACCACCATGGTCTGCATCGCCTCGAAGTTACCGGCGAACAACAGGCCAACGGTTACCAGCGTGATGACCACCGACCAGAAAATCCGCAACCAGTGCGGTGCATCTTCATCGACACTGCCGCCCTTGCACGAAAGGTTCGCCATCATCACCGCGCCGGAGTCGGCCGGGGTCAGGAACAACACGAAACCGACGAAGATCGACACGCCGATCACGACTTTCGAGGCTGGGTAAAACTCCAGCAACTGATAGATCGACATGGACGGCTGGGTCAGCGCCGTCTTGCCCAGTTCCACCGCCCCTTGATTCATCACCAGGTCCAGGGCCGAGTTACCGAAGATCGACAGCCACGCCAATGTAAAGCCCAGGGGAATCAGCAACACGCCCGCCACCAGTTCGCGCACGGTACGCCCACGGGAAATCCGCGCGATGAACATGCCGACGAAAGGCGCCCAGGAAATCCACCAGGCCCAGTAGAACAGGGTCCACAGACCCAGCCAGCGGTCGGACTTGGCGCTGTCGTCGACATACACATACAGGTCGAACGTCTTGAGAATCACGCCGTTGAGGTAGTCACCGACGTTCTGCACGAAACCGTTGAGCAGGTGCAGGGTCGGACCGAACAACAACACGAAGATCAGCAAGCCGCTGAACAACACGATGTTCAGGTTGGACAGCCGGCGAATGCCGTTTTCCACGCCCGAGACAGCGGCGATGGTCGCCACGGTGCTCATCACAATGATCACGATCAGCAGGTTGGTGTTGCTGTGCTCGATGCCGAACAGGTTTTCCAGCCCGGACGCGACTTGCAGCGAACCGATCCCCAGGTTGGTCACCAGCCCCAGCAACGTGACGAACATGCCGAAACCGTCTACGGCATGACCCGCCGCGCCCTTGACCCAGCGCTCGCCCACCAATGGATACAAGGCCGAGCGCAGCGCCAGCGGTTGGTTGTGCCGGTAGGCGAAATACGCCACGGCCAGGCCCACCAGGGCATAGATCGCCCAGCCATGCAGGCCCCAGTGCAAGAACGTCAACTGCACGGCCTGGCGCGCGGCCATCTGGCTGCCGGCCACGCCTTCGGGCGGGTTGAAGAAATGATCCAGCGGCTCGGACGCACCAAAGTACAACAAGGAAATGCCAATGCCCGACGAAAACAGCATCCCGGCCCAGGCGCCGTAGCTGAAGTCCGGCGTGTCGTGCTTGCTGCCCAGCTTGAGTTTGCCGTAGGAGGAAAGCGCCAGGCCCACCACGAACACCAGGTAGGCGGCGATCACCACCATGTAGTACCAGCCGAAGCTGCGGGACAGCCACGCCTGGGCAATGCCGAGCAACCGGCCGGCCTCCTGTGGCGCAATGATCAATATGGCGGTGAGCAGCAGGATCAGCGCGGTGGAGGTGTAGAACACCCAACCGTTGACCGTCACCTTTTGCGGCGGGGTCTTTATTAGCAAGGCAGAACTCATTGCACGGATGCTCCAGGCAGTGCGAGAGAAGGACAAGGCAACGCGATACCCGACCAATCGGTGAGTGGGCAGCCGACCGGCGGGTGTTATAAAGACACCCTTGGAGCCCTCGCCCCCGTCATGCGCGGGTCTTGGGTCCTTGATGTCTCGCTTCCGCGCCATTTACGCGTAGGAAATTTCGGTAAATCGCGACGAATTGTCGCAGAGCTTATTCTTTGTTGATTGAACGTTCAATCAAAACAAAATAGACTGGCCCTCATGAAGGCGGACCGAACTCGTCCGCCCGATGGCCCAAGGAGATTTGCAGATGCCCAAGGTCGGTATGCAACCCATCCGCCGCCAGCAATTGATCGAAGCCACCTTGCAGGCGGTCGATCAGGTCGGAATGGGGGACGCCAGCATTGCGCTGATCGCCCGTTTGGCCGGTGTTTCGAACGGCATCATCAGTCACTACTTTCAGGACAAGAATGGCCTGATCGCGGCGACGGCCCAGTACCTGATGAGTGTCCTGAGCGAGAACGTCACCGCGCGTCGCCAAGCGCTGACGGATTCGAGCCCGCGAGCTCACCTGAAGGTGATCATCGAAGGCAACTTCGACGCCAGCCAGGTCAACGGTCCGGCGATGAAAACCTGGTTGGCCTTCTGGGCCACCAGCATGCATCACCCGTCATTGCACAGGTTGCAGCGGATCAACGATCACCGTCTGTATTCCAACCTGTGTTGCCAGTTCCGCCGCGTGTTGCCTGTTGACCAGGCGCGCAGCGCGGCACGGGGCCTGGCCGCGCTGATTGACGGTTTGTGGCTGCGCGGGGCGCTGTCGGGAGACGCATTCGATACCGCCCAGGCACACCAGATCGCTTACGAATACATGGATTTCCAACTGGCCAAGTCAGGAATGCCAGAGCACACAGAATCGCTCGCCACCTGAACCGCCACCGCAGCGCGTAGTCAGCTATGAACGACACGCTCGGTGCTCAGCCAACCACTTATGCACTTGCGAGGACTTTATGGCCCGTTTCGAACTGCAAAAACTCTACATCGATGGCACGTACAGCGATGCCAGCGGCGACGCCACCTTCGAAGCCATCAACCCGGCCAACGGTGAAGTGCTCGCCTTGGTGCAGCGCGCAACGTTCGAGGACGTCGAGCGTGCCGTGGCCAGCGCCGAAAAAGGCCAGAAAGTCTGGGCCGCCATGACCGCCATGCAACGCTCGCGCATCCTGCGCCGCGCCGTGGACATCCTGCGCGAGCGCAACGATGAGCTGGCCGCCCTGGAAACCCTGGACACCGGCAAATCGTTCTCCGAAACCAAATACGTCGACATCGTCACCGGCGCCGACGTGCTGGAATACTATGCCGGCCTCGTGCCCGCCATCGAAGGCGAGCAGGTTCCGCTACGCACCACTTCCTTCATCTACACCCGTCGCGAGCCCCTGGGCGTGGTCGCCGGTATCGGCGCGTGGAACTACCCGATCCAGATCGCCCTGTGGAAATCCGCCCCGGCCCTGGCCGCCGGTAACGCGATGATCTTCAAGCCAAGCGAAGTCACCTCGCTGACCACCTTGAAACTGGCCGAGATCTACACCGAGGCCGGCGTTCCAGCGGGCGTGTTCAACGTGCTGACCGGCAGCGGTCGCGAAGTCGGCACCTGGCTGACCGAGCACCCGCGCATCGAGAAAATCTCCTTCACCGGCGGCACCGACACCGGCAAGAAAGTCATGGCCAGCGCCTCGAGCTCGTCGCTCAAGGACGTGACCATGGAACTGGGCGGCAAGTCGCCGCTGATCATCTTCGACGACGCTGACCTGGACCGCGCCGCCGACACCGCGATGATGGCCAACTTCTACAGCTCCGGCCAGGTCTGCACCAACGGCACCCGCGTGTTCGTGCCGAGCCATCTCAAAGCGGCGTTCGAAGCCAAGATTGTCGAGCGCGTGGCGCGCATCCGCGTCGGTAACCCTGAAGACGAAAACACTAACTTCGGCCCGCTGGTGAGCTTCGCCCACATGGAAAGCGTGCTGGGCTACATCGAGAAAGGCAAAGCCGAAGGCGCGCGCTTGCTGTGCGGCGGCGGTCGCCTGACGGAAGGCGAATTCGCCAAGGGCGCGTTCGTCGCCCCGACCGTGTTCACCGACTGCACCGATGACATGACCATCGTGCGTGAAGAAATTTTCGGCCCGGTGATGAGCATCCTCACCTATGAAACCGAAGAAGAAGTGATCCGCCGCGCCAACGACACCGACTTCGGCCTGGCGGCTGGCGTCGTCACCCGCGACCTCAACCGCGCCCACCGCGTGATTCACCAGCTCGAAGCCGGCATCTGCTGGATCAACGCCTGGGGCGAATCGGCGGCGGAAATGCCGGTCGGTGGCTACAAGCAATCGGGCGTGGGCCGGGAGAACGGGATCAGCTCGCTGAACAACTTCACCCGTATCAAGTCGGTGCAGGTCGAGATGGGCGACTACACGTCGGTGTTCTAAACCGACGCTGCCTCTGCGGCCGCCATCGCGAGCAAGCTCGCTCCCACAGGAGTCCCCATTCCAATGTGGGAGCGAGCTTGCTCGCGATCGAGTGCGAAGCACTCGCCAGGCCTGACCTGAACCCAACTCAAAAAGAGGGTGCATTTCATGTCCCAAGAATTCGATTACATCATCATCGGTGCCGGCTCGGCCGGTAACACCCTGGCCACCCGCCTGACCGAAGACGAAGGCGTCACCGTCCTGCTGCTCGAAGCCGGCGGCCCGGACTATCGCCTCGACTTCCGTACGCAAATGCCCGCCGCCCTGGCGTTCCCGCTGCAAGGCCGGCGCTATAACTGGGCCTATGAGACCGATCCGGAGCCGCACATGAACGGCCGGCGCATGGAGTGCGGACGCGGCAAGGGCCTGGGCGGTTCTTCGCTGATCAACGGCATGTGCTACATCCGCGGCAACGCCCTGGACTACGACAACTGGGCCAAGCTGCCGGGCCTGGAAGACTGGACCTACCTCGATTGCCTGCCGTATTTCCGCAAGGCCGAAACCCGTGACATCGGCCCGAACGACTACCACGGCGGCGACGGCCCGGTCAGCGTGACCACGCCCAAGGCCGGTAACAACCCGTTGTTCCACGCCATGGTCGAAGCCGGCGTGCAGGCCGGTTACCCGCGTACCGACGACCTCAACGGTTATCAGCAGGAAGGTTTCGGCCCGATGGACCGTACCGTCACGCCCAACGGCCGTCGCGCCAGTACCGCCCGTGGTTACCTGGACATCGCCAAGAAGCGTTCGACACTGACCATCGTTACCCATGCCCTGACCGACAAGATCCTGTTCGAAGGCAAGCGTGCGGTCGGCGTGCGCTACCTGGTGGGCGCCGCTGAAGAGCGCGTCGAAGCTCGGGCACGCAAGGAAGTGCTGCTGTGCTCCGGCGCCATTGCCTCGCCGCAGATCCTCCAGCGCTCCGGCGTTGGCCCGGCCAAGCTGCTGAAGAATCTCGACATCCCGGTGGTCCATGACCTGCCGGGCGTCGGCGAAAACCTGCAGGATCACCTGGAGTTGTACCTGCAATACGCTTGCACCCAACCGGTCTCGCTGTACCCGTCGTTGCTCTGGTACAACCAGCCGGCCATCGGTGCCGAGTGGCTGTTCAACGGCACCGGCATCGGCGCCAGCAACCAGTTCGAAGCCGGTGGTTTCATCCGTACTCGTCCGGATTTCGAATGGCCGAACATCCAGTACCACTTCCTGCCGGTGGCGATTAACTACAACGGCAGCAACGGCGTGAAGGAACATGGTTTCCAGGCGCACATGGGCTCCATGCGCTCGCCGAGCCGTGGTCGGATCCAGGCCAAGTCCAAGGACCCGCGCCAGCACCCGAGCATCCTGTTCAACTACATGGCCACCGAGCAGGACTGGCAGGAATTTCGCGACGGCATCCGCCTGACCCGCGAGATCATGCAACAACCGGCGCTCGACGCCTTCCGTGGTCGCGAGATCAGTCCGGGCATCGACGTGCAGACGGACGAGCAGTTGGACCAGTTCATCCGCGAGCACGCCGAAACCGCGTTCCATCCGTCCTGCTCGTGCAAGATGGGCACCGACGACATGGCCGTGGTAGACGGCGAAGGCCGCGTGCATGGCATGGAAGGGTTGCGCGTGGTCGACGCCTCGATCATGCCGATCATCACCACCGGCAACCTCAATGCGCCGACGATCATGATGGCCGAGAAAATCGCCGACAAGATCCGTGGTCGCAAGCCGCTGCCGCGCTCGACCGCACCGTACTATGTGGCCGGCGATGCGCCGGTGCGCGGCAAGCCGGTGCGTGAAGTGGCGACGGCTGCACAGTAAGACTCAAGACCGCGGCGCGGCCTTCGTCGGATCGCCGCCCGGAGCAAGCTCGCTCCCACAGGGGTTCGGTGGTGGACACGGATTTCGTGACCGCTGAAGATCCCATTGTGGGAGCGAGCTTGCTCGCGATGGGGCCGGCCCATTCAATATCTTCGTTGACTGCCACACCGCCATCGCGAGCAAGCTCGCTCCCACAGGGATTCTGAGGTGGGCACAGATTTCGTGACCACCAAATATCCAATGTGGGAGCGAGCCTGCTCCGGGCGGCGATCCGACGAAGGCGTCCAACCTGACACCGCAAAATTCCCATCTGCCTTGATCCCTCCCCCGCCCCAGGCCTACTCTAGAGCCACCGCGTCAATGCGCCGCACCTCGCTGCATCGCCACTCCAGACAAGGAGGTTTCATGTTCGACTTCCATCCCCAGCTCAAGCAGCGGTTTGCTGCCTTGCGCACGGGTGCTGAATTCTTTTCCCTGCGTTATGTCCGTGAGTCCGGCCAGCACCTGTCGGTGCGCAAGAACGTCGCCGAACCACCGAGCCTGAACCGCGACGAAGGGGCGATGCTCACCGTGCGGGTCAACGGCGTCGAGGCCTACGCGGCCACCAATGATCTATCCCAGGCCGGCCTGCAAGCGGCACTGGAGCGCGCCGAGCAACACGCTCGTCGGCTCAAGCCCCATGCCTTGCTCGACTTGCGCGAGCAAGCGGTGTCCAGCGACCGTGCCGACTACTTCTCGCCGCATTTCGACCAGGCTTTCCCTCCGCTGAGCGATTGCTACCAACTGCTCGGCGACGAATCGGCTTCGGTGCCCACCGACGAACGCCTGGTGAACTGGCAGGCCAGCATCGGCCTGACCCAGGTCGAGCAGATCTACCTCAACAGTGCCGGCGCTGAGTTGCGCCAGGCCCAACGCTTCATCTACCCGGCCCTGGACGTCACCGCCTTCGACGGCCACGACAGCCAGACCCGCACCCTGGGCCGGGAAAATTTCGGCCAGCAAGGCGGCTTCGATGTGATCAGCCGTTGCGGCCTGATCGGCGCCGGCCCGAGAATCGCCGACCAGGCCCTGCAGTTGCTCATGGCGCCGAATACCCCAGCAGGCCCGCATGACCTGCTGCTGATGCCCGACCAGATGATGCTGCAGATCCACGAATCCATCGGCCATCCGCTGGAACTGGACCGCATCCTCGGGGATGAGCGCAATTACGCCGGTACCAGCTTCGTCAAGACCAGCGATTTCGGCCACTTGCAATATGGCTCCAGCCTGTTGAACGTGACCTTCGACCCGGATATTCCCGAGGAACTGGCGAGCTACAGCCATGACGACGACGGCAGCGCCGCGAGCAAGCAGTTCCTGATTCGTGAAGGGCTGCTGTT
Organism: Pseudomonas alvandae; assembly: GCF_019141525.1. Classification (GTDB taxonomy): domain Bacteria; phylum Pseudomonadota; class Gammaproteobacteria; order Pseudomonadales; family Pseudomonadaceae; genus Aquipseudomonas; species Aquipseudomonas alvandae. The sequence goes on from NZ_CP077080.1 coordinate 6,031,364, forward strand.
GCGTCCATTGGGCGGGGCGCTGTCGCAGTTCCGCGCTGGCCTCGACGGTGTCGCCAACAGCCGCGCCTGCGGTTGGAACCGCCCCCCCATCGATCGCATGGCGAACCTGAACATCGAACCCGGCGACCAATCCCTGGAGCAACTGATCCAGGGCATCGAGCACGGCGTGTTGATGCGCACTAACCGGTCCTGGTCCATCGACGACGCCCGCAACAAGTTCCAGTTCGGTTGCGAATGGGGCCAGTTGATCGAAAACGGTGAGCTCAAGGATGTGGTGAAGAACCCCAACTACCGGGGCATCTCCGCGCAATTCTGGAAGAGCCTGAGAGCGGTGGGCGATGCGAGCACGTCCCAGGTTCTGGGCACGCCGAACTGCGGCAAGGGCGAACCGAACCAGGTCATCCGCGTCGGCCATGCGTCGCCGGCCTGTGTGTTCAGCCATGTCGATGTGTTTGGGGGAGACGCCTGATGAACACTGTCAATAATCAAGCGGGGGCGTTCAAGGCGTTGGTCGATTGGCTACGCGATGCGCTGCGCGAACCTGAACAATTCACCCTCGGCTACGCCGCCGAGTCTTCGGCCTTCGTGCGCTTCAACCACGGCAAGGTCCGCCAGGCCGGCCAGGTGCAGCAGGCGAATGTCAGTTTCAAATTGATCAACGACGGCCGTCATGCCGATTTGCAGATCACCTTGTCCGGTGACACCGAGACCGACCTGCAACGCTTGGCCGAAGGGCTACGGCAACTGCGCGAAACCTTGCCGCTGTTGCCGGTAGATCCTTACTTGCTGCTCAACCACAATCATTGGCACAGCGACAACGTGCAGGCCCATCCACTGCCCGAAACGGAGCAGGCCGTCGCTGAAATCACCCGCGCCGCCGAAGGCCTGGATCTGGTCGGGTTCTATGCTGCGGGGCCCATCAGCCGCGGTTTCGCCAGTTCTTCAGGGGCATTCGGCTGGCATCAGGCCAACAGTTTCAACTTCGACTTTAGCCTGTTCCATGAGAACGGCCAGGCAGTGAAAGCCAGCTACGCCGGGCATGAATGGAGCCGCGAGGGATTCGCCCGGCGCTTCGAACAGGCTCGCGAGCAACTGGAGTTTCTCGGCCGCCCGCTGCGCACGCTGCCGCCCGGCGAATACCGCGCTTATCTGGCGCCGGCCGCCCTGGAAGAGATCATGGGCATGCTCAGTTGGGGCGGTTTTTCCGCACGGGCGATTGCCAGCAAGCAGAGCCCGCTGCAGAAGTTCTACGCTGGCGAGGCCCACTTCAGTCCCAACGTGTGGTTGACCGAGCAGGTCAGCGGCTCCTTGAGCCCGGCGTTTTCCGACGAAGGTTATCCCCGCGACGACCTGACGCTGATTGCCAAGGGCACGGCCAACACGCGACTGGTCAACTCCCGCAGCGCCGCGGAATACGGCCTCACTGCCAATGGCGCCAGCAGCTACGAATACCCCACGGCGCTGGACATGAAGGAGGGCCACCTCGAGCAGCGGCACATTCTTGAGGAGCTCGGCACCGGCTTGTACATCAGCAACCTGTGGTACCTGAACTACTCGGACCAACCCGCGGCGCGCCTGACCGGCATGACCCGCTTCGCCACGTTCTGGGTCGAGAACGGCCAGATCCAGGCTCCGGTCAGTACCATGCGTTTCGACGACAGCGTCTACAGCCTGCTGGGCTCGCAGCTCGAAGCGCTGACCCGGGAGCGGGAACTTCTGCTTTCGGCCAGCACCTACAGCCAACGGGCCACGGCCTCGATGTTGTTGCCGGGGGCGTTGGTGAAGCGCTTGACCTTGACCCTGTAGTTAGCAAACACAGAACCTGTGGCGAGGGGATTTATCCCCGCTGGGTTGCGAAGCGACCCCAAGAAGCTTGAATAGGCTCCGCCTGTTTTACTGGGCTGGTAGATCGGGGGCTGCTTCGCAGCCCAGCGGGGATAAATCCCCTCGCCACAAAGCGCTTTCGCTGCAGGTCAATGTCCACTGTCCACACAAGAGGTCCCATGCCCAACCGCGCTCCCCTCGATGCCGTCACCGCCCGCTGGCTCCCGTGGGTCGTGGCGATTGCCTTTTTCATGCAGTCCCTCGACGGGACCATCCTCAATACCGCCCTGCCCGCCATGGCCAGTGACCTGGCGGAAAACCCGCTGCGCATGCAGGGTGTGATCATTGCCTACATGCTCACCGTGGCGCTGTTGATCCCGGCGTCAGGCTGGATTGCCGACCGCTTCGGCACCAAGAAGATTTTCTTCGGCGCGATCCTGTTGTTCAGCTTCGGCTCCTTGCTCTGCGCCTTGTCCAGTTCGTTGAGCATGCTGATCGGCGCCCGTGTCGTCCAAGGCCTAGGCGGTGCGTTGATGCTGCCGGTGGGCAGGCTGGTGGTATTGCGGGCCTATCCACGCTCGGAGCTCGTGCGAATCATGGGTTTCATCACCATTCCCGGCCTGCTCGGCCCGCTGATCGGCCCGACCATGGGCGGCTGGATGGTGGAATACATGACCTGGCACTGGATTTTCATCATCAACCTGCCGGTGGGTGTGATCGGCTGTTACGCCGTGTGGAAGTTCATCCCGGACCTGCGCGGCAGCGAGCGCACGCGCTTCGATGGCCTGGGCTTTTTGCTGTTCGGCGCGGCGATGGTACTGATCACCATTGCCATGGAAGGCCTGGGTGAATTGCACCTGCCGCACCTGCGGGTGATGTTGCTGCTGTTCGGCGGCATGGCCTGCCTGGCGGCCTATTGGTTGCGGGCCGGGCACGTCGAGAACGCGCTGTTCCCACCGTCGCTGTTCAAGACCCGAACCTTCGCCGTGGGCATCCTCGGCAACCTGTTCGCGCGCCTGGGCAGCGGCGCCCTGCCGTTCCTGGTGCCGTTGTTGTTGCAAGTCGCCTTGGGTTATTCGCCCTCCCAGGCCGGGATGAGCATGCTGCCCCTGGCGGCCGCGGCGATGGTCGCCAAATCGGTCGCCCGGCCATTGATCGAGCGCTTCGGCTATCGCATTGTCCTTACCGCCAATACCCTCGCCCTGGGTGTGATGCTGGCGAGCATGGGGCTGGTCAGCGAACAGACGCCGTACTGGCTGTTGCTGGCGCATCTGGCAGTGCTGGGGGCGATCAACTCGCTACAATTCACCGCGATGAACACCGTGACGCTGATCGACCTGGACGATGCCAGCGCCAGCAGTGGCAACAGCCTGTTGTCGGTGGTGGCGCAACTGTCCCTGAGCCTCGGCGTGGCTTGCGCCGGAGCCTTGCTTGGCGGCTTCACGGCCCAGGTTGGCAACGACGGGGTGGAGACGGTGCTGGGCGCGTTCCAATTGACCTTCGTGACGGTGGGGATCATGGCGATGCTGGCGGCGACGATCTTTTCCCAGTTGTCACGCGAAGACGGGCGACGGGTGAAACGCCCGGATGAGCATATCGAACACTGACCAGTGGAATTGGGGAGCTTTTGTGGCGAGGGGATTTATCCCCGCTGGGTTGCGCAGCAGCCCCAAAAAGGCTGAATGCGCTCTCCCTGATCCACCAAGGTGACCATCCTAGGGGCTGCTTCGCAGCCCAGCGGGGATAAATCCCCTCGCCACAATAAATCCCCGCCACATGTTCTGCGGTTCGGCCCTCACAGCTCGTCCAGAACTTTCGAAGAAAGTGGCACGAGGCTGCTACACTGCGCGACATTTTGTTTTGCAGGCCAGTCCCGTGACCACCATTGCCACCGCTTTTAATACTTTGCCGCTGTCCGCCGCCATGCTGGCTAACCTCGAATCACTCGGTTATGCCCAGATGACGCCGATCCAGGCGCAAAGCTTGCCGGTGATCCTCAAGGGCATGGACTTGATCGCCCAGGCCAAGACCGGCAGCGGTAAGACTGCCGCCTTCGGCATCGGCCTGCTGAACCCGATCAACCCGCGCTATTTTGGCTGCCAGGCCCTGGTGATGTGCCCGACCCGCGAGCTGGCCGACCAGGTTGCCAAGGAAATCCGCCGCCTGGCCCGCGCCGAAGACAACATCAAGGTCCTGACCCTGTGCGGCGGCGTGTCGTTCGGCCCGCAGATCGCCTCCCTCGAACACGGCGCCCACATCATCGTCGGCACGCCGGGGCGCATCCAGCAGCATCTGCGCAAGGGCTCGCTGGTGCTCGACGGCCTCAATACGCTGATTCTCGACGAAGCCGATCGCATGCTCGACATGGGCTTCTACGACGCCATCGAAGACATCATCCAGCAGACCCCGGAACGCCGCCAGACACTGCTGTTCTCCGCCACCTACCCGGTGGGCATCAAGCAGCTAGCCTCCAAGTTCATGCGTGACCCGCAGCAAGTGAAGGCCGAGGCGTTCCACTCCGACGCGCAGATCGAGCAGCGTTTCTACGAGATCTCGCCCGAGGAGCGCATGGACGCGGTGGTCAAGGTGCTGGCGCATTTCCGTCCCGCCTCGTGCGTGGCGTTCTGCTTCACCAAGCAGCAGGTCCAGGAAACCGTCGACCACCTGACGTCCAAGGGCATCTCGGCCGTCGGCCTGCACGGCGACCTGGAGCAGCGTGACCGCGACCAGGTGCTGGCGATGTTCGCCAACCGCAGCACTTCGGTGCTGGTGGCCACCGACGTGGCGGCCCGCGGCCTGGACATCGATGCCCTGGACATGGTGATCAACGTCGAACTGGCCCGGGATTCGGAAATCCACATCCACCGCGTCGGCCGCACCGGCCGCGCCGGTGAGAAAGGCATCGCCATCAGCCTGGTGGCGCCGTCCGAAGCCCACCGCGCCCAGGCTATCGAGCAACTGCAGAAGTCGCCGCTGAGCTGGGACCAACTGGACAACCTCAAGCCCCAGGGCGGCGGTCCGCTGCTACCAGCGATGAGCACCCTGTGCATCGGCGCCGGGCGCAAGGACAAGGTCCGCCCCGGTGACATCCTTGGTGCCCTGACCGGCGAGGCCGGCATTCCCGGCGCCCAGGTCGGCAAGATCGCGATCTTCGATTTCCAGGCCTACGTGGCCGTGGAACGCGGGATCGCCAAGCAGGCGCTGCAACGCCTGAACGATGGCAAGATCAAGGGTCGGTCGTTGCGGGTGCGGATCCTGTAAAGCGATCGCCAACCCAACAGATATCAAACTGTGGGAGCGAGCTTGCTCGCGATGGCGTCAGTTCTGTCACCTCGATGTTGACTGAACCACCGCTATCGCGAGCAAGCTCGCTCCCACATTCAGTATTGTGGAAAGCTGAGAGGACACCGTTTTGCGCTCTACCGAAGTCGTGATCATTGGCGCTGGCGCCGCGGGGTTGATGTGCGCGCTGACCGCTGCCGCGCGCGGACGCCAAGTGATGCTGCTGGACCACGCCAACAAGGCCGGCAAGAAAATCCTCATGTCGGGCGGTGGACGCTGCAACTTCACCAACATGTACACCGAGCCGGGCAATTTTCTCTCGCAGAATCCGCACTTCTGTAAATCGGCCCTGGCCCGCTACACCCAGTGGGATTTCATCGCGCTGGTGGCCAAGCACGGCGTGCCCTATCACGAGAAAAAACTCGGCCAGTTGTTCTGCGATAACAAGTCCAGCGACATCCTCGGCCTGCTGCTGGACGAATGCGAGCAGGCCGGCGTCAACCTGCACCTGGACACCTCGATCGAGCAGATCGAAAAGACCGACGGCGGCTACCTGCTGCAAACCACCCTCGGCGCCCTCGCCTGCCAATCCCTGGTCATCGCGACCGGCGGGTTGTCGATTCCGACCCTCGGGGCGACCGGTTTCGGCTATCAGGTGGCGAAGCAGTTTGGCCATGAGTTGCTGCCAACTCGCGCCGGGCTGGTGCCGTTCACCATCACCGACCAGCTCAAGACCCTGTGCACTGAACTGTCGGGCACCTCGGTCGATTGCCTGGTGAGCTGCAACGACCAGAGTTTTCGCGAGAACATCCTGTTCACCCATCGCGGCTTGAGCGGCCCGGCGATATTACAGATTTCCTCGTTCTGGGAACCGGGGGACACGGTGCAGATCAACCTTTTGCCCGACCACGACGTGCCGCAATGGCTGCAGCAGCAACAGGCCGAACGTCCCAACAGCGAATTGAAAACACTGCTGGGCGAGCTGTTCACCAAGAAAATGGCCAACCTGCTGGCCGACACCTGGTTCGCCTCCAAACCCATGAAGCAATACACCCACGCGGAGCTGGCGGACATCGCCGAGAAACTGGCGAGCTGGAACGTCGTCCCTGCCGGCACTGAAGGCTACCGCACCGCCGAAGTCACGCTGGGTGGCGTCGACACCCGGGAAGTCTCGTCCAAGACCATGGAATCGTTGAAAAGCCCCGGGCTGTACTTCATCGGCGAAGTGCTGGATGTCACTGGGCACCTGGGCGGGTTCAACTTCCAGTGGGCCTGGGCTTCGGGGTATGCGGCGGCGCAGTACGTCTGATCCCACCCCATGTTGAGCCTGCTTTTGTGGCGAGGGGATTTATCCCCTCGCCACAGAGGTGTAAGTGTCCTTCATCCTCCGGAACACTTTTTGCTGTCAGATGTGATCGCCGCCATTGCATCGGCGTCATTACTGCCTCAATTTAGCGTCATTGCCCGTCAGGCCCTTGCACTTCATGTCATCGACCTCGTTTAGCCAATCCCTGCGGCGCCTTTGGGCGCTGGACAAGTTCAGTTATAGCGTGCGGGTGTTCATCGCCCTGACCGGCAGCATGGGGCTGTGCTGGTATCTGGATGAAATGGGGCTGCTGATTCCCCTGTTCCTGGGCATCATCGCCAGCGCCCTGGCCGAGACCGATGACAGTTGGCAAGGCCGCCTCAACGCCTTGGTCGTGACGCTGGTGTGCTTCACCGTTGCCGCGTTGTCGGTGGAGTTGCTGTTTCCCTATCCCGTCCTGTTCATAGTCGCCCTGGCCATGGCTGCCTTTGGCCTGACCATGCTTGGCGCCTTGGGCGAGCGCTACGGCGCGATCGCCTCGGCCACCTTGATTCTCTCGGTCTACACCGTCATCGGCGTGGACCAGCGCGGCGGCGCGGTGACTGACTTCTGGCACGAACCTTCACTGCTGGTGGCCGGTGCCGCGTGGTATGGCCTGCTCTCGGTCCTCTGGCACGCGCTGTTTTCCAACCAACCGGTGCAGCAAAGCCTGGCGCGGCTGTTTCGCGAATTGGGGCGTTACCTGAAGCTCAAGTCGTCGTTGCTCGAACCGATCCGCCACCTGGACGTCGAGGCGCGACGCCTGGAACTGGCCCAGCAGAACGGTCGGGTCGTCGCCGCGCTCAACAGCGCCAAGGAAATCATCCTGCACCGCGTCGGCAACGGCCGACCCGGCTCGAAAGTCAGCCGCTACCTGAAGCTGTATTTTCTCGCCCAGGACATCCACGAACGCGCGAGCTCTTCCCATTACCCCTATAACGCGCTGGCCGAAGCCTTCTTTCACAGCGATGTGCTGTTCCGCTGCCAGCGCCTGCTGCGCCAGCAGGGCAAGGCCTGCCAGGCTCTGGCGGAGTCGATCCAGCTGCGCCAGCCGTTCGTCTATGACGACAGCTTTGCCGAAGCGTTGAACGACCTGCACGCGTCCCTCGAACATTTGCGCATCCAGAGCAACCCGGCCTGGCGCGGTTTGCTGCGTTCGCTGCGCGCATTGTCGGTGAACCTTGGCACGATGGACCGTCTGCTCAGCGATGCGAGCAATCCCGACGCGTTGGCCGACGCCACCGACAGCAGCCTCCTGGACCGCTCACCACGCAACCTCAAGGACGTCTGGGTACGCCTGCGTACCCAGCTCACGCCCACCTCGCTGCTGTTTCGTCACGCGCTGCGATTGCCGTTGGCCTTGAGCGTGGGCTACGCCATGGTGCACCTGATCCACCCGTCCCAAGGCTACTGGATCGTCCTGACCACACTGTTCGTTTGCCAACCCAACTACGGCGCCACCCGGCGCAAGCTCGGCCAGCGGATCATCGGCACCGCGATCGGCCTGACGGTGGCCTGGGCATTGTTCGATCTGTTCCCGAACCCGCTGGTGCAGTCGTGCTTCGCCATCGTCGCCGGAGTCATATTCTTTACCAACCGCACCACCCGCTACACCCTGGCGACCGCGGCAATCACCATCATGGTGCTGTTCTGCTTCAACCAGGTCGGCGACGGCTACGGCCTGCTGCTGCCACGGCTATTCGATACCTTGGTAGGCAGCCTGATCGCCGGGCTGGCAGTGTTCCTGTTCCTGCCCGACTGGCAGGGCCGACGGCTGAACAAAGTGCTCGCCAACACGCTCACCTGCAACAGCATCTACCTGCGCCAGATCATGCAGCAATACGCGGCCGGAAAAAGTGACGACCTGGCCTATCGCCTGGCCCGACGCAACGCCCATAACGCCGATGCGGCGCTGTCCACCACGCTGGCGAACATGCTGATGGAGCCTGGGCATTTCCGTAAGGAGGCCGACGTCGGATTCCGCTTCCTGGTGTTGTCCCACACGTTGCTCAGCTACCTGTCAGGCCTGGGCGCCCACCGGGGCACGGAATTGCCAACTGAAGTGCGCGAATACCTGATCGACGGCGCGGGCGTAAAACTGGCGTCCAGCATCGATGAAATCGCCCAAGGCCTGGCGAGCAAACAGTCGATTGCCATCCAGAGTGACGAAGAGGAAGCACTGGCCAGCGAGCTTGAGCAGATGCCCGACGAAATCGACGAAGGGCAGCGGCTGGTGCAGACTCAATTGGCCTTGATCTGCCGCCAGTTGGGGCCGTTGCGCACGTTGGCGGCGCATTTGATCAAGGACACCAGCGAGGCTTGAGACTGTAGTGGATGGGCCGGCCCCTTCGCGAGCAGGCTCGCTCCCACAACAAATGTACGTTTGCCTGTGGGAGCGAGCCTGCTCGCGAATGAGCACCCGCCACACAGCTGTCTTACATCCCATGCGCCTTCAATAGCCGCTCATAACTCCCATCCGCCCTCATCGCCGCAATTTCACGATCGAATCCAGCCACGATCTGCTCGTGTTCGGGGTTCTTCAGGCTGACCAATATGTGCAGGCTGTTTTCGCTCAAGGGCTTGGGCAGGAACTCCACGGCGTTGCGCACCTTCGGGGATTCCCGAGCCAGGTAGTAACGGGCGACGTACTCATCTTCCAAGGTCAGTTTCACCCGGTCGGCAGCCAGCATGCGCACGGCCATCGCAAAGTTGTGCACTGGGATCTTCTGCATCTGCGCGTCCTCGTCGAACGCCTTGGCATAGGCGTAGCCACGCACCACGGCGACGGGGTAGGCATATAGCTGCTGAAGATTATCGAACTCGATGTCCGCATCCTTGCGCTTGATGAAGCGCACCCGGTTGAGCAAATACTCGGCCGAGAACTGACCCACATGGGTGCGTTCTTCGGCGTACCAGGCGTTGACCAGCACGTCGTAGCGCCCTTCACTGATGCCCAGCATCGCCCGTGCCCAGGGCACCTGCTCGAAGTCACTGGCATAGCCCGCCCGCGCCAGGGCCGTCGTGACGATATCGGTCGCCAGGCCGCCGTTGACCAAGGTCGAATCGGTGAAAGGGGGCCAGGCATCGGCCACCAGGCGCAACTTCTGCGCGCAGACGCTGTGGCTCAGCAACAACAGTCCGACCAAAGCAAGAACTCGATGCAATCGCGGCATGCCAAACATCCTTGACGGGTTCAAGCCCGGTTTGTTTTTAGCCGAAATCCAAGGGACATCCGCAGACGTCCGGTCCTAACGTTAGCTCATCGAAACCGCTGCGCAGGGCTGAATCGAAGATTACACAAAGAAGACAAGACCGCGACACATCCATGATGGCATTTTGGTCTTTATCACAGATTTTCCGACCAATCGAAAAGAGACTTCCGACGTGAGGACGCCTAATATCGGCATCAGGCATTCAAGGAAATTCAAAAAATGGATATCGACTGGGTCTGCAAACATCACAGCGACCTGAGCAAGGAGCAGCTGTACGCCATTCTAAAATTGCGCGCCGACGTGTTCGTGGTCGAGCAGAGCTGCGCCTACCCGGACGTGGATGGACTCGATCTGGAAGGCGACACGTGCCACCTGATGGCTTGGCGGGACAATCACCTGATCGCCTACCTTCGTTTGCTCGATCCCCACTCGCGCAACAGCGACGTGGTGATTGGCCGGGTGGTCATCGCGCCAGAAGCACGCGGCCAGGGGCTGGGGCATGCGCTGATGGAGCGTGCGCTCGAACAGGCGCAGAAGCACTGGCCCGGCACATCGATTTCGTTGTCGGCCCAGGCGCATCTGCAGGGGTATTACGGGCGGTATGGGTTTGAAGCGGTGGGTGTCGAGTATCTGGAGGATGGGATTCCGCATATCGGCATGCATCGTCCTTAAGGTCCTCTTCGCGAGCAAGCCCGCTCCCACAAGGGTTCTGAGGTAGACAAAGTTTTTGTGCCTACAAAAGATCCCACTGTGGGAGCGGGCTTGCTCGCGAAGACGCCAACCCAGACACAACCAGCATTCAGGGATAGCCGAGCACCGCCCTGATCCGCTCCAGGTTCTGCTCGATCCACCCCCGATCAATCGCCCCCCAATCGCGAATCCGATATCGCCCGGCATGGTTGCGCGCGCCTTCTTCTTGTTCGAACTCACACAGGATATCCAGGTCCGCCAGCGCCGCCACGGTGTCCTGGGCCGTACGCCGGGGCATGCCGGTGACTTCGGTGAGGGCCGGGACGTTACTGGCCAGGCCGCTGTCGATCAGGTAAGCCACATACAAGCGACGATAGAAGCTGCTCTTGGTCTTGCTGACGTCCATCCGATCATTCCTTGTCTTGTTGCAGGTCCCGCCAGGTCAGGTACACCCGCAGGTCGAATTCCAACTGGTGATAACCCGGCAGCATGTGCTCGCAAAGTTGGTAGAACGCCTTGTTGTGGTCCGATTCCTTGAAGTGGGCCAGCTCGTGAACCACGATCATCTTCAGGAAGTCGGGCGCCGCCTCCTTGAACAACGATGCGATGCGGATTTCCTTCTTGGCCTTGAGCTTGCCACCTTGCACCCGCGACACGGCTGTATGCAGGCCCAGTGCACGATGCGTCAGGTCCAGGCGATTGTCGAACAGCACCTTGTCGATGGCCGGCGCGTTACGCAGGTATTGCTGCTTGAGTTCCAGCGCGTAGGCGTACAACGCCTTATCGCTCTGGATCGGATGCCGGTCGGGATAGCGCTGGCGCAGGTAATCGCCCAGCCGATCCTCGGCGATCAATTGTTGCACCTGGGCTTGCAAGGCGGCGGGGTACGCCTGGAGGTATTTGAGCGCAGTCATCGGGCGGCCACACCATTACAAAAGGCCGCCAGTGTAGCGAATTCAGGCGATGACCGCGCTCCAGTCGAAGGGCTTGGCGAAGGCGTTGGTGTCTTCCGCCATCAAGGGGCGCGCCACGAGGAAACCTTGCACGAACTCGCAGCCGTGGGCCCGCAACCACTGATATTGTTCGCGGGTCTCCACCCCTTCGGCGATCACTCGCAAGCCCAGTTGCCGACACAGGTCGATCACCGAGGCGGCCAATGCGGCATCTCGGGGCGAGCCTGGCAAACGGGCGATCAAATGCCGGTCGAGCTTGAGGGTATCGAGCTGCAGATCCCGCAGGTGAGCCAACGAGCAAGGCCCGGAACCGAAGTCATCCAGCGCCACGCGCACCCCCAGATGGCGCAGCAATCGCAGTTGCTTATGGGTCTCGTCCGGGTTGCGCATCAGCGCATCCTCGGTCACCTCGACCTCAAGTTGCCGAGGCTTCAAGGCGTGGCGCTCCAGCACCTGGCGCAATTCGGTCACCAGGTTGGGCATGCCGAACTGAGTGCTGCTCAAGCTCACGCCCAACACCAGATCCTCGGCGAACAAGCGCTCCCAGACTTTGCGCTGGGCCGCGCTGCGGTGGTAGATCCAACTGCCCAGTCGGCTGATCAGCCGCGCCTCTTCCAACAGCGGCAGGAACAAGCCCGGCGGAACATCGCCGACGCTTGGGTGCTGCCAACGCAACAGCGCCTCGAACCCGCGAATGCGTCCATCATGAATACTGACCTGGGGTTGATAGACCATATTGAAGTCGCGGTTTTCGATGGCCGAGCGCACGCTTTCCTCGAGCATCAGCCGTGAACGGGCCCGACCGTTCATTTCGTGGTCATAAAAACGATATTGCTGGCGACCGGCGCGCTTGGCCTCGTACATCGCGATGTCGGAAGCGCGCAGGAGGCCATCGAGGTTGGAGCCGCAATCCGGGTAAGTCGCGATCCCGATGCTGGCCCCCAGCGTCACGTCCATGCCTTCGATCTGCTGGCAGATCGAAACCCGTTCAATAAGTTTCTCGGCGATCTTGGCAGCCTGCTCGGGTACTTCAAGATCCAGCAGGGCCGTGAACTCATCACCGCCGAGCCGCGCGAGAATATCGAAGGGTCGCAGGCAGGCCTTCAATTGTTCGGAGACCCAGCGCAGCACCCGATCGCCGGCATCGTGGCCCAGGGAATCGTTGACGCGCTTGAAGCCATCGAGATCCAGGTACAGCAGCACCCAGTTGCTTTCCAGCCGTTCGCTGCGCATCAGCAGGTTTTCCGCCGTCTGATAGAACCCCCTGCGGTTGAGCAAGCCGGTCAGCGGGTCAGTCACAGCCTGGAATTCCAACTGCTGGTGCAGATGGCGAACCACCGACATGTCCTGGAGCGTCACCACCATGGCCTTCTGCTCAGAGGGCAGAGGCGCACAGGACAGGGCCACCGACACTTGCTGGCCGGGGGCGGTGCGCAACACCGCATCGTGCAGGCGCCAGGTTTCGCCACGCCGGTAGGCGGTATGGATCTCCGAATCCATCCATTCGGGAATATGGGGCTTTTGCAGGAAATCGAGTAAAGGCATCCCCTGCAACTGGTCGGCGGTGGCATTGAGCAGACGGCACGTCGAAGGGTTGGCGAAACGGATACAGCCGTCCTCATCCACTACCAGGATCCCTTCGGCGGCGTTGTCCAGCACCGAGGCATTGAAGGCCCGTGCCGCTTCGAGATCCTGGCTCAAGCGCTGCAAGGCGCGGCGGTTACGCTGGTGCTCGAGCAACGCCTGGACCTTGGGCTTGAGGATCTGCGGATCGAAAGGTTTGAACAGGTAATCCACCGCGCCACTGGCGTAGCCCTTGATGACGGCGTCCTGGGACTGCTCGTTGGCGGTGAGGAAAATGATTGGCGTGAGCCGCGTGCGCTGGCTGCCGCGCATCAGGCGCGCCACTTCGAAACCGTCCATGTCCGGCATTTGCACATCCAGCAGCACCAGGTCGATGTCATGTTCGAGCAGCAGATTCAGCGCCTCGATCCCCGAGGACGCGGTCATCACCTGCCAATCCTGACGCTGCAGCAACGCTCGCATGCTGAGCAGGTTTTCGGGGTAGTCATCAACGATCAAAAGGACAGAGCTGTCTTCGCCAAACGGGGGTTGCGCGCATTCCATGCTGCTTCTCTTATCGGGGCGCCATGTCCGCCCTATCGAGCAAGGCGGACAACATACAGTGATCTCACTCTAGACCGGGATTTTGAAAAGCAGTAGGTGTCATCGCGCCATCATCCAGACAAAGCCCGAAATAGCCGACTAACGGTCACCCCTCTCAGGCACAAAAGCTGCAATGAGACCCATGACAGTCAATTGACGTCAAACAATCGCCGAACGGTCAACAAGAAAAGCCCCTATCCAGCGTTTCGAGACGCTTCAAAAGGGCGGTTTAAAGCCTCCCGACGCGGCGTACACCTTTTACATCCCGATACGTAGGAACCTGGACATGATCGATCTCGCAACCTGGAACTTGAGCATCCCCGAAGGCGCCCCGCCGGCAACCATTCAAACCTCGCAACTGGTCCAAGGCTTCAAGAACCAGTATTTCAACTCTGAAACCGGCACCGTGTTTTTCTGGGCTCCCGTGACAGGCGCCACGACGGCCAACGCCATTTACCCTCGCAGCGAACTGCGCGAAACCAACAGCGACGGCACGTTGCGCAATTGGCTGTACCCGGCGGCGGATAACACCCTGCGCGCCACCGTGACCGTCAACCAGGTGCCGAGCACCGGAAAGATCGTGATCGGTCAGATTCACACCAAGGACAGCACCAGCCCGATGGTGAAGCTGGAATACCAATACAAAGCCTATAGCTCTACCGGCAACATCGTCGCCAAGGTACGCCTTCGTCCCGATGATGCATCGGGCCAGGTCATCACCATCGCCACTGGCGTGACGCTCAACCGCAGCTTTTCCTACATGATCCACCTGAGCCCCAAGGGTGCACTGGGTATCACCGCGGCGGGTTATAACTGGCGAACCACCGTCGATCCGAGTTGGAAAGTCAAACCGCTCTACTTCAAGGCGGGCGTGTATGTCCAAGACAACACCGGCTACGTCACCGAGGGCGGGAAGGTGACGTTCAGCCTGCTGGAAATCAAACACACCACCCTTTGATCATCGCTTCACCGCGCCGTAACAGCACAGGGACGTTGCTGTCGGCACACCTTTCAAGGCATCCGTTCAGGATGCTTTTTTGTTTGCACGCCTGGAGCGTCAAATAGCCATCGCGCAATCGTTCCCTGGAAAACCCACTTAGTCGACCAACGGTCGTACATCTCGGGCACAAAACCGGAAAACGCCACTCTGACGGTCTGCTGACGCCAACTCACCGCCGGACGATCGTGCCAATTTCTCGTCTGCGATTGCTTATGGCCTCAGCAAAAGCGCGTCTTAAAGCCTCCGGCTGTGGCGTAAATCATTTCTTCTTCTCAGAAAGGATCCGAACATGGTCGATATGGCAACCTGGAACCTGAGCATTCCCGAAGGCAGCCCGCCGAAAACCATCGAAACCCCTCGCTTGATAGACGGGTTCCAGGACAAGTATTTCAATTCCGAAGGCAGCACCGTGTATTTCTGGTCACCGGTTACCGGCACCAAGACTGAAAACGCGATCTACCCGCGCAGCGAATTGCGCGAAACCTACCGAGACGGAAGGTTGCGCAACTGGGTCTATCCAGACGCCGACAACTTCTTGCGGGCAACGCTCGTCGTCAATCAAGTGCCCAGCAGCGGCAAGATCGTCATTGGCCAGATCCATGCGAAGGACAGCAGCAAGCCCATGGTCAAGCTGGAATACCAATACAGCGACTCCAGCGCCACCGGCAACATTGTCGCCAAGGTCCGCATGCGTCCCGATGACAGCGAAGGCAGGGTTATCACCGTTGCCACCGGAGTGAAGCTCAACCGGTCGTTCTCTTACCGGATCCATCTTGATCGGACCGGCGACCTGGGCATTACCGCTGCCGGCAACAGTTGGTACACCACGGTTGGCGCGGCCTGGCGCGACAAGCCGTTGTACTTCAAGGCTGGGGTGTATGTGCAGGACAACACGGGCTATACCAGCGAAGGTGGAAAGGTGACGTTCAGCGTGTTGGATATCGATCACAACACCTGATTTTCTGCTTCTGAAAATCTCGTAGGAATTTACGTCCCGTGGCGAGGGAGCTTGCTCCCGCTGGGCTGCGAAGCGGCCCTCTTTCCTCCAGACCTACCGCATTTGCCGGTTTTACGGCGGCTGCGCCCCCGAGCGGGAGCAAGCTCCCTCGCCACAGGGGGCCGGTGCGTCCTACAGCGTCGATTTTGGCCTTGGGAATCTGCTCTATAGTTCGGTGGGTCTGCTGGCTTTGGTCGGTGGGCAAGGGTTTCGCAGCCCACTGACAGACAGAGACTTTGCACCGTCAAATGAAAATTCAGGCAAACTCGCCTGCGTTCATTTTATGGCGGTTGCGCGCGGGAGGCCTTCGGGTCTGCCGGGTCTGGTCTCTATCTCGGTCTGCGAACCCGCGCGCAACTGCCACCCGTTTGTTTCGCAGCAAAAAGGTGGCAATGAATTTTCATTTATAGAGGCCGAACCTTATGACGACGCATCAATTACTAAGCCGCTTCACTCCGCTCACCCCGATCGCCACCACCCAGCCCGTCCTGTTCATCGATAAAACCGTCCCACTGACCGAGCTCCACGCCTGCGCCAGCGAGCGCTTGCATGCCACGCTCGACTACCTGACGCTCATGGCCTGCGCCACATTGCGCGATTCGGCTGCTGGCGACTTCAACACCCTCACCAACGTCGCCCGGATCCTGGTCCAGGATGTCACCGACGTGTTCGGCGTCATTGAACAGCGCGGCCTCGAAGACTAATAACCCCCCCGGTGGAAGATGCCCCTGTGGGAGCGAGCTTGCTCGCGATAGCGCCGGGTCAGCAGCATGGATGTCGACTGACACAGCGCTACCAAGATCTTTGTGTATATCCGAAAAAGCGAAACCATAAGCAGCCGTTACCTACAAAAACGGATATACACCCAAACCCCAAACATAAAAAAACCCGCATCACTGCGGGTTTTCTCACAACGCTAAAACATCAATTAACCTTAGCGTTCAACTCACCCTTCAAATACCGCTGATACATGGCTTCCAACGAGATCGGCTTGATCTTCGAAGCATTACCCGCCGTACCAAACGCCTCATAACGCGCAATACAAACATCCCGCATCGCCGTCACCGTCGCACCAAAGAACTTGCGCGGGTCGAACTCGCTAGGATTGGTTGCCATCAACCGACGCATCGCACCGGTGGAAGCCAAACGCAGGTCAGTGTCAATGTTGACCTTGCGCACGCCGTACTTGATGCCTTCGACGATTTCTTCAACCGGCACGCCGTAGGTTTCCTTGATGTCGCCGCCGTACTGGTTGATGATCGCCAGCCACTCCTGCGGTACCGAGGAAGAACCGTGCATCACCAGGTGGGTGTTGGGGATGCGCTTGTGGATTTCCTTGATGCGGTCGATGGCCAGCACGTCGCCGGTGGGCGGCTTGGTGAATTTGTAGGCGCCGTGGCTGGTGCCGATGGCGATGGCCAGGGCGTCGACCTGGGTTTTCTTGACGAAATCCGCGGCTTCTTCCGGATCGGTCAGCATCTGACTGTGATCCAGCACGCCTTCGGCGCCGATGCCGTCTTCTTCGCCGGCCATGCCGGTTTCCAACGAGCCCAGGCAACCCAGTTCGCCTTCCACCGAAACGCCGCAGGCGTGGGCCATGGCGACGGTCTGCTGGGTGACGCGCACGTTGTACTCGTAGTCGGTCGGGGTCTTGCCGTCTTCGCCGAGGGAGCCGTCCATCATTACCGAGCTGAAGCCCAGTTGGATCGAGCGCTGGCAGACGTCAGGGCTGGTGCCGTGGTCCTGGTGCATGCACACCGGGATGTGCGGGAATTCCTCGATCGCCGCCAGGATCAGGTGGCGCAGGAACGGCGCGCCGGCGTATTTGCGGGCACCAGCCGAAGCCTGGACGATCACCGGGGAGTCAGTCTTGTCAGCGGCTTCCATGATGGCGCGCATCTGCTCAAGGTTGTTGACGTTAAAGGCTGGGACGCCGTAGCCGAACTCGGCTGCGTGGTCCAGCATCTGACGCATGCTGATAAGTGCCATTGTGTGTATCTCTCCCGGTCGAGGGTCGTTAATCGTGCCAGCCTGCCGGAGCGGCGGCGGCTATTCAAGTCATTGCGGATCGGGGGTTGGCCCGAGCCGCGTGTTCGGTATCGCTAAACCCAAATATTGACGCGATCCCGGTGGGAGCGAGCTTGCTCGCGATGAGGGTGGCACATTCAACATCTCTGTTGCCTGATAGACCGCTATCGCGAGCAAGCTCGCTCCCACATGGGATCTGCTTCCCTATTCAGATCTGTGTGAATCAGATGAATCGTGTCACTCAGCCTTGCAACCACGCCCGATCAGATCATTGGTGGCGACCCAGTACACCAGGCCTTCCTCACCCTGGACGTGCAGCGCCAGCATGTCATCGCTGTACAGCGAACCTTCAACACCCGGTTCGAGCTTGAGACGATAAACCTTCTCGGCGCCGCCGAGGCGGACATCGACTGCCTTGCGTGCCGCATCGGTATAACGCCAGAGCACCTTGGCTTCGCTGTCACATGTCCAACTTGTCCAGCCCTCTGCAACGGGTTCGGACGACTGCAGAAAACCCAGTTGCGAGCAACCGGCCAACAATGCCAACGCCATGACGGCGACAAAGCCTTTCATCCGTGTTCCTCGACGGGCGGCACAGGCCGCCCGCCATGAGTTAAAGAGTCTGACCCGTCAAGGGCAACCATGTTCCTTGACCGGCGCTTGCGTCTCGTATTTATCCAGGCCGTCCGGCCCGGAACGCTTGTTCAGCACCGGGTTGGTCTCGGCCTGCCAGTCAGCCTGGTAGCAGCCATCCTCGGGCGTTGGCGCCGCATTATCCGGCGCCGTGGCTTTCGGGCTGCTGGAACAGGCCGCCAGCAACGTCGCAGCCATCAGCACCATGAACGTCTTGACCATTGGAACACTCCTTTGCCTGGTCAACGCTGCCTCAGGCCTTGGCCCGGCTTTCCAGGACTTCCACGGCTGGCAACACTTTGCCCTCGACGAATTCAAGGAACGCGCCACCGCCCGTAGAAATGTAGGAGATCTGCTCAGCCACGCCATATTTATCGATGGCCGCCAGGGTATCGCCACCGCCGGCGATGGAAAACGCGGCGCTTTCGGCGATGGCTTGGGCCAGTACTTTTGTGCCGTTACCGAACTGGTCGAACTCGAACACGCCAACTGGACCGTTCCACAGGATGGTCTGGGAGGATTTCAGCAGTTCAGCGAAATTGGCCGCAGTTTGCGGGCCAATGTCGAGGATCATGTCGTCTTCGGCCACGTCGGCGATCAGCTTCACGGTGGCGGTGGCGCTTTCGGCAAATTCCTTGGCGACCACCACGTCCACCGGCAGCGGTACGCTGACCTTGGCGGCGATTTCACGGGCGGTATCCAGCAGGTCCGGCTCGTACAGCGACTTGCCAACCGGATGGCCGGCCGCAGCGAGGAAGGTGTTGGCGATGCCGCCACCGACGATCAATTGATTGCAGACCTGGCTCAGGCTGTTGAGCACATCCAGCTTGGTCGACACCTTGGAACCGGCAACGATAGCGGCCATCGGCTGGGCCGGAGAACCCAGGGCCTTGCCCAGCGCATCGAGTTCGGCGGCCAGCAGCGGGCCAGCAGCGGCGACCTTGGCAAACTTCGCCACGCCATGGGTCGAGCCCTCGGCGCGGTGGGCGGTGCCGAAGGCGTCCATCACGAACACGTCGCACAGGGCGGCGTATTGCTGGGCCAGCTCGTCGGCGTTCTTTTTCTCGCCTTTGTTGAAGCGCACATTTTCGAACAGCACGACGTCGCCAGCCTTGACGTCGACACCGCCCAGGTAATCGGCCACCAGCGGCACATCACGGCCCAGGGCCTTGCTCAGGTAATCGGCCACAGGCTTGAGGCTGTTTTCCGCCGAAAACTCGCCTTCGGTCGGACGGCCCAGGTGCGAGCAGACCATCACGGCCGCGCCTTTTTCCAGGGCCAGCTTGATGGTCGGCAGCGAGGCCAGGATGCGCGCGTCGCTGGTGACAACACCGTCCTTGACGGGGACGTTGAGGTCTTCGCGGATCAGTACGCGCTTACCTTGCAGATCGAGGTCGGACATCTTCAACACGGTCATGGGTCGCAATTCCTGGGTAACTGTTTAGAGAGCAGGTTTATTGGAAGCTGTTTGCAGGTAATGCTCGGCAACGTCCAGCATTCGATTGGCAAAACCCCATTCGTTGTCGAACCAGGCCAGGATATTCACAAGCCTCGGCCCGGAAACGCGGGTCTGGCTGGCATCGACGATGGCCGAATGCGGGTCGTGGTTGAAATCACAACTGGCGTGAGGCAACTCGGTGTAGGCCAGGAGGCCTTTGAGCGGGCCACTGGTGGCGGCTTCGCGCAGGATCCGGTTGACCTCGGTAGCGTCGGTATCGCTCACGGTCTGCATCGTGATATCGAGGCAGGACACGTTGACCGTCGGCACCCGCACGGCTTTGGCCTGAATTCGCCCGGCAAGTTCCGGCAACAGCCGCTCAATGCCACGCGCCAGACCAGTGGACACCGGAATCACCGATTGGAACGCCGAGCGGGTACGCCGCAGGTCCTCATGGTGATAGGCATCGATCACCGGTTGGTCGTTCATTGCCGAGTGGATCGTGGTAATGGACACGTATTCCAGGCCAATGGCCTGGTCCAGCAGGCGCAACAGCGGCACGCCGCAGTTGGTGGTGCAGGACGCGTTGGAGACCAGCAGCTCTTCGCCGGTCAGGCAGTCCTGGTTCACACCGTAGACGATGGTGGCGTCGACGTCCGCCTCGCTGGCCATCGGCTGGGAAAACAGCACCCGCGGCGCGCCCGCGGCGATGAACCGCTGGCCATCGTCACGAGTGTTGTAGGCGCCGGAGCATTCAAGCACCAGGTCGACGCCCAGGGACGCCCAATCGATGCCTTCGGGGGTGGCGCTGCGCAGGACCTTCACGCAGTCGCCATTGATATGCAGACAATCGCCCTCGACCCGCACTTCGCCGGGGAACCGGCCATGGGTGGAGTCAAAGCGTGTCAGGTATTCGATGCTGGCCATGTCGGCCAGATCGTTGATGGCCACAATCTCGAACCCGGCCTTCGCCCCTCGCTCGAACAACGCACGCAAGACGCAACGACCAATGCGGCCGTAGCCGTTGAGTGCAACTTTGTAGGGACGCGGTTGGGGCATGGGGGTTCTCTGATCGGGTGAGCCTGTTAAGACTGCATTGCCTGAACTACCGCTTTCGCGAGCAAGCCCGCTCCCACATTAAAAATGCAATCTCATGTGGGAGCGAGCCTGCTCGCGAAGGCGATAGCCCAGGCGACACAATTAGCGGATCAGTCTTCCAGCAGCTCTTCAGCCTGCCCCAGGATGTTCTCCAGGGTGAAGCCGAATTCTTCGAACAGTGCTGGCGCAGGAGCCGATTCGCCGTAGGTGGTCATGCCGATCACGCGACCTTCCAGGCCCACGTACTTGTACCAGTAATCGGCGTGAGCGGCTTCGATGGCGATGCGCGCGCTGACCTGCAGCGGCAACACCGCTTGCTTGTAGCCGGCGTCCTGGGCGTCGAAAACGCTGGTGCATGGCATGGACACCACGCGCACGTTGCGGCCCTGCTCGGTCAGCTTGTCGTAGGCCTGGACGGCCAGGCCGACTTCCGAACCGGTGGCGATCAGGATCAGTTCAGGCTCGCCGATGCAGTCCTTGAGCACATAGCCGCCACGGCTGATGTCGCCGATCTGGCCGGCATCGCGAGATTGGTGTTGCAGGTTCTGACGGGAGAAGATCAGCGCCGATGGGCCATCGTTACGCTCAATCGCGTATTTCCAGGCCACTGCCGACTCCACGGCGTCACATGGGCGCCAGGTGTCCAGGTTCGGCGTGCAGCGCAGGCTCGCCAGTTGCTCGATCGGCTGGTGAGTCGGGCCGTCTTCGCCCAGGCCGATGGAGTCGTGGGTGAACACGTACAGCACGCGCTTCTTCATCAGGGCCGACATGCGCACGGCGTTGCGGGCGTACTCCATGAACATCAGGAAGGTCGCGCCGTAAGGCACCAGACCGCCGTGCAGGGCTACGCCGTTCATGATCGCACTCATGCCGAACTCGCGAACGCCGTAGTACATATAGTTGCCGCTGGCGTCTTCGGCCGTGACGCCTTTGCAACCTTTCCACAGGGTCAGGTTGGAGCCTGCCAGGTCGGCCGAACCGCCCAGCAGTTCCGGCAGCAGCGGGCCGAAGGCATTCAGGGTGTTCTGGCTGGCCTTGCGGCTGGCGATGGTTTCGCCCTTGGCGGCAACCTCGGCGATGTAGGCAGAGGCTTTCTCGGCGAAGTCGGCCGGCAGCTCGCCGCTGAGGCGACGGACCAGCTCGTTGGCCAGCTCAGGGAATTCAGCGGAGTAGGCAGCAAAGCGCTGGTCCCACTCGGCTTCGGCCGCGCGGCCTTTTTCCTTGGCGTCCCATTCGGCATAGATGTCGGCCGGGATTTCGAACGGACCGTGCTCCCACTTCAGCGCGGCACGGGTCAGGGCGATTTCCTCGGCACCCAATGGCGCGCCGTGGCAGTCTTCCTTGCCCTGCTTGTTCGGCGAACCAAAACCGATGGTGGTCTTGCAGCAGATCAGGGTTGGCTGAGCGCTCTTGCGAGCAGTCTCGATGGCGATCTTGATTTCTTCCGGGTCGTGACCGTCGACGTTGCGGATCACCAGCCAGTTGTAGGCTTCGAAGCGCTTGGGCGTGTCGTCGGTGAACCAGCCTTCGACTTCGCCGTCGATGGAGATGCCGTTGTCATCGTAGAAAGCAATCAGCTTGTCCAGGCCCAGGGTGCCGGCCAAAGACGCGACCTCATGGGAAATGCCTTCCATCATGCAGCCATCACCCAGGAAAACGTAGGTGTGGTGGTCGACAACGTTGTGGCCCGGGCGATTGAACTGCGCGGCCAGGACTTTTTCCGCCAGGGCGAAGCCCACGGCGTTGGCCAGGCCTTGGCCCAGCGGGCCGGTGGTGGTTTCCACGCCAGGGGTGTAGCCGTATTCCGGGTGGCCCGGGGTGCGGCTGTGCAGTTGGCGGAAGTTCTTCAGGTCATCGATCGACAGGTCATAACCGGTCAGGTGCAGCAACGAGTAGATCAACATCGAGCCGTGGCCGTTGGACAGCACGAAGCGGTCACGGTCGGCGAACGAAGGGTTGCTCGGGTTGTGCTTGAGGTAGTCGCGCCACAGCACCTCGGCGATATCCGCCATACCCATGGGGGCGCCGGGATGGCCGCTGTTGGCTTTTTGCACGGCATCCATGCTGAGGGCACGAATGGCATTGGCACGCTCACGACGGCTGGGCATCGCTGATCTCCTGGGTTTTGAATAACGAAACTGAAAAAAGGCGAGCATTTTCCCTCACCCACCCGCCCCGGGGCAATCAGATACTCGTCCAAAGGCGATATTTGCGGTGGATAAAGTCGCATTGGCCAGGTGAAACCTTTCCGCTGATGGTGGGTAGAGTCAAGCACGCACTTGGAAGTGCCATTTATCGAGCAATATCAAAACTTTTTGATATTGACCTTGCGATGCGCCAGACCCGTCACTAGACTGCCGACCTATGAATTTACGCGTGCCTTCCATTCGCCATGATGACAGCGATGAGCTGGCGGCCCTTTGCAAGGCCGGCGGCGATCCGTTGCGGCTGAATGTATTGCGCGCCTTGGCCAACGACTCGTTCGGCGTACTGGAACTGGCGCAGATCTTCGGCATCGGCCAATCCGGCATGAGTCATCACCTCAAGGTCCTGGCCCAGGCCGACCTGGTGGCGACACGTCGCGAAGGCAATGCGATTTTCTATCGGCGCGCCCTGCCCCACACCGAGCTGCTAGGTGGCAAGCTGCACGCCGCGTTGCTCGAAGAAGTGGACGAGCTGGACCTGCCGATGGATGTGCGGGAGCGCATTGCCCAGGTCCACGGGCAACGCGCCGCCGCCAGCCAGGATTTTTTCGCACGGGTGGCGGAGAAATTTCGCGCCCAGCAGGATTTGATCGCCGGGCTGCCGCAATACCGTGACAGTGTGGTGGCGCTGCTCGATAAACTGAGTTTCGGACAGGCTGCCACGGCGATAGAAGTCGGTCCCGGCGACGGCGCTTTCCTGCCGGAACTGGCGCGACGCTTCAATCAGGTCACCGCGCTGGACAACAGCCCGGCGATGCTAGAACTGGCCCGCCAGGTGTGCGAACGCGAATCCCTGGCTAATGTCAGCCTGCAACTGGCCGATGCCCTGAACGGCGTCAGCCTGCGGGCCGATTGCGTGGTATTGAACATGGTGCTTCACCATTTTGCCGCACCGGCCGACGCGCTCAAGCACATGGCCAACCTGCTGCAACCGGGCGGTAGCCTGTTGGTGACAGAGTTATGCAGCCACAACCAGAGTTGGGCCAAGGAGGCCTGCGGAGATCTCTGGCTGGGGTTTGAACAGGACGATCTGGCCCGTTGGGCCACCGCTGCGGGCCTCGTGCCCGGGGAAAGCCTCTATGTAGGCTTACGTAATGGTTTCCAGATTCAGGTCCGCCATTTTCAGCGGCCGGCTGGCGACACTCACCATCGGTAACTTGTAGGAAAACATCGAGATGAGCGAATACTCCCTTTTCACCTCCGAGTCCGTGTCTGAAGGGCATCCGGACAAAATCGCCGACCAGATTTCTGATGCGGTGCTGGACGCCATCATTGCTGAAGACAAGTTCGCCCGCGTGGCGTGCGAGACTCTGGTGAAAACGGGCGTGGCGATCATCGCCGGCGAAGTCACCACCTCGGCCTGGGTCGACCTGGAACAGATCGTTCGCGACGTGATCCTCGGGATCGGCTACAACAGCTCCGACGTCGGCTTCGACGGCGCGACCTGCGGCGTGATGAACATCATCGGCAAGCAGTCCCCGGACATCAACCAGGGCGTTGACCGTGCCAAGCCGGAAGATCAGGGCGCTGGCGACCAAGGCCTGATGTTCGGCTACGCCAGCAACGAAACCGACGTGCTGATGCCAGCACCGATCACCTTCTCGCACCAGTTGGTCCAGCGCCAGGCCGAGGCCCGCAAATCCGGCCTGCTGCCTTGGCTGCGCCCGGACGCCAAGTCGCAAGTGACTTGCCGTTACGAAGGCGGCAAGGTCGTCGGCATCGACGCGGTCGTGCTGTCGACCCAACACAACCCGGAAGTGTCCTACAAAGATTTGCGCGAAGGCGTGATGGAGCTGATCGTCAAGCACGTGCTGCCTGCCGAACTGCTGTCCAAGGACACCCAGTTCCACATCAACCCGACTGGCCAGTTCATCATCGGCGGCCCAGTGGGCGACTGCGGCCTGACCGGTCGCAAGATCATCGTCGACAGCTACGGCGGCATGGCCCGTCACGGCGGCGGCGCGTTCTCCGGCAAGGATCCGTCCAAGGTTGACCGTTCGGCGGCGTACGCCGGTCGTTATGTCGCCAAGAACATCGTTGCCGCCGGCCTGGCCGAGCGTTGCGAGATCCAGGTTTCCTACGCCATCGGCGTCGCCCAGCCTACGTCGATTTCGCTGAACACCTTCGGCACCGGCAAGATTGGCGACGACAAGATCATCCAGCTGGTGCGTGAAGTGTTCGACCTGCGTCCATACGCGATCACCACCATGCTCGACCTGCTGCACCCGATGTACCAGGACACCGCAGCCTACGGCCACTTCGGTCGCACGCCGCAGACCAAGACCGTGGGCGACGACACCTTCACCACCTTCACCTGGGAAAAAACCGACCGCGCCGACGCCCTGCGCGCCGCTGCTGGCCTGTAACACCGGCGTATAAAGAAAAGCCCCTGGCGACTCGGTCGCCAGGGGCTTTTTCATGCCCTGAAGATCACCACCAACCCCTGTGGCGAGGGAGCTTGCTCCCTCACCACAAAGGCTTAGCGCAATATTCAAGCCCGCCGTGCCACCAGCAAAAACGAAGCCGCACTGGCGAGCAGCCCCGCACACGCCCGATTGAACAAGCGCTTGCCGCTCGGCCGGGCAAACAATCGCCGCGCATAAATGCCCATGTAGCAATACAAGCCGATCGCCACGCATTCCAACGCCAGGAACAGCCCGCCCAATACGGCGAACTGCTGAGCGACAGTGCCAGTACGGTCAACGAACTGCGGCAGGAAAGCGGTGAACAACAGAATCGCCTTGGGATTGCCGATTGCCACCAGGAACTCCTGCCGCGCCAGGCTGGCCATGCTCATGGAAACGGTCGGCGCCTCGCCGCTGGCTTCAGGCTGCGCGCGCCACAACTGCACGGCGAGGTAGAAAAGATAACCGGCGCCCACAAGCTTGATGCCGAGGAACAACAGTTCCGAGGTGTGCAGCACCGCCGTCAGCCCCACCGCCGCCAGGGCAATCATGATGGCAAACGCCACCAAACGACCGATGCCGCCGCTGCACGCCTGGACAAAACCATAACGCGAGGCATTGCTGATCGACAGCAGGTTGTTCGGGCCCGGCGCCATGTTCAGCGCGAAGCAGGCCGGGATGAAGACAGCGAGGGTCGTCAGGTCCATCGGTTGCACTCCTGGCAGAGCGGATCAAGCGTCCATTCTGCACCACTCATCGATGGGTTCAAGGGACAGTTGCACAGCCAGATCGGTCAGGATTGTACCTTCGGCACTTTGCCCCCAGGCTTCGCAAAACGCGGTAACGCTCTGGGTCTCGCAACTTTACGCACAGTGGCTAGCCTTCAGGAACTCAACCAAGCAAGGATGCTTCAATGCCACCGTTTTTTTATGCAATCGCCGGTCTTTTATTCATCGCCGTACCCGCAATGGCCACGCCTTGTCCCAACTGGCCCACGGAGCGTGCCCACGCCGAGGTCGCCGCGCTGCAACAGCAAATCGACACGTGGGACGACAGCTATCACCGCCTCGGCCAATCCCAGGTGGCCGACGAACTCTACGATCAGTCCCGCACGCAGTTGAGCCAGTGGCGCAGTTGCTTCAGTCTTCCGGCAATCGATAATCCCCTGCGCTCAGCGGGCGGGACGGTGCGACACCCGGTCGTCCATACCGGCCTGGAGAAACTCAAGGATGCCGAAGCCGTCGGTGCTTGGCTGCACGGTCGCGAAGACGTCTGGGCCCAACCGAAAGTCGATGGCGTGGCGGTGACGCTGGTGTATCGAAAGGGCCAGCTGTATCAGGCGATCAGTCGCGGCGATGGCGTTCTGGGCCAGGACTGGACCGTTAACGCGCGAAAGATCCGCGCCATCCCCCAGCGACTGCGCCAGCCCCTGGACCTGGTCGTCCAGGGTGAGTTGTACTGGCGCCTGGAGACTCATGTCCAAGCCGACAGCGGCAGCGTGAATGCCCGCGCAACCATGGCGGGCCTGATGGCACGCACCAACCTGACGATACACGACGGGATCTATATAGGCCTGTTTGTCTGGGAATGGCCTGAAGGGCCCGACACCCTGAGCGAGCGGATGGCCGCGCTGGGTGAGCTGGGCTTCGCTGATTCCCTTGACTACAGCCAACCTGTCCGGGACCTGGCCGATGCCGAACGGTGGCGTAACCACTGGTATCGCACCCCGCTGCCATTCGCCAGCGACGGGATCGTTCTACGCCAGAGTCGCCGCCCTCCCGCCGACCGCTGGCAGGCCCGGACGCCGTTCTGGAGCGTCGCCTGGAAATACCCGTACGCCCAAGCCATGGCTGAAGTCCGCAAGGTCAACTTCAAGATCGGTCGCACGGGACGCATCACGCCCGTACTGGAACTTGAACGCATCCGGCTTGACGACCGATGGATTCGCCGGGTGAGCGTCAGCTCCCTCCAGCGCTGGGAAGAGATGGACATTCGCCCCGGCGATCGGGTCGCCATCAGCCTGGCCGGCCTGACCATTCCGCGTCTTGATGAGGTCGTGCTTCGCAGCCTCGAACGCCAGGAGGTCAACCCACCTGCGGCAGCCGACCATCATTTCCTGAGTTGCTGGCAACCGACACCCGGCTGCGAAAGCCAATTCCTCGCGCGCCTGGACTGGCTCAGCGGCAAGAATGGCCTCGCCCTGCCCCACGTCGGCCCCGGCACGTGGAAAAAGCTACTGGCCGCCGGTCAACTCGACGGATTGCTGGATTGGTTGACCCTCGATGCCGCCGAGCTTGCTACCATTGCCGGCTTCGGCGAACGCAAAAGTGCCCGTCTGCTTGCCAGCCTCGACAGCGCCCGGCAGCGGCCCTTTCGTCAATGGCTCAAGGCCCTTGGCTTGCCGCCCACTGCAAATGCGCGGCTGGACGGACCGTGGCAAGCGCTGGCCGAACGCAGCACTGAACAATGGCAAGCCGAAGCCGGCATCGGGCCGGGACGCGCCGCGCAACTGAGCGCTTTTTTTCGCGACCCGCAGGTGCTGGCCTTGAGTGAGATATTACGCACCGCCGGGGTCGATGGTTTTTAATCCGCCCCCCACGGTTGAACCCAAGGGGCGACTACGCGTTCCAACTGCGCACCTGTACCGACCGCCCGCGAGTTTTTATGGAGTTGTTATGAATTTCCTGCCTCCTGTTGCCCTGCTGGTGCTATGCAGCGCCATGGCCACCTTTTCATTGGCGGACGAGCAAACCCCGGAGCTCACCGGTTGCGCAGCCAAACGCCAAGGCATCATCAATCAGATCGAACTGGCCAAGTCTCGGGGCAACCAGGACCAGCAGGCGGGCCTCGAAACGGCGCTGGACGAAGTCACGACCCATTGTACGGATGCCTCCCTGCGCAAGGAGCGGGAGAACAAAGTGCTCGAAGCCAAGCATGAAGTCAGTCGTCGCCAGGCCGATCTGGACAAGGCCATGAAAAAAGGCGACGCGGAAAGGATCAACAAACGCAAAGACAAATTGGCAGCGTCCCGCAAGGAATTGCAGGAAGCGGTGGATGAGTTGGATAAGTAGGTTCTAGCTGCAAGTTTCCAGCGGCAAGCTGCAAGTTCAAAGCGCAACACTTGCAGCTTTCAGCTTGAAGCTTGCAACTGCTTCACAATCAATGATCCCGAAATTCTTTATGGCAGACACTGCACGCATCTTCGACCTTCTGCACCGCTGGCCCCAGGTTGCTGGCTCGGTAGGGCTGGACCTTGCTGACAATCACCAATTCACCAGTGGCGGCTTCCAGGCTGCGGGCAAGCTCCTGGAAGCGCGCCTGTTTTTTCCAGACCTCATCCGTGGCGCTGGTATGGTCTTGCTCACGTACTGGCGGAAAATGCTTCCAAGGCTCGTGGGACAGCTGATCCAGCTTTACCGCACCCTCGGCAAAACGCGCGCCATCGAACGGGACGCGGCCGCGCAGCATGCCGCCCAACTCTTCGTTGGTCTTGAGCATCTGTTTGAAGATCGCCTTGCGCTGGCCCAGGGGAGAGTTGGGATCGACACCGCCACAAGCGGACAGCAGCAGGCAGGCCAGTACGGTCATGGACAATCGTTTTACGAACATTTCGGCCTCGGGACAGGAAACGGCCGTCAGTATCCTCGGGTCATTGGCAAAGGCCAATGGCCCTATCAACAATAGAGGTTGTCGAGCGCCTGAAAACGCTGGATGACCGCAAAGGAAATTTCATGAACAGCCGCATCAAGCCCTGGCACAAAGGCCTGGCATTGACCCTACCGCTGATGGCATTACTGGCTGGCTGCAATCGCGGCGAAAAGGTCGAAGAGCCCCAGACGCACGCCGTCGCGACGTATGCCAGTGCCACTTGGGAAGCGCTGCCAGCGGTATCCGATGAGGACCTGCTGGCCGGCTTCGGTGCCTGGCGCAGCGCTTGCACCCGACTCAAGGCGGACGCAACCTGGGGCCCAACCTGCGCGGCTGCCGCCAATGTGCCGCAGACCGCAAAGGCCGTGCGCAATTTCTTGAAGCAGAACCTGGACGTCTTTGGCCTGCGCTCGGGCGATAACAGCCCCAATGGCCTGATTACCGGCTACTACGAACCGGTCTACCCTGGCAGTCTCACCCAGACCGCGAAGGCGAATATTCCGGTCTATGGCGTACCGGACGACATGATTATCGTGTCCCTGGACAGCATTTATCCTGAGCTGAAGGGCAAACGCCTGCGCGGGCGCCTCGAAGGCCGGGTGCTCAAGCCTTACGACGATGCCGCCGCCATCGAAACCAAGGGCGTGAAGGCGCCGGTTATCGCCTGGCTGACGGACCCGATGAACCTGCAATTCCTGCAGATCCAGGGTTCGGGACGCATTCGGCTTGATGACGGCCGCCAGGTGCGCATCGGCTATGCCGACCAGAACGGCCACCCGTATCGACCCATTGGCCGCTGGTTGGTTGAGCAGGGAGAGCTGAAAAAGGAAGACGTGACCATGGGCACCATCAGCGCCTGGGCCAAGGCCAACCCCCACCGCATTCCTGAATTGCTGGGCAGCAACCCCAGCTATGTGTTCTTCAACCGCAACCCCGACAGCAACGAAGGCCCGCGAGGCTCGTTGAACGTCCCGCTCACCGCCGGCTACAGCGTAGCGGTAGATCGCAAGGTCATTCCGTTGGGCAGCCTGTTGTGGCTGTCCACCACACGCCCCGACGGCAGCGCCTTGAACCGCCCCGTCGCCGCCCAGGATACGGGCGGGGCCATTGCCGGTGAAGTGCGGGCCGACTTGTTCTGGGGCACGGGCGAAACGGCCGGGCAACTGGCGGGGGACATGAAGCAACAAGGCCAGATCTGGATGCTCTGGCCCAAGGGCATGGCGTTGCCCCAGGTGCCGCAGGTGGCGAATGCGGTGACCGCAGCCCCCTAGGAATGTGTTGACTGTGCGGGCCATTTCGCGAGCAGGCTCGCTCCCACAATGGGTTTCGATGAATACAGATTTTTGTGCATACACTCGATCCAATGTGGGAGCTAACCTGCTCGCGGAGAGGCCAGCACCGGCGCGTTCATTCAAATACCAGGCTCAGACCGAAACAAAGAAGAAACTCAGCACCAACCCCACCCCCACGAACCACACCAGCGAACGCAGGACCGCCCAGTCGGCCAGGTAGCAAATGATGTAGAGCAGGCGGCTGGTGATGAACAGCACGGCCAGCACGTTGATAGTCACCAACTCGGCATTGCCGGCCAGATGCGCGACGATCACCGCCGCTGCGAAAAAAGGTGTGATCTCGAAGCTGTTCAGTTGCGCGGCGTATGCACGCCGGGGAGCGCCCTCGAGCGAGTCCAGGAAATCCCGCGGATCGTAGTTATCCCGTAGCCTGAACCGCCCGCCCGCCTTGGCGATCGCCACACACAGGTAAGGCAGCAGAAAGGCAATCAACACACACCACAGCGCAACCGTCATGACGCAGTTCCTTCTTTGAATTTATGGGAAATCGAGAGTCGGCCATTGTTTAGAATTTCATGACCAGCATGCCAACCAGCACCAGCCCGCAGGCTAAGAGTCGCGGCCGGCCGAAAGGTTCTTTCAGGTAGCGCATGCCGAAGAGCACCACCAGGATCACGCTGATCTCCCGCAGCGCCGCGGCTTCGGCGATCGAGCCCAATTGCATCGCCCATAGCACCAGAGCGTAGCTGAACAATACGCAGAACCCGACCGCCAGCCCCAAGCGCCATTGTTCACGCCAGAACAGCATGAACGCCGGTCGTTTGCCGACCAGCGCCAACAGAGGAAACGGCCAGGCACTGAGCAGCGTGATCCAGACCAGGTAATCCAGCGGATGAGGCCAGCGGCGCAGGGCCTGGCCATCGATGAAGGTGTAGCCGCCGATGCACAGGCCGATCAGCGCGACCACCGGCAGCATCGACCAGGGCAACCGCTCGCCACCACCGCCCTGCCACAACAGGCACAGCATGCCGAACGGTATCAGCAGGATGCCGATGATCTGTTGCGTCGTCAGGACTTCACCGGCAAACATCAGCGTCAGGGCCAGCACCACGAGCGGAGAGAGGCCGCGCATCAAGGGATAGACCAGCCCCAGGTCACCGACCCGATAAGCCTGGATCAGCAAATAGCGATACAACAGCTCGAATGCAGCCGACGCCAGGATCCATGGCCAGATTTCCAGCGGCGGCCATTCCACGAAGCCCACCGCCAATGCCCCGAACAGCAACGCGACAGTGTCCATGCACGCCACCACCAACAACCGCTCGCCACTGAACTTGATCAGCGTATTCCATGCCGCATGCAACAGCGCCGCGACCAATACCAACACCGTTGCCAGCACGGCACGCTCCTTGATTCCGCCCGTAGAATTGACTCGCGATCCTTCAACAGCTGTTTATACTGCACGCAACCACGCCGCACTTCAGTTGCGCATAGATCAATACCAATAATTCTGCCTGCCGCCCGTTCGATCGAACCAAGGCGCCGGCATGCGTATGCCTGATCCGAGCGTCAAGACTACAGACAGAGACCTTGCGCATGCCACTTGCTTTGGCCGTCGCCGCTTTCGGCATCGGCACGACTGAATTCGTCATCATGGGGCTGCTGCCCGATGTCGCCCGTGACCTGGCCGTGAGCATTCCCCAGGCCGGGTTGCTGATCACCGGTTATGCCCTGGGGGTGGTATTTGGCGCACCGATCCTGGCGATCGGCACCGCGAACATGCCGCGCAAGGCCACGTTGCTGGGCATGACACTGATGTTCATCCTCGGCAATGTGCTGTGTGCCCTGGCCCCGAACTACACCACGCTGATGGCCGCCCGGGTGATTACCGCTCTGTGCCACGGAGCTTTTTTTGGTATCGGCTCGGTGGTGGCGGCCGGGTTGGTGGCGCCGAACAAACGGGCCCAGGCCATCGCGATGATGTTTACCGGCCTGACCTTGGCGAACGTCCTGGGTGTTCCCTTGGGCACGGCGCTGGGCCAATACGCGGGTTGGCGGGCGACGTTCTGGGCGGTTTCGGTGATTGGCATCATTGCCGCCGTTGCCCAATGGGTCTGGCTGCCCAGGGAAATCCCCATGGACAAGGCCAACCTTGCCAGCGAATTCAAGGTACTCGGCAAGGTCAATGTGCTGCTGGCGCTGGGCATGAGCGTGCTGGCCTCCACCAGTCTGTTCAGCGTGTTCACCTACATCGCGCCGATCCTGCAGGACATCACCGGGGTCAGTCCCCACGGCGTCACCGTCATGCTGCTGTTGTTCGGCGTTGGCCTGACGGCGGGCAGTTTCCTCGGCGGACGCTTGGCCGACCGGCGCCTGCTACCGTCCCTGGTGGGCATGGCGCTGGCCGTGGTGCTGGTGCTTGCCGCGTTCAGCCAGACCAGTCAATCGGTGATTCCGGCGGCGATTACTCTGGTGCTGTGGGGCATCTTTGCCTTCGCGCTGTGCCCGATCCTGCAACTGCTGATCATTGACCAGGCCCACGAGGCACCGAATCTCGGCTCGACCCTGAACCAGAGCGCCTTCAACCTCGGCAATGCCGCCGGCGCCTGGATCGGCGGGCTGGTCGTCGCCAGCGGTGCCAACCTTGCCGATCTGCCGTGGACCGGCGCGCTGGTGGGCGGGCTCACCGTACTGGCAGCGCTCTACTTTATTTATCGCCAGCGTCGTCAGGGCGCCGTGGCAGGCTTTGCCGACTGAGTGGCGTATTGGTCTCGCTGCGCACCTGCGCATGGCTGATCAGCGCGAAGATGAAACTGCCACCGATGATGTTCCCCGCCAGGGTGGGCGCGGCGAACACCATCCAGAAATCTTCCCAGGACAACTGGCCGGCGAACACCAGATACGACACCTCGGCTGAACCGACCACGATGTGGGTGAAATCCCCGAGCGCCATCAAGTAGGTGATCAATACGATGATCAGCATCTTGGCGCTTTCCATGGACGGAATCATCCACACCATGGTTGCAATCATCCAACCGGAAATGATGCCCTTGGCGAACATCTGGCCGCTGTCGTTCTCCATGACCTTGCGCCCGATATCCAGGAACGCCAAGTCGGTGCGCTGATCGAAAATCGGCAGGTGCAGCATCACGTAGGCCACCAGCAACGTACCGCACAGGTTGCCCACCAGCACCACGCCCCATAACCGGAACAATCGAGCGAAATTGCCCAAGGTTGGCTTGCTCATGATGGGCAGCACAGCGGTCAGGGTGTTTTCGGTAAACAATTGCTGACGCGCCAGGATCACCGCCAGGAAGCCCGCGCAGTAGCCGAAACTGGCGATCACCTTGAAGCCGTCGTGGTCGGGCAGCCTGGAGTTGAGCAGTCCCATCGCCATCAGCGACAATCCCATGGTCAATCCCGCCGCCAGGGCCGACCACCACAGTGCCGCGACGCTGCGCTCCAGCTCCTGGTTGCCCTGGGTGCGAATGATCTCGTGCAGAACCGCCGCCCTCGGCGGCTGGTTGCGGTCGACCTCGTGCTGTTCCTCTGCCGAGAGGTCAGGGGTCTTGCCGTCTTCGTGAGTGTCCATACAGCTCCTGAACCGGTGGCGTGATGTACCTACGACACACGGCATCCGGAGCTGTTCAGTGATGCCGGCAAATCACAGGCGCCTGCAGAACCGCCTTCGCGAGCAGGCTCGCCCCCACAGAGTCTCCGTTGGCGTTCAATGCGGGCGAACCTGCTCGCGAGGAGGGGCGCGCCGCCGACCTCACTCGACGGTATCGTCCTTGAACTGATCCTTGACGTACTTGATCTCGGTCCGGCCGTGAGGGGCCGGCAGGCCGTCTTCGCCGAGATTGACGAAGACCATTTTCTCCACCGTCAGGATGCTCTTGCGGGTGATCTTGTTGCGCACTTCGCACGTCAGGGTGATGGAGGTGCGACCGAACTCGGTGGCGGTGATGCCCAGTTCGATGATGTCGCCCTGGCGCGAAGCACTGACAAAATTGATTTCGGAAATGTACTTGGTGACCACGCGCTGGTTACCCAGCTGGACGATGGCATAGATGGCCGCCTCTTCGTCGATCCAGCGCAACAAGCTGCCGCCGAACAGCGTGCCATTGGGGTTGAGGTCTTCGGGCTTGACCCATTTGCGGGTATGGAAATTCATGATCACTCCTGGACGTCTGGCCGATGAATGCCCGCATCATGGCAGACGAGGCGCGCGGGCTCTACGTCGCCGCCCCTATAACGATCATCGGCAATTTCGATTTGCCGACAGAAACCCTTTGGAAGATCCGATTAGGCCGTTATAATCGCCCCCGTTTCATCGGCCCACGCTTTGGGCCGCTCCCGCCACCTGTCCGAGGGGCGCTGCAGCAGGCTCGACCTGTCAGGCTCGGATGGGGCGTTGCCCGTACGGGGCTCCTCGTACAGGCACTAAACGCACAACGGCGCCCATTCGCATACATTACGAATGGAGGCTCTTCATGAGCGCTGTTATCACGCCTGCCGCTTTTACCGACTACAAAGTCGCCGACATGTCCCTGGCTGCCTGGGGCCGTCGCGAAATCATCATCGCCGAATCCGAAATGCCAGCCCTGATGGGCCTGCGTCGCAAATACTCTGGCGAACAGCCATTGAAAGGCGCAAAAATCCTCGGCTGCATCCACATGACCATCCAGACCGCCGTGCTGATCGAAACCCTGGTTGCCCTGGGTGCCGAAGTGCGCTGGTCTTCCTGCAACATCTTCTCGACCCAGGACCAGGCCGCTGCCGCCATCGCCGCCGCCGGCATCCCGGTGTTCGCCTGGAAAGGCGAGACCGAGCAAGAGTACGAGTGGTGCCTGGAGCAGACCATCCTCAAGGATGGCCAGCCATGGGACACCAACATGATCCTCGACGACGGCGGCGACCTGACCGAGCTGCTGCACAAGAAATACCCGGCCGTACTGGACAAGGTCCACGGCGTGACCGAAGAAACCACCACCGGCGTACACCGTCTGCTGGACATGCTGGCCAAGGGCGAGCTGAAGATCCCGGCCATCAACGTCAACGACTCGGTGACCAAGAGCAAGAACGACAACAAATACGGCTGCCGTCACAGCCTCAACGACGCCATCAAGCGCGGCACCGACCACCTGTTGTCGGGCAAGCAGGCGCTGGTGATCGGCTACGGTGACGTGGGCAAGGGTTCCGCCCAGTCCCTGCGCCAGGAAGGCATGATCGTCAAGGTGTCCGAAGTCGACCCGATCTGCGCCATGCAAGCCTGCATGGACGGTTTCGAGCTGGTTTCGCCGTTCATCGACGGGATCAACGACGGCACCGAGGCCAGCATCGACAAGGCCCTGCTGGGCAAGATCGACCTGATCGTGACCACCACCGGCAACGTCAATGTCTGCGACGCCAACATGCTCAAGGCCCTGAAAAAGCGCGCCGTGGTCTGCAACATTGGTCACTTCGACAATGAAATCGACACCGCTTTCATGCGCAAGAACTGGGCATGGGAAGAAGTGAAGCCACAGGTCCACAAGGTTCACCGCACCGGCGCTGGCAGCTTCGACCCACAGAACGATGACTACCTGATCCTGCTGGCCGAAGGCCGCCTGGTTAACCTGGGCAACGCCACCGGTCACCCAAGCCGCATCATGGACGGTTCGTTCGCCAACCAGGTCCTGGCCCAGATCTTCCTGTTCGGCCAGAAATACGCCGACCTGTCGCCAGCCCAGAAGGCCGAGCGCCTGACCGTGGAAGTACTGCCGAAGAAACTCGACGAAGAAGTGGCCCTGGAAATGGTCCGCGGTTTCGGCGGCGTGGTCACCAAGCTGACCAAGCAACAGGCTGACTATATCGGCGTCACCGTCGAAGGCCCGTTCAAGCCGCACGCTTATCGCTACTGATCGGTGCTATTGCCTGCTCTCCTTGTGGGAGCGGGCTTGCTCGCGAAATCGGTTCATCATTCAACATTGATGCGCCTGACACTCCGCCTTCGCGGGCAAGCCCGCTCCCACATTGTGCTGCGCAAGGTCTCCAAGCCCACGAGTTTCCAAGGATATGACCATGTCCCAAGACCGTCGCTACAGCTTCGAGTTCTTCCCGACGAAGACCGATGCTGGGCATGAAAAGCTGATCGCCACTGCTCGCCAGTTGGCAAGCTACAACCCTGATTTTTTCTCCTGCACCTACGGCGCCGGCGGTTCGACCCGTGACCGTACGCTGAATACCGTGCTGCAGCTCGAAAGCGAAGTCAAAGTCCCGGCCGCACCGCACTTGTCCTGCGTGGGTGACAGCAAGGACGACCTGCGCAGCCTGCTGACCCAATACAAGGCCGCAGGGATCAAGCGCATCGTAGCCCTGCGCGGCGACCTGCCCTCGGGCATGGGCATGGCCAGCGGCGAGCTGCGCCACGCCAATGAACTGGTTGAGTTCATTCGCGAAGAAACCGGCGAGCACTTCCACATTGAAATCGCCGCCTATCCGGAGATGCACCCCCAGGCGCGCAATTTCGAAGACGATTTGCGCAACTTCGTGCGCAAGGCCAACGCCGGCGCCAGCAGCGCAATCACCCAGTACTTCTTCAACGCCGACAGCTATTTCTATTTCGTCGAGCGCGTTCGCCAGATGGGTGTCGAGATTCCGGTAGTGCCGGGAATCATGCCGATCACCAACTACAGCAAGCTCGCACGCTTCTCTGACGCCTGCGGCGCGGAGATCCCCCGATGGATCCGCAAGCAACTGGAAGCCTACGGCGACGACACCGCCAGCATCCAGCGCTTCGGTGAAGAGGTCATCACGCAGATGTGTGAACGCTTGCTACAGGGCGGCGCACCGGGGCTGCACTTCTATACCCTGAACCAGGCAGAGCCTAGCCTCGCGGTGTGGAACAATCTCAAGCTGCCGCGTTAAAGCCAACTTGATGTGTACGCAAAGGCCCTGGCACAACCAGGGCCTTTTTTGATCCCGTCCAAGCAAAGCCACAGCCCGCGTGCCAGAGCGCTCTAGCTATTTGACAGGCTCTCGTCGTAACCTCCGGTCATGCCTGTAATCGCCCGTTTAACGACACTTCTTCTCTTGTGCCTGAGCTTCGCTGCCCAGGCCGAGAAATTGCGCATTGTCACCGAACCCTGGGCACCCTATGTCTACGAGGAAAACGGCAAGATCCTCGGCTTGGACTATGAAACAACAGCCATCGTCTTCAAGCGCCTGGGCATCGACGTCGAATGGCAGTTGCTGCCCTGGAAGCGCTGCCTGGCGATGCTGGAACAGGGGTTGGCGGACGGTGCGCTGGACATCTTCCACAGCGACGAGCGCGACGCCCTGCTGCTTTACCCCAGCGAACCGCTGTCGGACGTCGAGTTTGTGATGTTCTATGCCAACGCCCGGCCTCATCCATTTCGTACGCTCGATGAACTCGATGGACTGACCGTGGGGACCTCGCCAGGTTATCTGTATAGCCAGGCTTTCAGGGAATCGTCCCGATTCAAACGGGAGACTGCGCCGACTCATGAAGCCAACTTCGGCAAATTGCAATTGGGTCGGATCGACCTGCTCATTACCGACCGCCGGGTGGGCCGGCATGTGCTCAAGGCGCTGCAACTAGGCGACCAGATCACGGAGAACCCTTTGGTCGTCAGCCGACAAAGCCAATACCTGGCGGTACGGCGCAAGGCCGGCATGGATTTGCTCGTGCAACGCTTCGGCGCAGAACTCAAGCGTTTCAAGCATGAGCCGGCCTACGCCGAACTGAGTGCCCGATATGGCGCAGGCTCCAGTGCCAACGTTGCGCCGCGCGACACCGTGCCACGCTGAAATACGCCGTTGAGCAGCAGGAAAGCGGCGCACGGCGATTGCTCTGTTATACTCCGGCCTTCCCGCCAGGCTCACGCCCGGACGCCCGGTCTTGCAAAAGGCATCCCGACACCGCTACAGCGCAGCTTCCAGCCCGCGCGAGCCATGTCCGGACCCGCCTTCCAGACCCGGCAGGACCGGACGGGATGAGGTCTTCGATCGACCATCATTCGCGCCAGGCAAGACTATCCCATTGGGCCAGGCCCTCACTAAAAACAGGATTACTCATGTCCTTTGCTTCCCTCGGTCTCTCCGAGGCTTTAGTCGGCGCCATCGAAGCCGCCGGCTACACCCAGCCTACCCCGGTGCAACAGCGGGCCATCCCCGCCGTGTTGCAAGGTCGCGACCTGATGGTCGCCGCACAGACAGGTACGGGCAAGACCGGCGGTTTCGCCCTTCCGATCCTGGAACGGTTGTTCCCGAACGGTCACCCGGACAAATCCCAGCGTCATGGCCCGCGCCAACCGCGCGTACTGGTCCTGACGCCTACCCGCGAACTGGCGGCCCAGGTGCACGAGAGCTTCAAGGTCTACGCTCGCGACCTGAAATTCGTCAGTGCCTGCATTTTTGGCGGTGTCGGCATGAACCCGCAGGTCCAGGCCATGGCGCGCGGCGTCGACGTGCTGGTGGCCTGCCCCGGTCGCCTGCTGGACCTCGCCGGCCAGGGCAGCGTCGATCTGTCCCACGTGGAAATCCTCGTGCTGGACGAAGCCGACCGCATGCTCGACATGGGTTTTGTCCATGATGTGAAGAAAGTCCTGGCCCGCCTTCCAGCCAAGCGCCAGAACCTGCTGTTTTCGGCGACCTTCTCCAAGGACATCACCGACCTGGCCGGTAAGCTGTTGCACAACCCGGAACGCATCGAAGTCACGCCGCCGAACACCACGGTCGAGCGCATTGAACAGCGCGTATTCCGCCTTCCCGCCAGCCACAAGCGTGCCCTGCTGGCACACCTGATCACCACCGGCGCCTGGGAACAGGTCCTGGTTTTCACCCGCACCAAGCATGGCGCCAATCGCCTGGCCGAATACCTCGACAAACACGGCCTGCCCGCCGTCGCGATCCATGGCAACAAGAGCCAGAACGCTCGTACCAAGGCCCTGGCCGACTTCAAGGCCGGCGAAGTGCGCATCCTGGTGGCCACCGACATCGCCGCACGCGGCCTGGACATCGATCAGTTGCCTCACGTCGTCAACTTCGAGTTGCCCAACGTCGATGAAGACTATGTGCACCGTATCGGCCGTACTGGCCGGGCCGGTCGTTCGGGCGAAGCGATTTCCCTGGTCGCGCCGGACGAGGAAAAGCTGCTCAAGAGCATTGAGCGCATGACCAAGCAGAAGATTCCCGACGGCGACCTGATGGGCTTCGATGCCAGCACGATCGAGGCCGAGAAGCCTGAAGTGCGCGAGCGTCCGGACGTCCGCAACCCGCGTAACCCAAGAGGCCCGCGTGGCGATGGCCCGAATGGCAGCGGTGGCGGTCGCAAGGACAAAGGAAAAGACAAGGGCAAGGAAAAGCCGGCCAGCAACGGTCGCGGCGAACGCCCGGCCCGCGAACAGAAACCCCGCGAGGGCTCCCCGGCCCGTGAGCAGCAGCGCCCGGCACCTCGCGCCGCATCTGATCGCGCCCCAGACGAGTTCCTGGACGACGATATCGACAATTTCGGCAACCGCGTCGACTACGTACCCCAGCAGAAACCGGCCGCAGGCCGCGGTCGCCGCCCAGGCGCCCCGGCACAAGGCGCAGGTTCAGGCGCACCGCGCAATGGCCAGCCCCAAGGGCGCCAGAACGGACCGCGCAACAGCAATGGTTCGTCCACCGGCACCCCACCGGCCAAGCGCAACGGCCCGCGCAACGGTGCGCCACGTGACGGCCAGGCCCGTCGTGAAGACTCCCGTCCACGACGCCCAGCCCGTGGCGACGACCAGGCTCGCCAGGAGCCCGCGGTGCAGAACCCGCGTGGCAACCAGC
This sequence comes from Pseudomonas alvandae, assembly GCF_019141525.1. Lineage (GTDB taxonomy): Bacteria > Pseudomonadota > Gammaproteobacteria > Pseudomonadales > Pseudomonadaceae > Aquipseudomonas > Aquipseudomonas alvandae. The sequence goes on from NZ_CP077080.1 coordinate 6,071,401, forward strand.
CGAAAATCATCCACAAGGAATCGAAAACCGATCGTTTCCCGACGCCTGAACAGCTGGATCAACTGCCAAGCCGTCCGCGTGGCGAAAAACCGGCCTTGCTGACACGCAATCGCTGAGTTTTCCCAAGCCATGAAAAATGCCCCGGGTCTCGCGACCCGGGGCATTTTTTTTGGCCCAACACAATTCCAAATGTGGGAGCGAGCTTGCTCGCGATGGCGGCAGTCCTGTCACATTAATGTTGGCTGATGCACCGCTATCGCGAGCAAGCTCGCCCCCACAGGGTCCTTTGTATCACCCGGAACCCGGTGCAATAAAAAACGCCCCTGACCGCAAGACCAGGGGCGTTTTTTCGTCAGGCGCGAACGTTACTTCGCTTTGACACCTTCAAACGAGATGTACAGCTCAACGGCGTCGGATTGCGGACCCAGGTCCATCATTTTTCCGAAGTCGGAACGCTTGATGGTGGTGGTGCCCTCAAAGCCAGCACGGTAGCCGCCCCATGGATCCTTGCCCTCACCCAGGAATGTCGCTTTCACCACGATTGGCTTGGTGACGCCGTGCAAGGTCAGATCACCCGTCACGTCGGCAGTGTCCTTGCCGTCGGCGTTTTTTCCAGTGGGCTTGACGCCGGTGGATACGAATTTGGCGTCAGCGTATTTGGCCACTTCCAGGAAGTCTTTGCTGGCAATGTGTTTGTCGCGCTCGGCGTGGTTAGTGAAAACACTGGCGGTACGAACGTTGAACTCGATCTTGCTGGCTTCAGGCTTGGCGGCGTCGAAGCTGAACTTGCCGTCGATATCCTTGAAGGTACCGGTGATGTAGCTATAGCCCAGGTGGCTGATCTTGAAATCAACGAAGGCGTGCTGGCCTTCCTTGTCGACCACATAGTCGGCAGCCATGGCCTGGCCGGCGGACAGCAGGGCAGAACCGATTGCCAGGGCGGCGAGCGTCTTTTTCAACATGCTTTCTATTCCTTTGGAGTCGAGGTTGAACATCAGGCTTGGCGCCCCAGCATGCGCTTGAGGGTCGCGTCACGGTCGATAAAGTGGTGTTTCAATGCTGCCAACGCATGGAGGCCGGAAAAAATTACCAGCGCCCATGCGAGGTACAGGTGGATCTGGCCGGCGACGTCTGCCTGGTCGGGCAGTCCGGACACCAGCGCGGGCACTTCAAACAGACCAAACACCGAGATCCCGACACCGTCTGCGGTGGAAATCAGGTAGCCGGCGATCATCACGGCAAACAGCCCGAGATACAGTGCGCTATGGCCAACCTTGGCGCCTACGCGGGTGAGACGACCATAGGTTTCCAGGGTCGGTGGCGGTGGGCTGACAAAACGCCAGAGCACTCGCAGCACCATCACCGCCAACAGCACCAGGCCGATGCTCTTGTGCAGCTCCGGCGCGTCTTTGCGCCAGGAACTGTAGTAATCCAGCCCGACCATCCACAGGCCCAGCGCAAACAACCCGTACACCGCCAGGGCAACGGCCCAATGCGAAACGATGCTGACCCAGCCATAGCGAGAAGAAGAGTTGCGTAGCTGCATTGCTCATATCCTGTAAAAACTTCGGCCAAGACTAGCGAGTTATCTATCGATTTAAAGCGGAAATTTTCGCTTTGAAATATCGAGAAATACGATCATCAGTCTGGGAGGGGTGCGTTAAGGAAAGATTAAAGCGGATGCGTTGCGTGGTGGCGAGGGGAAGCGGGCATGGATCCCGCAGGGTGGAAGGGGCTCATCGCGAATGCTGTTCATTTTGAGGGCTTCGGTAAACCCGTGGCGAGGGAGCTTGCTCCCTCGCCACGGGGCCATCGTTTCTCTTGAATGAACCTGCATAAAAAAACGCGGCCCATGGCCGCGTTTTTTTTACACCTGAACGTTATTGAGCCTTGGTCTCAGTAGCCGTCGCCGGTTTGGCCACCGGCTTCTTCACCGGCTCGGCCTTTTTCGCCGGAGCCTTGGCCGGGGCTTTTTTTGCCGGTGCCTTGGCGGCCGGTTTTTTCGCTGCTGGCTTGGCCGCCGCTTTCTTGGCCGGCTCGACTTTCGCCGGGGCCGGCGCGGGTGGTTCTACCGGGGCCGGCGCTGGAGCAGGTGCAGGCGCAGGAGGCGGGGCTACCGGCTCGGGGGCCTTGACCGGCTCCGGCTTCTTGTCGTCATCCGAGCCACCGAACAGGTTGCTGAAGAAGTTGCCCTTCTTCGCCGCCACCGCGCCAGCGGCAGCCGCCGCGGCCGGGGCGACCTTCGGTGGTTCGAAGGATTTGCCTGCAGCCAGGTCTTCAACCTGGCTGGCGGCACGTTGACCGCTGCGCAGCGCGCCTTCCAGCGTGCCTGGGTACATGGCGTCGGTGTGTTCACCGGCAAAGGCTACGCGCTGCAAGGGCTTTTCCCACAGGCGCCAGTATTTGCTGATCTGGCCCGGACCAAACGCCAGGTACGCGCCGCCCATGGACGGGTCGGTGCTGTAGCGACGAATTTCATAACCGGTGAACGCACCACGGGCCTGCGGATAAAACGCGTGCAGGCGGATCAGCACCTGGTCGACCATCTGCTTGTCGCCGAAGGCCTGCATCACCCGGGCGTTGTCGCCGGACAGGTTGATGACTACGTTGGCCCCGCCCTTCATGGCCGGCTCGATCCACATCATGCCCAGGCCGGTGTTGCTATAGATCTCGCCCGACATGCGCGCCTTGCTGTCCCAGACCGGGGTCTTGAACTTGAGCATGATCTGGTCGCGCCAGCCGTAGTTGGTGCCTTTGATCGCGCCTTGGTGCTGGGCGTCCAGGGCCGGGGTCAATTGGATCTTGTTCAACGCCCGCAGCGGCACCGCGAGTACGACGTAGTCAGCCTGGTAGCCGACGCTGCCAACCTTGACGGTGACGCCGTCCTTGTCCTGGGAAATGGCCGAGACCGGGGATCCGGTCTTGATGGTTTTCAGCTGCTTGACGAATGCCTGGGCCAACACCGGGCTGCCACCGAGCAGGCGCGAGGCGCGCAGGTCACGGTCGGACACGCCGCGATAGACGCGGTTCTGCTGGGCGAAATACAGCAGAGAGAGGCGCGACGGTTCGTCATAGCGCGTACGAATTTCCTGGTTGACCAATTGCCGCGCGGTGGCGGGCAGTTGCAGGCGGTCGAGCCAGTTGGACACGGTGATCTGGTCGAGCGCATGCAACGTGCTGGTGGCCGCCGGGTTCAGCGGATCGTCGATGGAGCGCGCCAACTCATCCAGGGTGGTCTCGTAGCGCTTGAGCGCTTCGGCGGTGGCGGGCTGCTTGGTCGCCAGGTCGGCGGCGGTGAAATAAGTACCGTCGATCAGGTAACTCGGGGTACGCACGAATTCCGGGGCCGGGGTGGTGCTCAGCTTGAACGTCGAAACGTATTTATTCAGCACTGGCTGAGTCTTTTCGTTGCCGATCCACTCACTGGTGGCCATGCCCGAACGGCCGCCCAGGCTCGGCTTGGCTTCCAGCAGGGTCACGGCCCAGCCCTTGTTCTGCAGCTCATAGGCCGCCGTCAGTCCGGCCAGCCCACCGCCGATGACGATGGCCGTCGGTTGCTTGTCCTTGGCCAGCGCCGAAACGCTGAACAGCCCTATCATCACCAGCGCACAGGCGCGCAGCCAACCAGCAGACATTCAGCGAACTCCGGAATAAAGCGTAAGAATTTTCGATTTTTTCGAGCCAGTCGGCTCTCGGTCTTTCGAGCCAGTCGGCTCAGGAACCGCGAAGAATACGTCAGCCATCAAAAGGCCGCCAGCGACGTCTATCGCCTGGCTCAAAGTAGCGACAACGACACAATGGGTTGTCCGCCGGGCCGCCATTGCATAGGCTTGCGCGATTGTTTTGCCCGCGCCCGCCGCGAGCCGCCTCGAGGAGACTGTACATGGGCCTGAATAACCAGTGGATGCAACGCGATCTCGCGGTACTGTGGCACCCCTGCACCCAGATGAAAGATCACGAACAGCTGCCGCTGATCCCTATCAAGCGCGGCGAAGGCGTGTGGCTGGAAGACTTCGAAGGCAAGCGCTACCTCGACGCGGTGAGTTCGTGGTGGGTCAACGTATTCGGCCACGCCAACCCGCGCATCAACCAACGCATCAAGGATCAGGTCGATCAGTTGGAGCATGTGATCCTCGCCGGCTTCAGCCACCAGCCGGTGATCGAGCTGTCCGAGCGCCTGGTGAAGATGACGCCCGAAGGCCTGACCCGGTGCTTCTACGCCGATAACGGCTCGTCGTGCATCGAAGTGGCGATGAAGATGAGCTTTCACTACTGGATCAATCGCGACCAGCCCGCCAAGAAACGCTTCGTCACCCTGAGCAACAGCTACCACGGTGAAACCATCGCCGCGATGTCAGTGGGCGACGTGCCGTTGTTCACCGAGACCTACAAGGCGCTGCTGCTGGACACGATCAAAGTGCCGAGCCCCGACTGTTATCACCGCCCCGAGGGCATGGGCTGGGAAGAGCATTCACGCAACATGTTCCAGGCCATGGAGCAGACCCTCGCCGAACACCACGACAGCGTCGCCGCCGTGATTGTCGAGCCGCTGATCCAGGGCGCCGGCGGCATGCGCATGTATCACCCGGTGTACCTGAAGCTGCTGCGCGAGGCCTGCGATCGCTATGGCGTGCACCTGATCCACGACGAAATCGCCGTCGGCTTCGGCCGCACCGGGACGATGTTTGCCTGTGAACAGGCCGGTATCACACCGGATTTCCTTTGCCTGTCCAAGGCGTTGACCGGTGGCTATCTGCCGCTGGCGGCGTGCATGACCACCGATGAGGTATACAGCGCGTTCTACGATGACTACCCGACCCTGCGCGCCTTCCTCCATTCCCACAGCTACACCGGCAACCCGCTGGCCTGCGCCGCTGCCCTGGCGACGTTGGATATTTTCGAAGAAGACAACGTCATCGAAACCAACAAGGCGCTGGCCCAACGCATGGCGAGCGCCACCGCGCACCTGGCCGATCACCCGAACGTTGCGGAGGTGCGCCAGACCGGCATGGTGCTGGCCATCGAGATGGTCAAGGACAAGGCCAGCAAAACCGCTTATCCGTGGCAGGAGCGCCGTGGCCTGGCGGTGTTCCAGCATGCCCTGGAGCGCGGCGCGTTGCTGCGGCCGCTGGGCAGCGTGGTGTATTTCCTGCCGCCGTATGTCATCACGCCGGAGCAGATTGATTTCCTGGCTGAAGTGGCCAGTGAAGGCATCGACATCGCCACCCGGGACAAGGTCAGCGTGGCAGTGCCGAAGGACTTCCATCCGGGCTATCGCGATCCGGGCTGACGCTGCGATGAACGGTTGGAACACTGTTGTGGCGAGGGGATAAATCCCCTCGCCACAGGTTTAACTATTTAGAGATTCGAAATGAGACTGTCCCGCTTCTTCATCGACACCCCCCTGAGCCTCGGCGATCACGAATTGCCCGAAGCCCAGGCCCACTACATCGGTCGGGTGCTGCGTATGGCCGAGGGCGATGCGGTGCAGGTATTCGACGGCTCCGGCCAGGAATTCCGCGGCACCTTGGCCGAGGTCGGCAAGAAACGCGTGCGCGTGCAACTCGACGAGCAGTTTGCCGGACAGCCTGAATCGCCCCTGCGCATCCACCTCGGCCAGGGTCTGTCCCGGGGCGAACGCATGGACTGGGCGATCCAGAAGGCCACTGAACTGGGGGTCAGCGAGATCACGCCGATCTTCACCGAGCGCTGCGAAGTACGTCTCAAGGACGAGCGCGCCGACAAGCGCCTGCTGCATTGGCGCCAGGTGGCGATCAGCGCCTGCGAGCAATGTGGGCGCTCCACCGTGCCGGTGATCCATCCGCCACTGTTGCTGGCCGACTGGTTGAAGCAGGCCGAGGCCGAATTGAAGCTGGTGCTGCACCCGGTGGCCGATCCACTGGTCAGCCATGCCAAGCCTTCGACCCTGGCGTTCCTGATCGGTCCCGAAGGCGGGTTGTCGGATGCCGAAGTCGAGCAGGCCAAGACCGCCGGCTACCACGCCGCCCGCCTCGGCCCCCGCGTGCTGCGTACCGAAACCGCGCCGGTGGTGGCGTTGGCGGTGGCGCAGCAGTTGTGGGGGGATTTCTGAAAGTCTGATGTAACTCCCCTGTGGGAGCGGGCTTGCTCGCGAAGGCGGTGTGTCAGTCAATGTTGATGTTTGCTGACATACCGCCTTCGCGAGCAAGCCCGCTCCCACAGTAGATCGTGGATGTCCGTGCGACCTACTGCACCGGCTCACTCGTCGGCTTGGCAATGATCGCTTTCAACTCGCTGGTCATCGGGAACTCCAGGTTCAGGCCCTTGGGCGGGATCGGCTGCTGGAACCAGCGGTCGTAGATCGCGTTGATTTCCCCTGACTTGTACAGGTCCGCCAGGGTTGCGTTGACCAGTGCGAGGAATTGCGGATCGTCCTTGCGTACCATGCAACTGTAGATTTCCCGCGACTGTTCCTCCCCGACCACCACCCATTTGTGCGGGTCGCGAGCCTTGGCTCGTTCGCCGTAGAGCAGCGCGTCGTCCATGTAGAACGCCACCGCCCGCCCTGTTTCCAGCATCTGGAAGGCTTCGCCGTGGTCCTTGGCGCTGATCACGAACATATCGACCTTGTTGTCCTGGTTGTAGCTTTTCAGGAACCGCTCATTGGTCGTGCCGGCGGTGGTCACCACGTTCTTGCCACGCAGGTCGGCGAAGCTGTGGATGCCGCTGTCCTTGGCGGTCAGCAACTGACCCTTCACGTAAATGAAACCGTAGGAAAACGCCACTTGCTTCTGCCGCTCGGCGGTCACGCCGGTGGAACCGCACTCCAGGTCCACGGTGCCGTTCTGCACCAGCGGGATGCGTGTCTGGGACGTGACGAGGTTGTACTTCACGTTCAGTTGCGGCAACGCCAGTTGCTGCTGGATGCGCGCGACAATCTTGCTTGCCAGCTCCACCGAATAGCCCATCGGCTTGCCGCTGTTGTCCGCGACGTAGGAAAACGGCACCGAGGCGTCGCGATAGCCCAGGGTGATGCTCTTGCTGCTGGCGATCTTGCCCAGCGTGCCGGCCGGCGGCGCTTCATTGGCGAATGCCGCAGCGCTCAGCAGCAGGCTCAGGGTACAGCCGATCAACGTGATTTTTTGCATTGTTATTCTCCGTTGCGGGTGGGTCAGGCGGCGGGGGGCGTGAGGCCTCGCATATCGATGGAAGGTGTACGTTGGCGGATCAGCTCACTGAGCAAGCGGCCGCTGCCGCAGGCCAGGGTAAAGCCCAAGGCACCATGGCCCAGGTTGAGCCACAGGTTGCGGTAGCCGGTGGCACCAATCAGGGGGACGCCGCTGGGCGTGGCCGGACGCATGCCCGCCCACTCGATAGCGCGTTCGTAATTCCCGGCCAGCGGCAAGGTGTCCATCGCCTGGCGCCGGATAAGGGCCAGGCGCCTGGGGTCCGGTGCCGGGTCGAAACCGACAATGTCGACCATCGCCGCCACCCTCAATTGTTCACCGATGCGAGCGTAGACCACCTTGCGGTCATAGTCGGTGATGCTCAGCTCCGGCGCCCGGTGCCGCGCCTCGATCGGTACCGTCAGGCTGTAGCCCTTGAGGGGATACAGCGGCAATCGCAGCCCGGGTAATGCGAGCGCTGCGCTGCGATGACCCGCGGCGATCACCAAGGCGTCTACGTCCAGGCGATGTCTGCCCAGGTCGATTGCCTGCACCGTGCCATTGGCATGATGGAGAGCGGTCACCGCACGCCCTAGCAAAAACTCGCAGCGCCCCGAAGCCCGGAGCCGCGCCGCCAATTGCAGGCAGAACGCATGGCAATCGGCGGCCTCCTCGTCCGGCGTATAGATCCCGCCCACGAACGGCACGTCAGCCAGTGCCGGCTCCAGGCTCGCGCACTCCTCGGGGCCCAGTACTTGTTGATGATCAAGGTCAGACAGGCGCCGGCGGGCGTGCTCGAAATGGCCGGCATTTCGAAACGTCACCAACTTGCCGTTGCGCCGCCAGTCGAAGCCGTCGAGGCGATCCTCTTCGCGCCAAGTCTGCAATGTCGCCTGGCTCAGCAACGCCAGGCGCAACAGGTGCTCACCGTTGCGGCGGTTGACCGAGGTCCGGCACGCCCCGATGAATGCCGCCATCCAGCGCCATTGGCCCGGGTCGAGGCGCGGGCGCAACTTCAGCGGCGAATCCGCGCGCAACATCCAGCCCAGGGCTTGCCACGGCACCCCGGCATCCGCCAGCGGCGTGACGTAGCGATAGGACAACTGCCCGCCATTGGCGAAGCTGGTTTCGCTGCCCAACGCGTCCCGAGCTTCGACAAGCGTGACGTCGACGCCTTCGCGAACCAGCGCATAAGCCGTCGCCAGCCCGATCACGCCGCCACCGATGATGCAAACCCGCTGAGCCATGTCCGTCTCGCACCTGTTTTGAATGGCCCAAGGTTAGGATCGGATGACAGCGTTCGAACAATGAATAAAGATGGGTCTCCTATAAACAAAGGTTATGGACTCGCCATGCGCCTTCGTCATATCGAGATTTTCCAGGCCATCCGCCAGACCGGCTCCATCAGCGGCGCCGCGCAGTTGTTGCATGTCTCCCAGCCGGCGGTGACCAAGGTGTTGCAGCATGCCGAGCAGCAGTTGGGCTTTGCGCTGTTCCTGCGGGTGCGCGGCAAGTTGCAGGCCACGCCCGAAGCGCTGGAGCTGGAGCGCGAAGTAGACAAGGTCAGCGAAAGCCTGCAAGGCGTGCGGCGCCTGGCCCAGAGCCTGCGCCGCGAGCCGGGGCACAGCCTGCGGATCGGCGCCACGCCGGCCTTGGCGCTGTCATTGCTGCCGACGGCGATTCATCAATGGACCCAACGTTACCCGGACATCATCTGCGAGTTATCCAGCGCCCACAGCCGCGAACTGACGCAGAACCTGCTGATGCGCGAAATCGACGTCGCCCTGACCCTGCAACCGCCCGATCACCCCGGCCTCAAGGCCCAGCCCCTGGCCAGCGGGGTGTTGGTTGCCCTGGCCCCCAGCGGCCATTGGCCCGAGGCGGCGATCGGCACGCCCATGCCGTTGCAGGCCCTGGCCGGCGCGCCGTTGATCGGCCTGTCCAGCACCGACCCGCTGTCAGCCAGGCTGGACGGCTACCTCAAGTCGGTGGAACCACCGCCACGCGTCAGCATTTCCGTACAGACCTATTCACTGGCCCGGGCCATGGTCGAGTCCGGCGCCGGGCTGGCGGTGATCGACCCGTTCACGGCTTTAGGCGCTTCGCGCTCCTGCACGGCCATCCGGCCCTTGTCGCCGCCGCTGCCCATTTCCCTCTACGCGGTGACCCGGGCCAACGAGGCCCCGGCCCATACGATGGGCGCCTTGCTGGAGATCTTCGCCAGCCAGGCCCAGGCACAACTGGATCGTCTGTTTGCAGGTGCTCAAAGCACGTAGAACAGGATCGCGACGAAATGCAGCAGGCTGCCAGCGATGACAAACAGGTGCCAGATGCCATGGGCATGGCGCAGGCGCTGGTCGAGGGCGAAAAAAATGATGCCCACCGTGTAAAGCACGCCGCCCGAAGCCAGCCAGGCGAACCCGGCGCTGCCCAGCGCCGCCAGCAACGGCTTGACCGCCACCAGGACGATCCAGCCCATCACCGCATAAATGACGATCGACAGGATCCGTGCTTCGGAGCGTGGCTTGATTTCCTGGAGGATGCCGATCACGGCCAGCCCCCAGACGATCCCGAACAAGGTCCAGCCCCACGGCCCGCGCAGCGTCACCAGGCAGAACGGCGTGTAGCTGCCGGCGATCAGCAGATAGATCGAAAAATGATCGACCTTTTGCATGATCGCTTTCTTGCGCCCACGCACGCTGTGGTACACCGTCGAGGCGCTGTACAGCACCAGCAAGGTGAACCCGTAGATCGCCACGCTGACGATCTTCCACGGATCGCCCGCCATCCCGGCAATCACCAGCAACCACACCGCGCCAATAAACGCCGCGACCGCCCCCACCAGGTGCGTCCAGGCGTTGAGTCGTTCCCCGTGATACATCCAATCCCACTCCATATTCCGAAACTGGCGCCAAGGCTCAGGCTTGGCGGGGCAAAGTGCAATGGTTTGTACCCGTGCTAGACACAAACCCGTGGTGAGGGAGCTTGCTCCCGCTTGACCGGGCTGGCGCTCCAGTGCGCAGCGCTCACAAGATTCTTGGGGCGGCTTCGCCACCCAGCGGGAGCAAGCTCCCTCGCCACAAAAGCTTCCCAGCCACATAAATCGCGTCGCCAGGAAGACATGGGGCACAATCAGCCCATACGAATAAGAGTCCGCCCCCCATGCTGATCGACGAAGAATTGACCCTGAAGAAACTCGAGGTGTTCCTGGCCTTCATGCGCACCGGTAACCTCGCGCGGGCGGCGGCCGAGTTGCAGACCAGTAACGTCAGCGTGCACCGGGCCATTCATTCGCTGGAGAGCGCCCTGCGTTGCCCGTTGTTCAAGCACGAGGGCCGCAACCTCACCCCCTTGGAAAGCGCCTATGTGCTGGAAGAGCGAGCGCAGAAACTGATCCAGGACGTGATCGAAAGCGTGCGCCTGACCCGCGAGGCGGCTGGTTTTTCCGCCGAGCGCTTCAAGCTTGGCTCGCTGTATTCGCTGACGGTCAAGACCGTGCCGCAGCTGATCATGGGCCTGAAGATCCGCCGCAGCGAACTCAATATCGACCTGATCATGGGTTCCAACATCGACCTCCTGTACAAGCTCAAGAACATGGAAGTCGATGCAATCCTGGTGTCGCTGGACGACAGCGTCAACGACCCGGACTGCGAACAGATCCAGCTGTTTTCCGATGACATCTTCCTTGCCACGCCGGCCGACTCACCCTTCGCCCAGCGCAGCGAAGTCGACCTGGCCGAAGTGCGCAACGAAACCTTCATCACCCTGACCCAGGGCTTCGCCACGCACCAGGACGGCAATCGGGTGTTCAAGCAGGCGGGGTTCGAGCCGAAGGTGGCGATGCAGGTGAATGACATTTTCACCCTGCTGAGCATGGTCAGTTCCGGGGTGGGTTATGCCCTGCTGCCGGGCAGGATCGCGGCGGTCTACGAAAACCGGGTGAAACTGATCCCGTTGCAGGAAAAGTACCGGTTGCAGCAGCACATCGGCGTGGTGTTCCTGAAGGCCAAGGAGCGCGATCCGAACCTGCTGGCGCTGTTGGCGGAGTGCCGGATGTATGCCAATCGCCAGGCTTGAGACCGAGTCGCGCCCTTCGCGAGCAAGCCCGCTCCCACAGGGGATTTGTGAACCCAATCCAATGTGGGAGCGAGCCTGCTCGCGAAGGTGCCAGCGCGGTTAGCGAAGAGCCTAAGCCCTACCCCATCAACCCACGCATGATCAAAAACAACAACGAAGGCCCCAACAAGCACCCAAGCGCCGTATAAAACGCAGCCGTCAGGCAACCATAAGGCACCAGCTTCGGATCGGTCGCCGCCAAGCCACCGGCCACGCCGCTGGAAGTGCCCATCAACCCGCCGAAGATCACCGCACTACGCGGGTTGTTGAGGCCGATGAACGGCGCCACGAACGGCGTCGCCACCATCACCAGGATCGCCTTGATCAGCCCGGCGGCAATGGACAGCGCCATCACCTCGGAGCTGGCGCCAATCGCTGCCCCGGTCACCGGCCCGACGATATAGGTCACCGCCCCGGCACCGATGGTGGTCAGGCTCACCGAATCGGTATACCCGAAGGCCATCGCCACGCCGACACCGGCAATAAATGAAGTCCCGACCCCGACGAACAAGGCCAGCACGCCAACGAAACCGGCGCGTTTGAGTTCTTCTATACTGACGCCGAACGCCGTGGCGACGATGGCGAAGTCCCGCAGCATCGCACCGCCCAGCAGACCAATCCCGGACAGCAACGGAATGTCCACCACGCCCTTCTGCCCGCCCGTCATGGCCCCGCCGATGTATGAGAGCACCAGCCCCAGCAGGATGGCGATGGCCGAACCGTGCAAGCGACCTTTGGTGAACGTATTGCTGATCCAGTAGGACACCCACATCGTGATGCCGACAATGGCGAAACCGCTGATCAGGCCGTAGCCGGTGATGACTTTCATCATGGATTCGTACATGGCGGTCACCCTACCGTTTTCACGGACACGTTGGATTGAGGGTCCTTGTTGCCGATGCGCACCAGCACCGGCACCAACGCAAAGGCAATCACTACCGCCAGGGTTCCGGCCAGGATCGCCATCGGCCCGCCCTTCAACGCGCCATAAACGTTTTGCTGTGCCGCCATCGCCACCACGATCGGGATATAGATGGCGCTCCAGAATTCCACGCCGGCTTCGGACTTGCCCTTGAACAGGCCGCGCTTGCTCAGGTAACTGCCCAGGCCGATCAACAGCAGCATCGCAATGCCGACGCCGCCGACGTTGGCCGGCACGCCAATCAGCTTGCCCAGCAGCTCACCGATGAAAATACCCGCCAGGGTACAAAAGGCCAGAAACGCCACACCGTAAATAATCATTGTCGTAGTCCTCAAAATGCATCGTCGAAGTTGTTGTTTTTGTGCTTCGCCAGCTTGAGTCGGTGTCTAGGGTTGGCGGAGTCCCTCCTCATGCAGCAGCGCTTGCAGCGTGTCGAGCCGCGCGCCGTCGAACGCCATGACGGTGCCTTGCTCGAACACCCGGCGCGCCAGCCCGGTCAGCACTGCGCCGGGCGGCAATTCGATTTGCAGGCGCACGCCACGCTCGTAGGCGCTCTGCACCGTGCCGCGCCAATCGACGACCCGGCACATGTTGAACGCGAGATCGTCGCGCAACGCATCGGCCTTGATCACCGGGCGGGCGCGGCTACCGCTGAGATAGCCCAGGGTCGGCGCCTTCAACGATACGTTGGCGAATGCCTCGGACAATGTCCGCGCCGGTGCCTCCAGCAACGGGCAATGGGACGGCACGCTGACCGCCAATCGGCAGGCCTTGCCAGCGCCTTGCCGCCGGGCCTTCTCGGCGACGAGGCCCATGGCTTCGTCGCTGCCGGCAATGACCACCTGGTTGTCGGCGTTGATATTGGCCAGGTAAACCGGCGTTGTTTCACTGTGCACCTGCGCCAGCAAGGTTTCCACGGCGGCGAGGTCCAGGCCGATGATCGCCGTCATGCCGTAGCCTTGCGGGTAGGCCTGCTGCATCAGTTCGCCGCGCAGGCTGACCAATCGCAGCGCATCCGCAAAGTCCAGCGCACCGGCCACGACCGCCGCCGGATACGCGCCGATGGACAGCCCCGCCACGTAATCCGGCGCGGGGGCCTGCTCCAGCAGTCGACGAGCCGCCGCCACGCCAGCGATCAGCAGGCACAGCTGCACGGCGCGCGTCGATTGCAAGGCCTCGGCACTGTCCAATCGCAAGACGTCTTCACCCAGCACATCCCCCGCCTCGTCGAGGATCAGCGGCGCCAAGCCATGGAGCATGCCCACGCGCTGCGCACCCTGGCCGGGGAAGACGAAGAGGCTGCTCACGCGACCTGCTCCAGTGACGATTGCCAAGGGTCATTCACCAGGCGCGCCTGGACATCATCCTTGAGCAAGACCCGACGCGACGAACCCGCCCACTCGCGCAGGGCCACGGCACCGCAAGGCGTTTGCAACTGCATGTCCACGGCGCAGACCGAGGCATCCAGCAGCGCCAGCACTTCCTTGGCCTGGAGACGACCCAGACGCCGCGGCGTGCGCAGGATCAAATCCAGGTCGCTGCGTTCATGCAATGCCTCGACACCCGTGGCCAATTCGAACCCGGCGCTGCCGCCCACGCCCCAGCTCCAACCACCGGCGTCGAGCAAGGGTCGCAGCTGCGCCAGGGCTATCAATGCCGGCAGGTCACGACGGGATTCGACATGGCAAAGGTCTTCCGGGCGCACCCGGCGCTGGATCGCAGCTATAGACATCGATGTGGCGTAGCGCTGCTCCCGGGAGCGACCGCGTATACCCACCGCGACGTGCCCAGGCGAGGACAACGCCCGGCGCACCACCACCGGTTGCCCGAGGTCCAGCGACTCGACGGCCCAGCCCGGCGCATCCGCAGGCAACTGCGAGGCAGTCATCCCCCAGAGCAGGTCATGGGCCAGGAACGTGCTCACCACTGCGCCCTCAGCAATTGGCGAACGGTGCTCGAAGCGGCGCGATGGGTCGAGCCCAGGCGATTGGTCAAATCCCGAGGTGCACCAGCCAGGTCATTGATCGCTTGTTGCAGGCAATCAATCACCCGGCCCAGATCCGCCGCCGTCGGCTGCTCGATCTGTTCCACCGACAAGGTTTCCCAAAGCAGCCCCAGGCTGGCGTAGCTGTCGATGTCATAGGCCATCGGCGGCACGCTGGCGGCCAGGGCTTCGAGTTCTTCGACACTGCGCAGGGTCACTCGCGCCGCCGAGGCCTTGCCCATGGCATGAACCATCACGCCCGGGTCGCGCAGGGCGATTAACCGGTTGGCCTGGTAGCCGTGGGCGAGGAACGCACCGGACATCGCCTTGCCCACCAGCAAGCCAATCACCGGATGCCCGGCCAATCGGGCGCGGGCATAACTGTCCGCCGCGCCGGCCAGCGCCTGATGAATCCCGAGGGCTTCTTCGCGGCGGCCGTAAGCCTGGCTGGGCACGTCGACGATGGCAATCAATGCGCGTTTACGCGGTGCATTGCGGTCGGCTTCAATGGCATCGTCCACCGCCTTGGCCAGGCCCCAGCCTTCGAGCAAGCCGACTTCGCCGTTGCGTGCTCGAGGAAAACGGTTGGCGGGATCGGCCACCACGGCGAGCAGGCGCGCGGTTTGTTCGCCCAGTTGGACATCGGCGACTTTCAGCGAAGCCGGCAGGCCGGCCAACGCCTCGGCGCCACCGCTCAGGGCCTCGAACCAGCGCAGGCCTCTCAATGAATACGAAGTCATGGACGTTCTCCCTGATACAGCTGGCGAACCGCTGCCGGTTCGATTTGCACGTCGGTGTCCAAGCGAGCCAGGCGCTGGAGGAACAACTCGGCCTGGCCGCTGCGGTGTTCGGCGGGCACACCCTGGTGCAACAGTTCACTGACTTGCCGGCGAATCTGCGCGACATCGTCGGCCGCGTATCGGTCCACCAATCCAGTGGCGTAACGCTGTTCGCCGCCGGTCAGGCTCCAGATGAACGGCCGGTCGCGGGAGTCGTATTCGTCGATCCCGGCTTCCTGCTCGATCACCTGCGGGCCGTTCAGCCCCAGCCGTGCTTCCTGGGTCACCAGCAAGTAACTGCACAACCCAGCTGCGATGGACATGCCGCCAAAACAGCCGACGCTGCCGGCGACCACGCCCACCACTGGCTGGTACTGGCGCAGGTCGACGATTGCCGAGTGAATCTCGGCAATCGCCGCGAGCCCGAGGTTGGCTTCCTGCAAACGGACGCCGCCGGTTTCCAGCAGCAACACGGCGCAGGTCGGAATGCCTTTGCGATTGTCTTCAGCCGCCAGTTCCAGCGCACCGGCGATTTTTGCCCCGCCGACTTCACCGAGGCTGCCGCCCTGGAACGCGCCTTCGATGGCGGCCACGACAACCGGCAGACCGTCGAGGTTGCCCTTGGCGATCACTACGCCGTCGTCGCTCTGCGGCACCACGCCCTGGCGCAGCAGCCACGGCGACATGACGCGCTGGAACGGATCGAGCAGCTCACGGAACGTTCCCTCGTCGAGCAAGGCCCTGGCCCGTTGCCGGGCGCCGAGTTCGACGAAGCTGTGCTTGTTGAGCAACGCTGCGCTGTCAGTCATGGCCGATCTCCTCGAAACCTTGCTCCAGGCGCAGACGCACCACGCCGGGGGTGGCGCCGAAATCATGGATGTCGATGCTCATTGCCGGCAGCGTCTGGCCGTCGAACATGCGGGTGAACAAATGCTGCCAGCGTTGCTCGCTGCCGTTGACCGACGTCTGCACGTGAATGGTCAATTTGCCCGCCAGCCCCGGTTCGATCAGCACTTCCAGGTCGCCCGAACCGACGCAACCCACCAGCGCCCGGCCCCGTGGCGGCTGCCCGGCGGGGAATTCAAAGGATAAGGTTTCCATCAGCAAGCTCCTGGGAAGAGGCCATCGCCGCGTTCGATACGGTCGAGAAACAGGCAGGCGGCGAGCAAGTCGGCAGCGCCGCCGGGCGAGGCGTTCAAGGCAATCAGTTGTTGGTCCAGCGCATGAAGTTGGCGACGACCGCCGAGGCTGGCACTGCCACCGGCATCGAGCACCGCTTTGGCGCCGTGCTGCATGGCCTGCAAACCGGCTTCGCCAGCGCGGTAGAGCACGCAGGTGTCGGCCAGGGTGGTCATGATTGCCAGCAAGGCATCGAGCCGGGCGTTCTGTTCGCCCGCACCCGCCGCGCGACTGCGCTTGAGTTGCGGCAGGCCCAGGCCGGTCACCGCCGGGAATGCCAGTTGCGCTTCCTCCCGGGCACCGCGCACGCCGTAGCGTTGGGCGACCTGGGCGCCATGGCTGAGGGGTTGCGGTGCATAACGGTCATTGAGCAAGGCCAGGCGTGCGGCACGTAAAGTGACGGCACTGGCAACACTGGATTCAGCTTCCAGCGCCGCCGCCGCTACGAGCAGGCCCAAGGCCCAGATTGCGCCACGGTGGGTATTCACGCCGCCCGTGGTCACCAGCATCGCGGCTTCACCTTCCCGGCCGATCCGGCCGAGGGCTTCGCGCAGTGGCAGGCCGATCTCGCCGCAGTCGAGGGCGGCCTCGGCCATTTCCTTGAAAGCCGGCCACAATGACAACGCCGAAGCGTGCATCAGGCCCAGGTGCAAATCGGTGTGGGCACCGCTGCCGCGACGGTCCACCAGCGCCGGTTTCGGCGAGAGGTCGGCCTCGTCGATCAACGCGTCCACCGCGAGGTCGGCCAGACGTTCAGCCAGGGAGATTGGCTTGGGTTGCAGATTTAAGGCGCGCATTTACCAGCTCCTGAACTTGGCGGGCGGGTTGTAGAGGCCACCGGACCACTCCACCAGGTCGGCCACGCTCTTGGCCGCGAGCAATTCGCGGGTGGCGTCGGTGCGGCGGATTCCGAGGTCTTCGGGCAAGGCGATCAGCCCTTCGCGGCGCATGCGCGCGGTGTCTTTCGGATCATGGCGCAAGCCGATGGCCGTCACTCCGGCCACGGCGGCGATCATTGCCTGGCGCTCTTCGAGAGAGCGGGCCTTGTACAGGTAGGCGATGCCTTCCTCGGTTAGCAGGTGGGTAACGTCGTCGCCGTAGATCATGATCGGCGCCAACGGCATGCCGGCTTTCTTCGCCACGTCCACCGCGTCGAGGGTGTCGACGAAGGTCGGCTTGCCGCCCTCCTGGAACGTCTCGACCATCTGCACCACCAGCTTCTTGCCGCGTTCGAGCAACGGCGCTTCACCGTCACCGTGACGCATGTCGAGCCAGGCCGGCGTGCCGTGACGACGACCGCGCGGATCATGGCCCATGTTCGGCGCCCCGCCGAAGCCGGCCAAGCGGCCCCGGGTCACGGTGGAGGAATGACCGTCGCCGTCCACTTGCAGGGTGGCGCCGATGAACAGGTCCACCGCGTACTGCCCGGCCAGTTGGCAGACCATGCGGTTGGAGCGCAGCGAGCCGTCATGGCCGGTGAAGAATACGTCGGGCCGGGCGGCGATGTAGTTTTCCATGCCCAATTCGGTGCCGAAGCAATGCACACTTTCGACCCAGCCGCTTTCGATGGCCGGAATCAGCGTCGGATGCGGATTGAGCGTCCAGTTGCGGCAAATCTTGCCTTTCAGGCCGAGGGATTCGCCGTAGGTCGGCAGGATCAACTCGATGGCGGCGGTATTGAAACCAATACCGTGGTTGAGGGACTGGACGTTGTGTTTTTCGTAGATCCCGCGGATCGCCATCATCGCCATCAGCACGTGTACAGGCTTGATATGACGCGGGTCGCGGGTGAACAGCGGCTCGATGTAGAACGGCTTGTCGGCCACCACCACGAAATCCACCCAGGACGCCGGGATATCCACACGCGGCAGCTCGCTGACGTCGTCCACCAATTGGTTGACCTGGACGATGACGATGCCATCGCTGAAGGCCGCCGGCTCGATCAGCGCGGGCGTGTCCTCGGTACTCGGGCCGGTGTAGATATTGCCGGCGCGGTCGGCCATGAAACCGGCCGAGAGCACGACGTTGGGAATCAGGTCCACCACCAGCCGGGCGTAGAGTTCGATGTAGGTGTGGATCGCACCGATTTCCAGCAGGCCGTCTTCCAGCAACTGGCTGATGCGCAGGCTCTGGGTACCGGCGAAGGAGAAATCGAGCTTGCGGGCGATGCCGCGTTCAAACAGGTCCAGGTGCTCGGAACGACCGACACTCGGCATGATCATGTGCAGATCGTGCAGCTTTGACGGATCGGCCTTGGCGAGGGAGCGGGAAAGGAAATCCGCCTGCTTCTGGTTATTGCCCTCCAACACCACGCGGTCGCCGGGCAGGATCAAGGCCTCCAGCGCCGCAACGATTTTATCGGTGGGCAACACCACGCCATCGGCAAGGCCCTTGACCAACGCCAGGCGCCGCTGCTTTTCGCTGCGCCGCCGCGTCCATCGCGAGTCGGGGGATATTGTTGTTGTCATGACCACTCCACGGGTTCGCTGTCGTGGAGGTCACATTAGGAGTGTTGTCGCGCGGGCATCAATCAAGCTCGACGGCGGATCGTTACGGTGGGAGTAACGAATTCCTGAGCGGGTACAAATTCTTGTGGAAGCGAGCTTACTCGCGATGACGATGGGTCAAGCATGCTGACTGTTCTGCCACCATCACGAGCAGGCTCGCACCACAGGAGTCCATGTGATTACAGCGAATTAGCGAAGCAGCCTCAAACCAACGCCTTTTATAAACAACCGCTGGTCGAATTGAGGCTTCAAACTGTCAGTCCTGACAGTAGCCAACCTGCCAGTTACAGCGCCGAATAGGCTGCGCCGCGATCTTTAATGTCCGGTTTCTTCGGCAAGGTCAAAAAAGCGCTGACTGGAGAGAAACACCATGAACGACAACGAATACGGGCACGACTTTGAAGATGGAAAACGCAACGGCTGGGAAAATGATATTGGCTCCCTGGATGGGACGCTCAAGTCGGAACAAGACCCAGGCGGCAAGAAGAATACCTTCTGGTCCGGCAAGCTGGAATACAGACCCCCATCAACGTTTCAGCCATCTCTCGCCAAGATGTTTACCTTTCCAGAACCAAAGCAAGACAAAGGTTTTCTTCTCACATCCTTCAGATACCGCGTTCACCCACCGGAGGCGGGGGAAGCAGAAACGATCAGAGTCATAGTTACTGCAAACGTATCGCTGGGCTTTTCCGCTTTTTGGATATATCCGAGCACGCCAACCGGTACGTGGCTCCCGAGTGATCTAATTGCGGTTTCCTACTCTGGTACCGGGGCCCATGTCGTGATCGGTACGGATTTCGGGGAGTCTGGTGTGTCCCGTAAGCTGGACATCGATGACATCAAGGTCGAGCGGGTTCCCGATAAATAGACAATCACGAAAGGTCGCCTGGCTTTGCAGGTTTTTACCCAGGGGGACCCGTTCCCTCGTCGCGGTTTTTGGTAACCCGATATATCAAGTTGAATAATTACCTTGTGGGAGCGGGCTTGCTCGCGAAGGCGGTATATCAGTCAACATTGACGTGTCTGACACTCCGCTTTCGCGAGCAAGCCCGCTCCCACAGTTACGGTGTCAGGCCTATTTTCTTATCAGCCCCGCAGCAACCACCAACTCTTCCATCGCCAGCAAATCCGGCACCTTCGCCACATGTTCCCCGACCTGCACCGCCGCCTGCTCCAGCCCGCACAGCGGCACGTCGACGTAGCTCAACTGGCTGTCGAGCTTGCAGGAACGTGGAATACCTTGGACCAGCAAAGCGATGAAGCGCAGTTCCGGGCGCCCGCCCAGGGCGTTGAGCACGACGATGCGGGCGCGCTCGCCGATGACGGTTTTCTGGCCGCAGGCCGACTCGAAGCTCAGCAACGGGATTTGTCGCTCGCGCCAGCTTACCCAGCCCAGGAACCACGGTGGCGTGTCCATATCGAAGGCGCTGCGCTGGTAGTCGATCAGCTCGGCCACCGCCACGTTGGGCAAGATCAGATGACGATCGGCCAATGGCAGCAACAGCCCGGTGAGGTGGCTGGTACGAGGGTGAAAGTCATGCATGGGTCTTGCTCCAGTAGGCGATGCTGTCGAGCAGCACCGATTCCTGGTACGGCTTGCCCAGGTAGTCATTGACGCCGATGGCCATGGCGCGGTCGCGGTGTTTCTGGCCGGTGCGGGAGGTGATCATGATGATCGGCAGGTGCGCCAGGCGCGGGTCGTTGCGCACCTGCGTGGCGACTTCGAAGCCGTCCATGCGCGGCATCTCGATGTCGAGCAGCATCAGGTCCGGCGAGTGTTCGGCCAACAGGGCCATGGCGTCCACGCCATCCTTGGCGGTGAGGACGTGCATGCCATGGCGCTCCAGCAGCCGGCTGGTGACCTTGCGCACCGTCACGGAGTCGTCCACCACCAGCACCAGCAGCGGCCGTTGCGGTTCGCCATCGCCTTCAGTCGGCACTTCGCGACGCGGTACCTGGTGGGGCAAGGCGCGGATCGGTGCCAACAGGTCGAGAATCAGCACCACTCGCCCATCCCCCAGGATCGTCGCCCCGGACAGGCCCCGCACCGCCGAAAATTGCGGGCCAAGGCTCTTGACCACGATCTCCCGGGTGCCGGTGGTGGCGTCGACCTGAACCGCGACATGCCGTTCGTTGCACTGCACCAGCAACACCGGCAAGGGTTGGCTCTGGCCCAGCAGTTTCGGGCGGGCGCCGGTTTTCAGCAGCTCACCCAGGTAACACAGCTCGTAGCGCTGCCCGGCGTAGGTGTAAGTCGGCGGATCGAGCTGGTAATAGCCATCCAGTTCGGCGGGCAACACCCGGACGATGCTCTCGATGGTGTTCAGCGGAATGGCGTATTGGTCTTCGTGGCACTGCACCATCAGCGCGCGGTTGACCGCCACGGTGAACGGCAGGCGGATGCGAAAATGCACACCCTGCCCAGGCGTGGAGTCGATGGACATGGTGCCACCCAGTTGCCGCACCTCTTCGTGGACCACGTCCATGCCGACACCACGTCCGGAAATCTGGGTGATCTTTTCCGCCGTGGAAAAGCCCGGCTGGAGGATGAATTGCAGCACGTCACGGTCGCTGATGTCGCTGTCGGGCGCCAGCAGGCCCCGTTTGATTGCCTTGCGCCGCACCGCGTCCAACGGCACCCCGGCGCCATCGTCACGGATGTCGAAAATGATGTCGCCGCCCTCTCGCGACAAATCGAGACTGATGCGCCCACGGGCCGGCTTGCCGGCGGCGATGCGCACGTCAGCCGGCTCCAGGCCATGGTCGACGGCGTTGCGCAGCATGTGTTCCAGAGGCGCGGCCATGCGTTCAAGCACGTTGCGGTCCATCTCGCCCTCGGCATTATCGACCACGAACTCGACGTCCTTGCCCAGCTCCTGCGCGACTTGCCGGACGATGCGCTTGAGGCGCGGCAACATACGCTCGAACGGCACCATGCGCGTACGCACCAGGCCTTCCTGCAGCTCGGTGTTGATGCGCCCTTGCTGTTGCAGCAGGTTTTCCGCGTCGTGATTGCTGCGGTCGAGGGTTTCCTTGAGGTCGAGCAAATCCGAGGCCGACTCGAACAATGCCCGGGACAATTGCTGCAGTTGCGAATGGCGATCCATTTCCAGCGGATCGAACTCTTCGTAGCCCAGGCGCTCGGCATCCACTTGTTGACGACTGAGGATCCGTCCCTGGGTTTCGGTGTCCAGGCGCCGCAACTGATCGCGCATGCGCTCGATGGTGGTTTCCATCTCGCCCAGCGCCACGCGCGCGTCGTTGACCTGCTGTTCGATGCGCCCTCGGAAAATCGAGGTCTCGCCGGCCAGGTTCACCAGGTCGTCGAGCAATTCGGCGGACACCTTGACCATGTCAGCGCCGTCGCTCGGCGTAGCGGGTTCGGCTCGCGCAGGCAGCGTTGGCGATGGGGCGATTGGCGGCGCGGCAGCGTCTTCTGACGCCTCGCTCACCTGCGGATGGTTGACCGCCTGGATCCGCGCAATCAGCCGGTCACCGGGCGGACACGGCTGGCCGGCGCGAACGGCGTCGAGCATTTGCGCCAGGCGATCATGGCCTCCCTGCACCAGCGTAAACAGCGCCGGGCTCGGCTGCAGCAGTCCTGTCGACAACCCTTCATAAAGGTTTTCCAGCTCATGGGCGAGGTCGCCGATGGGCGCGATTTCGACCATTCGCGCGCCGCCCTTGAGGGTATGCAGGTCGCGCAACAGGGTTTCCACGGCCTGGCGGTTCGCCGGATCCTCCTGCCAGCGCAGCAACGCCGCGCCGGAACTGTCGAGGATGTCGAAGCCCTCTTCGAGGAATATTTCCAGGAGTTCGGGGTCATGGCCCGCGGCGTCACCTTGATGGGACGGCGGCAGCTCGATGGTATTCGGCTTGTCCTGGCGGAACCGGTGCAGGGCATCGATCAGCGCAACGGGGTCACCCAGCGGTTGTCCTTGCTGCAACTGCCCCAGCAGCAGGTCGAGACGCTCGTGACTGTTGTTGAGCAACTGCGCCAGCGCCTCGCTGTAGCTGTAGCGGCGGTCCACCAACCCCTCATAGAGATTTTCCAGTTCCTGGGCCAGATCACTCACCGGCCGGATATCGGCCATGCGCGCGCCGCCCTTGAGGGTATGCAAATCCCGCTGCAGCGATGACAGCGGCGCGCCGTTGTCCGGATCCGCCAGCCAGCGCTGCAAGGCCTGGGCGGCGCTCTCGAGAATGTCCTGCGCTTCTTCGAGGAAGATTGAAGCGATGTCATCGTCCACGGACGTATCGGCGCTCGCGCCGTGTTCCATTTCGGCCGTCGCCTGGCCCAGCTCGCGAATGCTCAGGGTGCGACTGCCGTCGCTGCGAATCAGCCCCGTGGCGGCCGGGTCGAGACTTTCCTGGAGCAGCGTGCGAAGAGCCTGCACCCGCTCGGGTTGCGAATGCACTTCCTGCCCGGCCGCCAGTTCGTCGAGCATGTCGATCAACGCTTCATGGGCGCGTTGCGCTTCCTGGAAGAATGCGTCGCTGACCGCCAGGCTGCTCTCTTCGACCGCGCCGTAAAGGTCGAGCAAGGCTTCGCAAAGTTCATCCACCGGGTGCAGGTCGGCCAGGTGCGCGCCTTCGCCCAGGGTGGTCAACTCGTCGAGCAACGCGCTGAGCTCCTGGCCTTCGCCAGGATGCTGTTGCCAGCGCTGCAGCAGGTTTTCAGCATCCAGCAGGATGTCCATGCCCTGGGCGAGGAAGTTGTTGATCAACTGCGGATCACGCTTGGTCCGCGCGCCTTGGTCCGGTGTGCCGAGGACCGCTTGCAAGCGCTCGGTCATCAGTGCCTGGGCGCGCTGGATCAGGTCGGCGGCACCGGAGATCGGCGCCAGCGGCTCGCTGTGCAGTTGACGCAGCCCTCGTCGTAACAGCCCTTCGCCTTCGAGCAGCAGCTCCACCTCATCCAGGTCCAGGGCGATCAAGTGCGCCTTGTATTCCCGGGCCAGTTCGTCCAGCGCCCCGGCGAGCTCGGCAATGGGCAGCACGCCAGCCATGGAAGCGCTGCCCTTGAGCGTGTGCAGGGCACGTTGCAGTTCGTCGTTGGCCTGCAGCGGAAGGTGTTCGGCGGCCTGGTCGAGGAAGCGATTGAGCGCAGCGAGGTGCCCCTGGGCTTCGTTGTCGAAGATCTTCAGCAACAGCGGGTCAAGCGCCGCCACGTCCTGTTCATCGTCCTCTTCGACATCGCCGCCCTTGGCGAGCCCGTGGGCGCGAGCAGCCAGGCGGTCGACATCATCACGCTGGCGCTGGTGATGAGCCGCAAACTCAGCGACCAGCCCCGGCAGCAATTGCACCGTCTCAACAACCAGCTGCAGGACCGAAGCGCCCGGCTCGACACTGCGTTCCAGCACGCGGTTGAGCAGGTTTTCCACCGCCCAGGCCAATTCTCCCAACACCAGCGCCCGGACCATCCGGCCGCTGCCCTTGAGGGTATGGAAAGCCCGCCGCAGTTCTGTCAAGGCGCCGTGGTCGTCGGGGTCGGCCGTCCAGCGCGGCAGGTATTCATGCAAGACATCCAGTACTTCGTCGGTCTCCTCGAGGAACACCTCGCGCAGTTCATCGTCCACCGGGCTTTCATCCACGGGGGGCGGCAGCAGGCTACCCGGCATGTTCCTCGCCGGCGGGTTGACCGCCGAGACCGGGTTGGCCAGGACTTCGGCCAATGACTGCACGGTCTGGGGATCGTCCAGTTCCTGCAAATCCTGCATGACCTGGGCTTCGTTGGGGCTCAGTACATCATCGAGCAACGGGACGCGAGCTTCGTCAGGGAAATAACCGAGGACGCCCAGGCTGCGCTCGACGCCGTCCAACAGGCTCTCGGCGGGCTTCAGCGGGTCTTCGCCCAAACGCTCCAGGTAATATTCCAGGCCGCTGATCACATCGGCCAGGTGATCGAGCTCCTCCCACCCTGGCTGGGCATGTTCGAGCAGCAGGTGCTCGCGGATGAATTCGTTGCACGCCTCCACCAGCCTGGCGGCACGGCTCAACGGGATCATCGCCAGCGCACCGCGCACCTGGGTCAGCAGCGCGGGCATTTCCGTGAGCTGCTCGCTGTTCCAGTCGGCGTCGATGTAGTCGACGATCATGTCCTTGGCCTGTTGCAGGCAGGTGTGGGCTTCCTTGATGACGATCTGGTGGATCTGGGTCAGGTCGATCGTCGGCAGGTGGTTGTCTTCGCGACTTTCAGGTTCGACGGTGCCGACCATGCCGGCCAGCGTCGCCTCGACGTAGAGCAAGGCGCCGGCGACGTCCATCAGCGTCGCATCGTCAGGCTCGCGCTGGCCCTGGGCGAGGCTCAGCACCACGGCCAACTGATCGATGATGACTTTGCGCGGCTGGCCAAACCCCAGCACCGCCAACGTGTCAGCGATTTGCCGCAAGGGCGCCAGCAGGCTGTCCAGTTCCGAGGCATGCTGGCGATCGCTGCGCACGAACAGGTCCAGGCGCTCCTTGACCCGCACCAACTCCTCGCACAATGCGGCAAGGACCGAGCGCATGGCATCGCGGTCGGGCCCGGCCAGGCGCGCGCGTTCTTCGTCGACCATGGCGCTGTCGGGCAGCGCATCGTCCAGTGAGTAGCGTTCTTTCATGATCTGCATCTGCCCGCTGGGATGTTCGGCCTTGGCAATATAGAACAACAGACTCTTGAGCAGGTGTGGCGGGGCCGGCTGATTGATGCCGGATATGCCTTGCTCCAGCAAGCGCTTGAGTTCCTTGTCGGCGTCCTTGAACAGGCTGCGCAGCGCCGGACTGTTGGCGATACGCCCGTCGCGCATGCCTTCGACCAGCGCCGAGGCGACTTGCCACAACGCATTGAGCGGCGCTCCGGCGCACAGGGCTTCGAGACGGTGGAAGACCTTGGCCAGGTAACCGAGATGCGTGACGTCGTCCTGCTCACGCAGCAATCCCGCCAGCGCGACTTGCAGGCTCTGGCGCAACTTGCGCAGGATATTCGGCAGGTCGGCCGGTTCGAGCCGCTTCAAGGCGTCATCGTCGAGCGGCGCGATGTCTGGCAGTTCCGGGCTGAACAGGCGGGTTTCGGACAACAGGCCTTCACCCCGGGCACTGCGCAAGTCGTTGATCAACGGCAGTACCACCAACGGCAGGTCGCGGCGGGCGCCGTGGACGCGCTCAAGGTAAGTCGGCAGTTGGCCAAGCGCCTGGCGCAACAGGCTGATGGCCTCGTCGCGGTGGGCGATACGGTTGTCCTGCAGGGCGATGCACAGTTGTTCCATTTCCTCGGCGAGCAACGCCGCGCCATAGAACTCGACCATCTGCAGGCCGCCATGGACCTGATGGATGCAGGCCAGGCACTGGCCGAGGGCATCCACTGCCTGCGGATCGTCCACCAGGCGGTTGAGGGCCAGGTGGGCCTGCTTCAGCGTTTCGGCAATCTCGCCCTTGACCCATTCCAGGGCCACATAGTCGTGCCGATCACCCATAACCACTCCAAATCAACAGTCGTATGCCGCAGGATTACATCAGCCTTTGTGGCGAGGGAGCTTGCTCCCGCTTCGGGCGCAGCGGCCCCAAGAACTTTGTGAGCGCTGCGCACTCAAGCGGGAGCAAGCTCCCTCGCCACAAAGCCTCCTCGCCACATGCCCTTTTTCAATATGCAGGGCTGGTCAGTTACTGCTTGTCCTCATCGCCAGCCGGCCCCGCCGGCAAGGTGAACCCTGACACCGACCGGCGCAGTTGGCTGGCCATTTTCGCCAGGTTGCCGATGCTCTCTGCCGTGGCCGTGGAGCCCGAGGACGTTTGCGAAGTGATCTGCTGGATCACGTTCATGGTCAAGGATATCTGGCCCGCCGAGGTGGTCTGTTGCTGCGCCGCGTTGGAAATACTCTGGATCAGCGCCGCCAGGGTCTTGGACACGCCTTCGATTTCTTCCAGGGCCACGCCGGCATCCTGGGCCAGCCGGGCGCCGCGCACCACTTCGGTGGTGGTCTGTTCCATGGAAATCACCGCCTCGTTGGTATCGGCCTGGATCGCTCGCACCAGCGTTTCGATCTGCCGCGTCGCGGCCGAGGAGCGCTCCGCCAGCCGCTGAACTTCATCGGCCACCACCGCAAAGCCGCGCCCGGCATCACCGGCCATGGACGCCTGGATCGCGGCGTTGAGCGCCAGGATGTTGGTCTGGTCGGCGATGTCGTCGATCAGGCTGACAATGTCGCCAATTTCCTGGGACGACTCGCCCAGGCGCTTGATGCGCTTGGCGGTGTCCTGGATCTGCTCGCGGATGTTGTCCATGCCATGAATGGTGTTGTGCACCACCTCGTTGCCCTTGTTGGCGATCTCCACGGAGCGCTCGGCCACCGCCGACGATTCGGCGGCATTGGCCGACACCTGGTCGATGGATTGGGCCATTTCATTGATTGAAGTCGAAGCTTCGGAAATTTGCTGGGCCTGGTGTTCGGACGCCTGGGCCAGGTGCATCGCCGTGGCCTGGGTCTCCTGCACCGCGGCGGCCACCTGGCCGGCAGTGAGGTTGATCGTCGCCACCAGATCGCGCAGCTGGTCCACCGAATAATTGATGGAATCGGCGATGGTCCCGGTGAAATCCTCGGTGACCGAGGCGGTGACGGTCAGGTCGCCGTCGGCCAGGTCTTCGATCTCGTCCAGCAAGCGCATGATCGCGTTCTGGTTGCGTTCGTTCTTTTCCGCCGTTTCGCGCAACTGGCGGTTGGTTTCGCGAACCATCACCAGGCCGATGAGGATGATCGACATCAGCGCCAGCAGACCCAGCACATAACCGCCAATGGTGTTGACGGAGCGCCCGCCCGCCAGGTTTTCGAACGCCGAAGCCAGGTGCGAGGCTTCATCCAGCAGGGTTTGCGACAGGTTGAAGATGTTGCCCGCCGATTCGCGAACCTTGAACAGTTCCGGGGAGGTCTCGAGGATTTCATCCACCGAGCCCGAGACGAACTCGAACAGCTCACTGATTTCGCTCAGGCGCGCCCGGGCATCGCGGTCCTGCACCTGGGAAATCTTCAAGGTCGGGTCGCCTTGCAGCATGCCGTTGAGCACCTGGCCGAAACGCGCGGCATCACGACCGAACGTATCGGCGGCCTGGCTGGCGTTTTCGTCCCCCGCCAACACGGTATTCACCGCGCCGAGAATCCGCTCGGCCAGCAGCGATTGGCGCTGGGCCATGGCCACCTGGGGGGCCGGTGCGCCCCTTTGCAGGAGGATTTCGACGACTTTCTCGTATTCGACTTGCAGTTGCGGCACGGTTTCGGCCAGCGTCGCCGCGACCTGATGCAGCGACAAGACGGTTTGTTCGCTGGAAAGAATGGCATCGGTGTTCTTGAGCAGGCGCTCCCAGTCCAGCTGCACGGCGCGCATCTGCGGACGCAGGGTGGCAGGCGCAGGCGGCAGGCCGGTGACCGGGTCGCCCTGCTTCAGATAACCCCAGCGCTGGGCGAAATCATTGCGCGCATCGCTCAGCAATTTGAACGCGGCGGCCTTGCCGGCGGCGGCCTCGGTGGCGTTCTTGGCAATGCGCTGGGACAACACCCGCAGCTCACCGGCGTGCCCGATGTATTGCTTGTCATAGGTGGACTGGATGTTGAGGTACGCGAAGTTGGCGAACAACAGCATGATGAAGACAATCAACGCGACGAACAGCACGATGATCTGCGAACGACTGCGCGACGCTTCCAGTGGCTTGCCTGTTTTTGCTTTGATCATCGGTTCTCGCCTGTCCCCAAAACCCCAAACCACCGCCATTCAAATGTGGGAGCGAGCTTGCTCGCGATAGCGGCGGTACAGCTTGCATCAATGTTGACTGCACTGGCGCTATCGCGAGCAAGCTCGCTCCCACAGGGGCCGCGCTGCGGCCTGTTAAACCGCCACATCCATGAATCCCGACGACCGCGCCAGGGCAAACGGACTGAACACCTGCCACTGCCGCTCGCCCTCGAACCGGCCCTGGACGAAGGCCGTCTCCGGGCCATCGAGGTCGTTCGCCGGGGCCGACTCCAGGCCGTCCCGGGCAAAATGCTGCAGGCCGAGCACTTCGTCCACCAGCAAACCGGCGAACACCTCGTCATGGTCCACCACCAGCACCCGCCGCTGCTTGCGCACGCTGGACAGTTCATGGCCGAAGAAGCCGCACAGATCCATCAACGGCAGCAAACGCCCGCGCAGGTTAGCCACTCCGCGAACCCATGGCTTGACCCCGGGCAACGGCGTGTGACGCGGCTCGTGCAGCACTTCGCTGACTTCACCCATGGGCGCCACGAACCAGTGTTCGCCCAGGCGAAAGCCGATACCGCTCCAGGTGTCGCGGTGGACCGGTTGGGACGGCAGGTCCGCGCCCAGCAACCGACAGCGCCGATCGATCCGCAGCAACAGCTCGAAAGCGGTCAGGGATTGGCTCATGGCCGTGCGTTCAACCCAGTACTTTGTTCAGGGTTGCGATCAGGGTGTCTTCATCCACCGGTTTGGTCAGGTAATCCCTCGCGCCCTGGCGGGTGCCCCAGACCTTGTCGGTTTCCTGGTCCTTGGTGGTGATGATGATCACCGGAATGTGCCCGGTGTCCGGGTCCTTGGTCAGTTGGCGAGTGGCCTGGAACCCGTTGAGGCCGGGCATGACGATGTCCATCAATACCGCGTCGGGTTTTTCCTGGCGGGCCAGTGCCACGCCATCGGCGCCGTTCTCAGCCTTGAGAACCTGATGACCGTGCTTTTCCAGCATGCCGGTCAGTTTGTACATTTCAGTCGGCGAATCATCGACGATCAGAACTCGTGCCATGGTGTTCCCCATTTTCTGTAGACCTCGGGCCCGCAGGCCGAGCGTCATGAGTTTGCCTGGTGCGGCTGGACAGCGGAAAAGCCCGGGACATGGGCCTGTATCGCGCCCAGCAATTCTTCCTTGCTGAAAGGCTTGGTCAGAAACTGATCGGAGCCGACGATGCGCCCCTTGGCCTTGTCGAACAGGCCATCGCGGGACGACAGCATGATCACTGGCGTCGCCTTGAAGGCCCCGTTGTTCTTGATCAGGGCGCAGGTCTGGTAACCGTCCAGGCGCGGCATCATGATGTCGACAAAGATAATGCCTGGATGATGGTCGACGATCTTGGCCAGCGCATCGAAGCCGTCGACCGCCGTGATTACCTCGCAACCGACGTTGCGCAGCAGGGTTTCGGCGGTGCGGCGGATAGTCTTCGAGTCGTCGATGACCATGACCTTCAAGGCGCTGGGTTGCTGCTGCGTAGATTGCTCTGCCATTGCCACTGCGAACCGGTTTTTAACGCATAAGTGTGAACGACAGCGCAAACCCTTGATGTTCAAGGCCCGCACGTCACATGGCAGCCTTTTTAGCACAGTCTCCATCGCCGATCTATCAGCCGCTCGGCACGGTGGTTTTTCCTTGACCGCCAATCTTCCGGGCGCCACTCTGACGCCACTTTTTCACGCCATTTGTGCCCATCGAAATTATGAGGAACCAAGCCATGAGCGTACGCGTCGGCATTGTCATGGACCCAATCGCCAGCATTTCCTACAAGAAGGATAGCTCGCTGGCCATGCTGCTGGCCGCTCAGAAGCGCGGCTGGGAACTGTTCTACATGGAGCAGCGCGACCTCTACCAGGCCGAAGGCCAGGCCCGGGCGCGGATGAAACCGCTGAAAGTCTTCGCCAACCCGGAGAAATGGTTCGAACTGGGCGAGGAAAGCGATGCACTGCTGAGCGACCTGGACGTGATCCTGATGCGCAAGGATCCGCCGTTCGACATGGAGTTCGTGTACTCCACCTATCTGCTGGAACAGGCTGAAAACGCCGGCGTGCTGGTGGTCAACAAGCCGCAGAGCCTGCGCGACTGCAATGAAAAGCTGTTCGCCACGCTGTTCCCGCAATGCACGCCGCCGACCATCGTCAGCCGTCGTCCGGACGTGTTGCGTGAATTCGCCGATCATCACGGCGACGTTATCCTCAAGCCGCTGGACGGCATGGGCGGTTCTTCGATCTTCCGCCACACCGCCGGCCACCCGAACCTGTCGGTGATCCTGGAAACCCTGACCTTGCACGGCAAGCAGCAAATCATGATCCAGGGCTACCTGCCGGCCATCATCGACGGCGACAAACGCATCCTGATGATCGACGGCGAGCCCGTGGACTATTGCCTGGCGCGCATCCCGGCGGCCGGCGAAACCCGTGGCAACCTGGCGGCCGGTGGTCGTGGCGAAGCC
The DNA here is from genome assembly GCF_019141525.1 of Pseudomonas alvandae. Lineage (GTDB taxonomy): Bacteria > Pseudomonadota > Gammaproteobacteria > Pseudomonadales > Pseudomonadaceae > Aquipseudomonas > Aquipseudomonas alvandae. The sequence continues at coordinate 6,102,236 of NZ_CP077080.1, forward strand.
CGTCCGCTGACCGACAAGGACCGCTGGATCGCCGCCCAGGTCGGCCCGACGCTGCGGGAAAAAGGCCTGTTGTTCGTCGGCCTGGACGTGATCGGCGAGCACCTGACGGAAATCAACGTCACCAGCCCGACCTGCATCCGCGAAATCGACAATGCCTTCGGCACCGACATCGGCGGGATGCTGATGGATGCCATCGAGAAGCAGCTGCAAGCGGCAAGTCACAAGCGACAAGTTTGATGCAGCTTGTCGCTTGCAGCTTGAGGCTTGAAGCTAAAAACCAACATTGCGTTATCATGCCCGGCCTGTGAAACCCGCGATGTTGGTTTTTTTGCCATGACACTCCCGTCCGATCTGCCCCTAGAGCTCGCCCATCGTGGCGTGCGCGCGGCCGATCGTCTCGGTTTTACCCTGTTCCTGGCGGCCCTGGTCCACCTGGCCGTGCTGCTGGGCGTCGGCTTTGCCACGGTCGAGCCCAAGCAGATCAGCCAGACCCTGGAAATTACCCTGGCGACGTTTAAGAGCGAGACCAAGCCCAGGAAGGCCGACTTTCTCGCCCAGGAAAACCAGCAAGGCAGCGGCACCCTGGAAAAGAAAGCAACGCCCAAGACCACCGAGATCGCGCCGTTCCAGGACAACAAAGTCCAGAAGATCACCCCACCGCCGGCCGCCAAGCCGGAGGTTCAGGAGACGGCGCCCAAGGCTGCCGTGACCACCGTGGCGCCGAAGCCGAAAAAGGCCCCGGTCAAGGAAGAGGTCAAGCCCGATCCGAAGCCCAAGGCGCCTGAGCCGACCTTCGACAGCTCGCAGCTTTCCAGCGACATCGCCAGCCTGGAAGCCGAGCTGGCCCAGGAGCAACAGCTGTACGCCAAGCGTCCGCGCATTCACCGCCTCAGTGCCGCTTCGACCATGCGCGACAAGGGTGCCTGGTACAAGGATGAGTGGCGCAAGAAGGTCGAGCGCATCGGCAACCTCAATTACCCCGAGGAAGCCCGGCGCAAACAGATCTACGGCAACCTGCGGCTAATGGTCTCGATCAACCGCGACGGCTCGCTGTACGAGGTGCTGGTGCTCGAATCCTCCGGCCAACCCCTGCTGGACCAGGCCGCCCAGCGGATCGTACGCCTGGCCGCGCCGTTCGCGCCGTTCACCGGGGACCTGTCGGACATCGACCGCCTGGAAATCATCCGCACCTGGAAGTTTGCCCGCGGTGATCGGCTGTCCAGTAACTGATAACCACCCAATTCCCTTGTGGGAGCGAGCTTGCTCGCGATAGCGGACGGTCAGTCGACCTCTGTGTTGAATGATCAATTGCTATCGCGAGCAAGCTCGCTCCCACAGGGGATCGGTGACAGTCTCAGGCATTTCCTGGCTTGTCAGTTCGGCCCTGCCCCGCCACACTAGCGCCTATGAAAAACGTCAGCCCCACCTACCTCAAGCATCATTTCCTGATCGCCATGCCGCACATGGCCGATCCGAACTTTGCCCACACCTTGACCTACATCGTCGAGCACACGGCGAACGGGGCCATGGGATTGGTGGTCAACCGCCCGCAGGAGCTGAACCTGGCGGACATCCTTGAGCAATTGCGCCCCGAGGTCGAACCGCCACTGCTGTGCCAGCATGTGCCGATTTTCATGGGTGGCCCGGTGCAGACCGATCGCGGTTTCGTGCTCCATCCGTCGGGCCCCAAATTCCAGGCCACGGTGGACCTGGACGGTGTGTCGCTGTCCACCTCCCAGGACGTGCTGTTCGCCATCGCCGACGGCGTCGGCCCGCAAAAAAGCCTGATTGCCCTCGGCTATGCCGGTTGGGAACCCGGGCAACTGGAAGCCGAGCTGGCGGATAACGCCTGGCTGACCTGCCCGTTCGACGCCGACATCCTCTTCAATACCAGCAGCGAACTGCGCCTGGAAGCGGCGGCCAGCCGGTTGGGTGTCAACCTCAGCCTGCTCACCAGCCAGGCGGGACACGCCTGATGGCCTTGCGCTTGCTGCTGGGCTTCGATTACGGCACCAAACAGATCGGCGTTGCGGTCGGCCAGGTCATTACCGGCCAGGCCCGTGAGCTGTGCACCTTGAAGGCGCAGAATGGCGTTCCGGACTGGAACCAGGTCGAAGCGCTGATCAAGGAATGGAAACCCGACGCCGTGGTGGTCGGCCTGCCGCTGAACATGGACGGCACGCCCAGCGACATGTGCCTGCGCGCCGAAAAGTTCGCCCGCCGGCTCAACGGCCGCTTCAACCTGCCCTTCTATACCCATGATGAGCGCCTGACGACCTTCGAGGCCAAGGGCGAACGCCTGGTGCGCGGCGGGCAGAAAGGCAGTTACCGCGACAACCCGGTGGACGCCATCGCCGCCGCCCTGCTGTTGCAGGGCTGGCTCGATGCCAATACCGCCCTGTTCGAAACCTGATTTTTTGAAAGCGCCGCCAAGGCGCTTTCTTTTAGCGATAAACCGAGTCACGAGCACCGACCCGGAAACCTGAAGGAGCCAGCATGAGCCTGCCCAATCCCGCCGAACTGATCAGCCAGATGGCGATCCGTCTTACGGCGCACCTGGAACAACGCGGCATCAGCGAACCGCGCTACATCGGCATCCGCACTGGCGGCGTCTGGGTTGCCCAGGCCTTGCTCGATGAACTGGGCAGCGATTCGCCGCTGGGTACCCTGGACGTGTCCTTCTACCGCGACGACTTCAGCCAGAACGGCCTGCACCCGCAAGTGCGCCCCTCGGCCCTGCCATTCGAGATCGAAGGCCAGCACCTGGTGCTGATCGACGACGTCCTGATGAGCGGCCGGACCATCCGCGCCGCCATGAACGAACTGTTCGATTACGGCCGCCCGGCCAGCGTGACGCTGGTGTGCCTGCTGGACCTGGACGCCGCCGAGCTGCCGATCCGGCCGAACGTGGTCGGCGCGACACTGACGCTGGCCGCCCATGAGCGGGTCAAGCTCTCCGGGCCGTCGCCGCTGCAACTCGAACTGCAAGACCTTGCCCTTTAACTGCCCTTGTAAGAGTCCATCGCGATGACGCCTCTCGAAACCAAGCGCCCGCTGCAGCTCAACGATCAGGGCCAGCTGCGGCACTTCCTGTCCCTCGACGGCCTGCGCCGCGAGCTGCTGACAGAAATCCTCGACACCGCCGACTCGTTCCTCGAAGTTGGCGCCCGTGCGGTGAAGAAAGTCCCGTTGCTGCGCGGCAAGACCGTGTGCAACGTGTTCTTCGAAAACTCCACCCGCACCCGTACCACCTTCGAACTGGCGGCCCAGCGGCTGTCGGCGGACGTGATCACCCTCAACGTCTCCACGTCCTCGGCGAGCAAGGGTGAAACCCTGCTCGACACCCTGCGTAACCTCGAAGCCATGGCCGCCGACATGTTCGTCGTGCGCCACGGTGATTCCGGTGCAGCGCACTTCATTGCCGAACACGTGTGCCCGCAAGTGGCGATCATCAACGGCGGCGACGGCCGTCACGCCCACCCGACCCAGGGCATGCTGGACATGCTGACCATCCGCCGGCACAAGGGCAGCTTCGAGAACCTGTCGGTGGCCATCGTCGGCGACATCCTGCACTCGCGGGTGGCCCGCTCGAACATGCTGGCCCTCAAGACCCTCGGCTGCCCGGACATCCGCGTGATCGCGCCGAAAACCCTGCTGCCCATCGGCGTCGAGCAATACGGTGTGAAGGTCTACACCGACATGACCGAAGGCCTGAAGGATGTGGACGTGGTGATCATGCTGCGCCTGCAACGCGAACGCATGACCGGCGGCCTGCTGCCCAGCGAAGGCGAGTTCTACCGCTTGTTCGGCTTGACCACCGCGCGCCTGGCCGGGGCCAAGCCGGATGCCATCGTCATGCACCCGGGGCCGATCAACCGCGGCGTGGAGATCGAGTCGGCGGTGGCCGACGGGCCGCATTCGGTGATCCTCAACCAAGTGACCTACGGCATCGCCATCCGCATGGCCGTGCTGTCCATGGCCATGAGCGGGCAAACGGCCCAGCGCCAATTTGACCAGGAGAACGCCCAGTGAAGCTCAGCATTCTCGGCGCACGCGTGATCGATCCGGCCAGCGGCCTGGATCAAGTGACCGACATTCATATCGATGCCTGCAAGGTCGTCGCCCTTGGCGCGGCGCCGGCAGGCTTCGCGGCGGTCGAGACCCTCGACGCCCAAGGCCTGGTCGCCGCCCCTGGCCTGGTGGACCTCAACGTCGCCCTGCGCGAGCCGGGCTACAGCCGCAAAGGCAGCATCGTCAGCGAAACCCGCGCCGCCGCCGCCGGTGGCGTGACCAGCCTGTGCTGCCCACCGCAGACCAAACCGGTGCTGGACACATCGGCCGTGGCCGAACTGATCCTCGACCGCGCCCGCGAAGCCGGCAACACCAAGGTTTTCCCGATTGGCGCACTGAGCAAAGGCCTCGATGGCGAGCAATTGGCCGAGCTGATCGCCCTGCGTGATGCCGGGTGCGTGGCGTTCGGCAATGGCCTGAACAGCTTCCGCAACACCCGTACGCTGTGTCGCGCACTGGAATATGCGGCGACTTTCGGCCTGACCGTCATCTTCAATTCCCAGGATCACGACCTGGCCGAAGGCGGTCTCGCCCATGAAGGCCCGACCGCCAGCTTCCTCGGCCTGCCGGGCATTCCGGAAACGGCCGAGACCGTGGCCCTGGCCCGGGACCTGCTGCTGGTGGAACAAAGCGGCGTGCGCGCCCACTTCAGCCAACTGACCAGCGCCCGTGGCGCGGCGCTGATCGCCCAGGCCCAGGCCCGCGGCTTGCCGGTGACCGCCGACGTGGCGCTGTATCAGTTGATCCTGACCGATGAGGCGCTGATCGATTTCAACAGCGTCTATCACGTCCAGCCGCCGCTGCGCACCCGCGCCGACCGCGAAGGTTTGCGCGAGGCGGTGAAGTCCGGGGTGATCTCGGCCATTTCCAGCCATCACCAGCCCCACGAGCGCGACGCCAAGCTGGCACCCTTCGGCGCCACCGAACCGGGCATCAGCAGCGTTGAACTGCTGTTGCCGCTGGCCATGACGCTGGTGGAGGACGGCTTGCTGGACTTGCCAACCTTGCTGGCGCGCCTGAGCGCCGGCCCGGCCCAGGCCCTGCAATTGCCGGTCGGGAAACTGGCCGTGGGTGCGGCGGCGGACCTGGTGCTGTTCGACCCCGCCGCGTCCACCGTGGCTGGCGAAGCCTGGCGCTCCAAGGGCGACAACTGCCCGTTCCTCGGTCACAGCCTGCCGGGGGTGGTGCGCTATACGCTGATGGATGGGCGGATTACCCACCAGGCCTGAAAAACCGCGTCGCTCCTATCGCGAGCAAGCTCGCTCCCACAGGGATCTCGGTGAACACAGGATATGTGAACACCTCCGATCCAGTGTGGGAGCGAGCTTGCTCGCGATGCAGGCAACTCGGTCTTAGTGAAAAGCCCCACGCTTCTGCGCATTACGAATCGACACCTGGTCGTTCAGCGTCCAGAAGTCATACAGCACACCCAGGAAAAACACCCCGCCGGTCAGCAGATAGATAATCCCGCTGAGCCACTTCCCCTGATACATGCGATGCACGCCCAAGACGCCGAGGAAGGTCAGCAGAATCCACGCCACGGTGTATTCGATAGGTCCCGGGGTGAAACGCAGATCCGCTTCGCGGTCCATGGCCGGGATCAGGAACAGGTCGATCAACCAACCGATGCCCAGCAGGCCGAAGGTGAAGAACCAGATCGTGCCAGTCACCGGCTTGCCGTAATAGAAACGGTGCGCACCGGTGAAGCCGAAAATCCAGAGCAGATACCCGATCACTTTGCTATGGGTGTCACGGGTTGCGTCCTGCTGATAGCTGTTCATGAATGGCCTCTTTTGCCTCGATAGAAAAATTTGTTCGGACTTTTTGTGACTTTTTTGTGTCTCGCCGACAAGCGGTCCTGAGCGACTCGGACCTGTGAAACGCCCGTGTTATGGGGGTCTTGTCGGACAATTGGGTCAATTGTCGCAATTGTGCAGGGTTCAGGCTGGGTTCCGGATCGACAAACGGCCTCGAAACGGCGAAAAAAGCTGTTATAAAGTTGCGCGCTAACCTTTATGAGCCTTGCCTAATGCGTCCATTTTTCAAGACATGGCTGACCATCTGCCTATTATTGCCACTGGCCGCCCACGCCACCAATCGTGAGCAACGTCTTCCCAACGTCAACGGCTACACCCCGAAATCCCATGTTTCTGCTCCAGGGAGCAAAAACAACCCAGGCACCCAGCGCCTGAGCACGACCAACAGCAAGCTGGTTCCGCCCATGGCGACCAAAGCGAGCAGCAACGTGTTGAGCCGCGCCGTGAATGTACTGGGCACACCTTACCGCTGGGGCGGCAGCAGCCCAAGCAAAGGTTTCGATTGCAGCGGTTTGGTGAAGTACGCCTTCAACGACGCCACGTTCGACCTGCCGCGCACCTCCAATGCGATGGCTGCCGGTCATGGCGAGAAAGTCGAGCGCAAGGACTTGAAGCCTGGCGACCTGATTTTCTTCAAGCTCAAGAGCCGCCGGGTCAACCACGTGGCGATCTACCTGGGCAACGACCGCTTCATCCACGCGCCACGGCGGGGCAAGTCGGTGACCATCGACACGCTGAACAAGCCGTATTGGAACACCCATTACGTGGTTGCCAAGCGGGTGCTGCCGAAAGAGCCGGGTGCGATGCGGGTGGTTCAGCGCTGAGCCAGCATTTGTGTTGCAACTGACTGCCTCATCGCGAGCAAGCTCGCTCCCACATTTGATTTGCGGCGAACACAATTTCTGTGGTCACTGAAGATCAAGTGTGGGAGCGAGCTTGCTCGCGATGAGGCCTGCAAAAGCACCACATCTCTAAAAGTTATCCGGCGTACGCGCCCGCTCCCGCGCATGTTCGCGGCTGATCAGCCCCTTGTTCACCAACTCTTTCAGGCACATGTCCAGCGTCTGCATCCCCAGCGAGCCGCCGGTCTGGATCGACGAATACATCTGCGCGATCTTGTCTTCCCGGATAAGATTGCGGATCGCCGAGGTGCCGAGCATGATTTCGTGTGCAGCGACCCGGCCGCCACCGATCTTCTTGACCAGCGTCTGGGAGATCACCGCTTGAAGCGACTCCGACAGCATCGAGCGAACCATGGACTTTTCGTCGCCGGGGAACACATCCACCACCCGGTCAATGGTCTTGGCTGCCGATGTGGTGTGCAGCGTACCAAACACCAAGTGCCCGGTTTCAGCGGCGGTCAGCGCCAGGCGAATGGTTTCCAGGTCACGCATTTCCCCCACCAGGATCACGTCCGGGTCTTCCCGCAGGGCCGAGCGCAGGGCCGTGGAAAAACCTTGGGTGTCGCGGTGCACCTCGCGCTGGTTGATCAGACATTTGCGCGGTTCATGGACGAACTCGATCGGGTCCTCGATGGTAAGGATGTGATGGTGCTTGTGGCTATTCAGGTAATCGATCATCGCCGCCAGGGTCGTGGACTTGCCTGAACCAGTAGGCCCGGTCACCAGTACGAGCCCGCGTGGGGCCTCGGTGATCTTGCGAAACACCTCGCCCATGCCCAGGTCTTCCATGGTCAGGACTTTCGACGGGATGGTCCGGAACACCGCCCCGGCGCCACGATTCTGATTGAAGGCGTTGACCCTGAACCGCGCCACACCCGGCACGTCGAAGGAGAAATCCGTTTCCAGAAATTTCTCGTAATCCACTCGCTGCCGGTCGTTCATGATGTCGTAGATCAGCTCATGAACCTGTTTATGGTCCAGTGCCGGCAGGTTTATCCGTCGCACATCGCCGTCGACACGGATCATCGGCGGCAGCCCGGCGGACAGGTGCAGGTCCGACGCCCCCTGTTTGGCGCTGAAGGCCAACAGTTCAGTGATATCCATAGCGCTCCTCAATTCCAGTAGAATGCCGCGAACCTCAGACCCGCTGGCCTTTCTTTATGACCACGATAGCAGACAACATTGCTCAGGTTAGATCGCGCATCCATGCGGCGGAGCAAGCCGCCCAGCGTGCCGCAGGCAGCGTCCAGCTGCTGGCAGTGAGCAAGACCAAGCCCGCCCAGGCCCTGCGCGAAGCCTATGCCGCCGGCCTCAGGGACTTCGGCGAGAACTACCTGCAAGAAGCGCTCGGCAAGCAGGCGGAACTGACCGACCTGCCCTTGATCTGGCACTTCATCGGCCCCATTCAATCGAACAAGACGCGCGCTATTGCCGAACATTTCGACTGGGTGCACTCCGTGGACCGCCTGAAAATCGCCCAACGCCTGTCCGAGCAGCGCCCGGCCGAGCTGCCGCCGTTGAACATCTGCATCCAGGTCAACGTCAGCGGCGAAGCCAGTAAATCCGGTTGCACACCAACGGACCTGCCAGCCCTCGCCAAGGCCATCGCTGCATTGCCGCATCTCACGTTGCGCGGGTTGATGGCCATTCCCGAACCGACCGACGATCGCGCCGAGCAGGACGCGGCGTTTGCGGCCGTCCAGCGCCTGCAAGCCAGCCTGGACCTGCCCCTGGATACGTTATCCATGGGTATGAGCCATGACCTCGAATCCGCCATCGCCCAAGGCGCCACCTGGGTGCGCATCGGTACTGCATTGTTTGGCGCTCGCGACTACGGTCAAACACCCAGCTGATCCATTCATCTCTTTATAAGGACCTGTCATGAGCAACACGCGTATTGCCTTTATCGGCGCCGGCAACATGGCCGCCAGCCTGATCGGCGGCCTGCGGGCCAAGGGCCTGGACGCATCCATGATTCGCGCCAGCGATCCGGGTGAAGAGACTCGCAAGCGGGTCAGCGCCGAGCACGGCATCGAAACCTTCGCCGACAACGCCCAGGCCATCGACGGCGTGGACGTCATCGTGCTGGCGGTCAAGCCGCAAGCGATGAAGACCGTCTGCAAAGCCCTTCGCCCGAATCTCCAGCCTCATCAACTGGTGGTGTCGATCGCCGCGGGCATTACCTGCGCGAGCATGAACAACTGGCTCGGCGCCCAGCCGATCGTGCGCTGCATGCCCAACACCCCGGCCCTGCTACGCCAGGGTGTCAGCGGCCTGTATGCAACCGGCCAAGTGAGCGCCGGACAGCGCCAGCAGGCCGAAGAACTGCTGTCGGCCGTCGGCCTGGCGCTGTGGCTGGAGACCGAGCAGCAACTGGATGCCGTCACCGCCGTCTCCGGCTCGGGCCCGGCGTATTTCTTCCTGCTGATCGAAGCCATGACCGCCGCCGGCGAGAAACTCGGCCTGCCCCGCGAGACCGCCGCCCAGTTGACCTTGCAGACGGCCCTCGGCGCCGCCCACATGGCGGTGTCCAGCGACGTCGATGCGGCCGAGCTGCGCCGTCGCGTGACGTCTCCGGCCGGCACCACCGAAGCGGCCATCAAATCATTCCAGGCCGGCGGCTTCGAAGCCCTGGTGGAAAAAGCACTCGGCGCCGCCGCGCACCGCTCGGCCGAAATGGCCGAACAACTGGGCCAATAAGGAGCCATTCATGATTGGATTGAACACTGCAGCGGTCTATGTCCTGCAAACCCTCGGCAGCCTGTACCTGCTGATCGTGCTGATGCGCTTCGTATTGCAATTGGTGCGCGCCAACTTCTACAACCCGCTGTGCCAGTTCGTGGTCAAGGCTACCCAGCCGCTGCTCAAGCCGTTGCGCCGGATCATCCCTAGCCTGTTCGGCCTGGACATGTCCTCGCTGGTGTTGGCGATCCTGGTGCAGTTGGCGCTGATGGCGCTGACCCTGCTGCTGACCTACGGCACCACCGGCAACCCGCTGCAACTGCTGATCTGGTCGCTCATTGGCGTGACCGCGCTGTTCCTGAACATATTTTTCTTCGCGATGATCATCAGTGTGATCCTGTCCTGGGTCGCACCGGGCAGCCACAACCCGGGGGCCGAACTGGTGAACCAGATCTGCGAGCCGGCCCTGGCGCCGTTCCGTCGCATCGTGCCGAACCTCGGCGGCCTGGATATCTCGCCGATCCTGGCGTTCATGGTGCTCAAGCTGCTCGACATGCTGGTGATCAACAATTTGGCGGCGATGACCATGATGCCGGAGATTTTGCGGGTGCTTATTTGATCCAGGCAACCTGATCCCTGTGGCAAAGGACCTGTCTGTGGCGAGGGGATTTATCCCCGCTGGGCCGCGAAGCGGCCCCAAAGCAGACAACTCGGCCAGCCTGATACTCCGCATACTCAGGTTTCAGGGCTGCTTCGCAGCCCAACGGGGATAAATCCCCTCGCCACAAATAAATCCGCTCGCAACCATCGGATTCCCCGCTTGCGCCGTTTGCTTGCCGCTAACCCCAGCGGTCTTTAGACTTACGCCTCATTTCAACGCGAGCAGGGTCGATGCCAGCTGCCTTTCCCCCCGATTCCGTTGGTCTGGTGACGCCTCAAATGGCGCATTTCAGCGAGCCCCTGGCCCTGGCCTGCGGCCGTTCGTTGCCAGCCTATGACCTGATCTACGAAACCTACGGCACCCTCAATGCCACGGCGAGCAATGCCGTGCTGATCTGCCACGCCTTGTCGGGGCATCACCACGCCGCCGGCTACCACAGCGTCGATGACCGCAAGCCCGGCTGGTGGGACAGTTGCATCGGTCCGGGCAAGCCCATCGACACCAACAAGTTCTTCGTCGTCAGCCTGAACAACCTCGGCGGTTGCAACGGCTCCACCGGCCCCAGCAGTATCAACCCGGACACCGGCAAGCCCTTCGGCGCCGATTTCCCGGTGCTGACCGTGGAAGACTGGGTCCACAGCCAGGCGCGCCTGGCAGACCGTCTCGGCATCGCCCAATGGGCAGCGGTGATCGGCGGCAGCCTGGGTGGCATGCAAGCGCTGCAATGGACCATCACCTACCCGGACCGCGTGCGCCACTGCCTGGCAATCGCCTCGGCACCCAAGCTGTCGGCGCAGAACATCGCCTTCAACGAAGTGGCGCGCCAGGCGATCCTCACCGACCCCGAATTCCACGGCGGCTCGTTCCAGGAACACGGCGTGATCCCCAAGCGCGGGCTGATGCTGGCACGGATGGTCGGGCACATCACCTACCTGTCCGACGATTCCATGGGCGAGAAATTCGGCCGTGGTCTCAAGAGCGAGAAGCTCAACTACGACTTCCACAGCGTCGAGTTCCAGGTCGAGAGCTACCTGCGTTATCAGGGAGAAGAGTTCTCCGGGCGTTTCGACGCCAACACCTACCTGTTGATGACCAAGGCGCTGGACTACTTCGATCCGGCGGCGAACTTCGACGATAACCTGGCGAAAACCTTCGCCAACGCCACCGCCAAGTTCTGCGTGATGTCGTTTACCACCGACTGGCGCTTCTCCCCGGCCCGCTCCCGGGAACTGGTGGACGCACTGATGGCCGCGCGCAAGGACGTCTGCTACCTGGAAATCGACGCGCCCCAGGGCCACGACGCCTTTTTGATCCCGATCCCGCGCTACCTGCAGGCGTTCGGCAACTACATGAACCGTATTACGCTGTGAGGACGCCATGAGAGCCGATCTGGACATCATCCAGGAATGGATCCCCGCCGGCAGCCGGGTGCTCGACCTGGGCTGCGGCAACGGCGAATTGCTGACCTGGCTGCGGGACAACAAGCAAGTGACGGGCTACGGGCTGGAAAATGACCCGGACAACATCGCCGAATGCGTGGCCAAGGGCATCAACGTCATCGAGCAGGACCTGGACAAGGGCCTGGGCAACTTCGCCAGCAACAGCTTCGACATCGTGGTCATGACCCAGGCCCTGCAAGCCGTGCACTACCCTGACAAGATCCTCGACGAAATGCTGCGCGTCGGGCGCCAGTGCATCATCACCTTCCCCAACTTCGGTCACTGGCGGTGCCGCTGGTACCTGGCGAGCAAGGGGCGGATGCCGGTGTCGGAGTTCCTGCCCTACACCTGGTACAACACGCCGAACATCCACTTCTGCACCTTCGAGGATTTCGAGGAGTTGTGCCGCGAACGCGAAGCCAAGGTCATTGATCGCCTGGCCGTAGACCAGCAGCACCGCCACGGGTGGGCGAGCAAGCTTTGGCCTAATCTGTTAGGTGAGATAGGCATCTATCGGGTCAGCAGCCCAGGCCTCGCCGATCATCAGGTCGCGGTGTAAACGCCGGCCTTTCCAGGAGCACGACATGAAACGTCTAGGGTTGTTTCTCATCACCGCCTGCCTAAGCGTCGGCGTCATGGCCGCCGATGTCATCAAGGGCGAGCGCAAGGAAGTGTTCGGTGACGTCACCGTGCACTACAACACGTTCAACTCCACCTTCCTAACGCCTGACATCGCCAAGGGCGCCGAACTGATCCGCAGCAAGAACCAGGGCGTGATCAATGTTTCGGTGATCAAGGGTGGCAAGCCGCTGATCGCCCAAGTCAGCGGCACGGTCAAGGACCTGACCAGCAAGACGGTCCCGCTCAGCTTCCGCCAGATCACTGAGCCAGGCGCGATTTATTACGTCGCCCAATACCCGGTGGACCAGCAGGAAACCCGCACCTTTGAAATCAAGGTGCAGATCGGCGACAAGATCAACACCCTCAACTTCAACCAGGAACTGTTCCCGGGCCAATGATCAAGCTCACCCAACTCGTGCTGGCCAGCCACAACGCCGGCAAACTCAAGGAACTCCAGGCGATGCTCGGCGGGTCGGTGCAATTGCGCTCGATCGGCGAGTTCAGCCAGGTGGAACCGGAAGAGACCGGCCTGTCGTTCGTCGAGAACGCCATCCTCAAGGCCCGCAACGCCGCGCGCATTTCCGGCCTGCCGGCGCTGGCCGACGATTCCGGCCTGGCCGTGGACTTCCTCGGCGGCGCGCCGGGCATCTACTCGGCCCGCTACGCTGACGGCAAAGGTGACGCGGCGAACAACGCCAAGCTGCTCGATGCCCTCAAGGACGTCCCCGAAGCCGAGCGCGGCGCGCAGTTCGTATGTGTGCTCGCCCTGGTACGCCATGCCGACGATCCGTTGCCGATCCTCTGCGAAGGCTTGTGGCAAGGACGCATTCTGACCGAGGCCAGCGGCGAGCACGGTTTCGGCTACGACCCATTGTTCTGGGTGCCTGAGCGCAATTGCTCCAGTGCCGAGCTGGGCCCCGTGGAAAAGAACCAACTGAGCCACCGCGCCCGCGCCATGGCCCTGCTGCGCCAGCGTCTGGGCCTGCAATGACCACCGACGCCCCCGCACCGCTGATCCACGGCGGCGCACAAACCCCTCGGGCGCCGCTGCCGTCGCTGCCGCCCCTGGCGTTGTACATCCATATCCCGTGGTGCGTGCGCAAATGCCCGTATTGCGACTTCAACTCCCACACCGCCAGCCCGCAGTTGCCGGAAGAAGAGTATGTCGACGCCTTGCTGGCCGATCTCGACCAGGATCTGCACGCGGTTCATGGTCGTGGACTGAGTTCGATATTTTTTGGCGGTGGTACGCCAAGCCTGTTCAGCGCCCAGGCACTGGGACGACTTCTCCAGGGTGTCGAGGCGCGCATTCCCTTCGCGCCGGACATTGAAATCACCCTGGAAGCCAACCCCGGCACGTTCGAGCAAGCGAAGTTCGTTGCCTACCGGGCGCTGGGCATCAATCGCCTCTCCATTGGCATCCAAAGTTTCCAGCAGGCCAAGCTCGAAGCGCTGGGCCGGATCCACAACGGTGACGAGGCGGTGCGCGCCGCTGGCATGGCCCGCCAGGCCGGGTTCGACAACTTCAACCTCGACTTGATGCACGGCTTGCCTGACCAGTCCCTCGAAGACGCCTTGAGCGACCTGCGCCAGGCCATTGCGCTGAAGCCCACTCATTTGTCCTGGTACCAGCTGACGCTGGAGCCGAACACCGTGTTCTGGAACCAGCCGCCAACATTGCCGGAAGACGACACGCTGTGGGACATCCAGGAAGCCGGGCAGGCATTGCTGGCCGAGCACGGCTACGCCCAGTACGAAGTCTCGGCGTATGCCCAGCCCGGTCGGGCGGCGCGGCACAACCTCAATTATTGGAGCTTCGGCGACTTCATCGGCATCGGCGCCGGGGCCCACGGCAAGCTCAGCCATCCGGACGGGCGCATCGTGCGCACCTGGAAGACCCGCTTGCCCAAGGATTACCTGAATCCGGCCAAAAGCTTCCAGGCGGGTGAGAAAACCCTCGCCAACGAGGAACTGCCGTTCGAGTTCCTGATGAATGCCCTGCGCCTGACCGCAGGCGTGGAAGCGCGGCTGTACCCGGAGCGCACCGGTCTGCCCCTTGAGAGCCTGGCCGAAGGCCGGCGCGAGGCCGAACAAAGTGGGTTGTTGCAGGTCGAACCGTCACGTCTGGCGGCGACCGAGCGCGGACAGCTGTTTCTCAATGACTTGCTGCAAACATTTCTGAGCTGATCAACACAAGGAAATCGAATGGATCTGGTACTCGACCTGCTCGCCACTGTGTCCCGCTGGAGCCGCAGCAACCTGTCGGAAATCTCCCTGGCATTGGTAGGCTGCCTGCTGGTGCTGTTTGGTGCCGATATCAAGGGCTGGGTCGAACAACGCCTGGGCAGCATCGCCGGCGCGTTGCGCGTCCCGCTGATTGCCCTGCTGTGCATGATCGGCAGTGGCGCCGCGCTGATCTACGCCACGCCGTGGATCGTCCGAGGCTTGAGCCAGTTCAACAACTACAGCCTGGCCCCGGTGTTGTTGGTGGTGCTGGTGTTGATTGGCGTGGTGGCGGATCGGCGCTGATTCAGCCACAACCAAAAACAACTGTGGGAGCGAGCTTGCTCGCGATGGCGGTGTAACAGTCAACATTGATGTTGAATGTCATGCCCTCATCGCGAGCAAGCTCGCTCCCACAGGGAGTACCATTTCACCATGGGTCTTCTGGTGTTTAGGCCAGCTTCTCGAACTTCAAATCCCAAACCCCATGCCCAAGCCGTTCGCCACGGCGTTCGAACTTGGTGATCGGCCGTTCGGCCGGGCGCGGTACGCACTTGCCGTCTTCGGCCAGGTTGCGATAACCCGGGGCGACGTTCATCACTTCCAACATGTATTCGGCGTAGGGCTCCCAGTCGGTAGCCATGTGCAGCACACCGCCGACCTTCAACTTGCTACGCACCAGCTCAGCGAACGACGCCTGGACGATCCGGCGCTTGTGGTGACGACTTTTGTGCCAAGGATCCGGGAAGAACAACATCAGTCGGTCGAGGCTGTTGTCGGCGATGCAGCGATTGAGCACTTCAATGGCGTCGCAATCGTAGACCCGCAGGTTCGTCAGGCCCTGGGTCAACACACCGTTGAGCAGTGCTCCGACGCCCGGGCGGTGTACTTCCACGCCAATGAAATCCTGCTCCGGCGAAGCGGCAGCCATCTCCAGTAACGAATGGCCCATGCCAAAGCCGATTTCCAGCGAGCGCGGCGCCGAGCGGCCGAAGACCTGGTCAAAATCCACCGGCGCATCGGCCAAGGGCAGGACGTAAAGCGGGGCGCCTTGCTCCAGGCCGCGTTGCTGGCCTTCAGTCATGCGCCCGGCGCGCATCACGAAACTCTTGATGCGGCGGTGCTGGCGCTCTTCGCCCTCTTCCGGCAGGACAGGCGTGTCGTTCGATTCAGTCATCAATGGCTCTTACTTGATCAGACCATCCAGCGGCGAAGACGCGCTGGCGTAGAGTTTTTTCGGCATGCGGCCCGCGAGGTAGGCCAGGCGGCCGGCAACAATGGCGTGCTTCATGGCTTCGGCCATCAGGATCGGTTGCTGGGCATGGGCGATGGCCGAGTTCATCAGCACCGCCTCGCAACCCAACTCCATGGCGATGGTGGCGTCGGAGGCGGTACCGACACCGGCATCCACCAGCACCGGGATCTTGGCTTCTTCCAGGATGATCTGCAGGTTGTATGGGTTGCAGATCCCCAGGCCGGTGCCAATCAGGCCGGCCAGCGGCATGACCGCGATGCAGCCGATTTCCGCCAGTTGACGGGCGATGATCGGGTCATCGCTGGTGTAGACCATCACGTCGAAACCTTCCTTGACCAGCGTCTCCGCAGCCTTGAGGGTTTCGATCACGTTGGGGAACAGGGTTTTCTGGTCCGCCAGCACTTCCAGCTTCACCAGGTTATGGCCATCGAGCAGCTCACGGGCCAGGCGGCAGGTGCGCACGGCCTCGATGGCGTCGAAGCAACCGGCGGTGTTCGGCAGGATGGTGTAGCGATCCGGCGGCAGGATATCCAGCAGGTTCGGTTCGCCCGGGTTCTGGCCGATGTTGGTCCGGCGCACGGCGACGGTCACGATCTCGGCGCCCGAGGCTTCGATGGCCAGGCGGGTCTCTTCCATGTCGCGGTACTTGCCGGTGCCTACCAGCAAACGCGACTGGTAGGTACGACCGGCCAGGACGAAGGGCTTGTCGCTACGAACGATGCTCATGGGAAATCCTCTGTAGGGGTGAGGTTCTTGCGAAAGGCTGCGAAATCGAGGCGACTAGCCACCGCCAATGGCGTGGACCACTTCGACGCTATCACCGTCGTTCAACGTGGTTTCGGCGTGCTGGCTGCGCGGGACGATATCCAGATTGAGCTCCACCGCGACGCGGCGTCCGGTAAGTTCCAGACGGGTCAGCAGGGCCGCAACGGTTTCGCCGTCGGGCAGGTCAAGGGGTTCGCCGTTCAACTGAATGCGCATGCCGGATGCCGCCATCATTTTTAGGGGCTGGCATTCTAGCCCGATCAGTCTGGGTGACCCAAGTCCCTTGGTCAGCTTCAAGCTTCACGCGGCAAGTTGCAGGCGCCAGGCCGCGATGCCCAGGCATAACCAGCCGATCAGAAAGGCCACGCCGCCCAGGGGCGTGATGATGCCCAGCTTGCTGATGCCGGTGAGGGTCAGCAAATAAAGGCTGCCGGAGAACAGCAGGATGCCGATCACAAACGAGATCCCGGCCCACGTGACGATACGACCCGGAATATGCGTGGCCAGCAGCGCGACACCCAGCAGGGCCAGGGTATGCACCAATTGATAGGTGACGCCGGTGTGGAAAATCGCCAGGTAATCGGCGCTCAGGCGGTTTTTCAGGCCATGGGCGGCAAACGCACCTAAGGCCACGCCGGTGAAGCCGAAAAAAGCCGCCAGCATCAGAAAGCTACGCAACATGGGAACTCCGATCAGACTCGGTGGACAGGGTCTGTATAATGGCCCGCTCGACGGGTTCGGCCAAGCCATCTCTATGCTGCGTACATTGTTTCGACGATTCGTTAAAGCCCTGCTCTGGTTCGCCGTCGGCAGTGTTGTGCTGGTGCTGTTGTTTCGCGTGGTGCCGCCGCCATTCACCGCGCTGATGATCGAGCGCAAGGTTGAATCCTGGTTCGGTGGCGAACCCATCGACCTGCAGCGCGACTGGCAACCCTGGGACCAGATTTCCGACAACCTCAAGGTGGCGGTGATTGCCGGCGAAGATCAGAAGTTTCCCGAACACTGGGGCTTCGACATCAGTGCAATCCAGGCTGCGTTCGCCCATAACGGACGCGGCGGTTCAATTCGTGGCGCCAGCACCCTTAGCCAGCAAGTATCGAAGAACCTGTTTCTGTGGTCCGGTCGCAGTTGGCTGCGCAAGGGGCTGGAAGCCTGGTTCACCGCGCTGATTGAAGTGTTCTGGCCAAAGCAGCGGATCCTTGAGGTGTACCTCAACAGTGTCGAGTGGGACGACGGGGTGTTCGGCGCGGAAGCAGCGGCGCGGCACCACTTTCGCGTAAGTGCCGATGCCTTGTCCCGGCAACAGGCCAGCTTGTTGGCAGCGGTGCTGCCCAACCCGCGCAAATGGAGCGCCAGCCGACCGAGCCCTTATGTGCTACGGCGGGCGGGCTGGATTCGTCAGCAGATGAGCCAGTTGGGGGGCGATGGTTATCTGCTGGAACTCGATCATGCGCGGCGGGCGCCTTGGGCGCAGTAGCCGAGACACCAATAATCAACTGTGGGAGCGAGCTCGCTCGCGATGACAATTGAGCACTCAGTAGAGATGTCGACTGACCCACCGCCATCGCGAGCAAGCTCGCTCCCACAAGGGACCCGGGTCGAATCCAACATCGCGCACAATAAAAAACGCCCCGATCATCACTGATCGGGGCGTTTTGTTTGTGGCCTTTATCGCAGGTCAGGCCGCGATCGACACCTTGAGCTTGTTCATCGCGCTCTTTTCAAGCTGGCGAATCCGCTCGGCCGACACGTTGTACTTCTGCGCCAGGTCGTGCAGCGTGGCTTTTTCCTCGGCCAGCCAGCGCTGGTAGAGAATGTCGCGGCTGCGTTCGTCCAGCACTTCCAGGGCTTCGTGCAGGTTGGTGTTGGAGTTGTCGCTCCAGTCGGCGTCTTCCAGTTGACGCGCCGGGTCGTACCGGTGGTCTTCCAGGTAATTGGCCGGCGATTGGAAAGCACTGTCGTCGTCCGCTTCGGCGGCCGGGTCGAAGGCCATGTCATGGCCGGTCAGGCGGCTTTCCATTTCGCGCACTTCACGAGGTTCCACACCTAGACTTTCGGCTACGCGATGGACTTCCTCGTTGCTCAGCCAGGCCAGGCGCTTCTTCTGGCTGCGCAGGTTGAAGAACAGCTTGCGCTGGGCCTTGGTGGTCGCGACTTTCACGATGCGCCAGTTGCGCAGGATGAACTCGTGGATTTCCGCCTTGATCCAGTGCACCGCAAACGACACCAGGCGCACACCCATTTCCGGGTTGAAACGCTTGACCGCCTTCATCAGGCCAACGTTGCCTTCCTGGATCAGGTCGGCCTGGGCCAGCCCGTAGCCGGAATAGCTGCGGGCGATATGTACGACAAAACGCAGGTGGGCGAGCACCATCTGCCGAGCCGCCTCAAGATCCTGCTCATAATAGAGACTCTCGGCCAGTTCACGCTCCTGCTCGGGCGACAGCAATGGAATGCTGTTCACCGTGTGCACATAGGCCTCAAGGTTTGCACCCGGGACTAGAGCATAAGCAGGTTGCAAAGAAGTGGTCATACGAAAAAACCTCCGACTCACATAACTCGTGCAGTTCAGCACTGCGAAAATTGACCGGGAACCGTAGGACAAGTTCCCACAAAAACTGAAAGGTCAATACGCGCAAAAAACACTATTTTGGAGCAAGCTCACGCAGGTGGCGTGCTACCGCAATCCATGCACCGATATAACCCAACAGCACCGCGCCAAGCAAGAGCGACAGACCGTCGGCGACTGGCACACCGGCCAGCGAAAAATCGCTGCCGTACAAACCGGCCAGACCCACTACCGCATCGTTCAGCCAATCCAGGCCGAACGCCAATACGCCCCAGGACAGGATCCCGGCACCGAAGCCATACAGCGCCCCCATATAAAGGAAGGGCCTGCGTACATAACTGTCCGTACCGCCGACGAGTTTAATCACTTCTATCTCGGTGCGGCGGTTTTCAATATGAAGACGAATGGTATTGCCTATCACCAAAAGTAATGCGGAAACCAGCAGCACCGTCAGGCCGAAGACAAACCGGTCGCCGAGCTTGAGTATCGCCGCAAGACGCTCGACCCAGACTAGATCAAGTTGTGCCTGTTGTACCTTCGGCAATTCGGAAAGTCTTTGTCTCAATGCTTCAAGGGTCGGCTTGTCGACCTCGTTCGGGGTCACCAGCACCACGCCCGGCAGCGGGTTTTCCGGCAGTTCCTTGAGGGCTTCGCCCAGGCCGGATTGCTGCTGGAACTCCTCAAGAGCCTGCTCGCGCCCCACGTACTCGGCATCGGCCACGCCCGGCATGGCCTTGATCTGCTCACGCAGCGCCTCGCCTTCGCCCGGCGTCGCATCCAGTTGCAAATAAAGGGAGATCTGCGCCGCACGCTGCCAGGAGCCACCCAGGCGTTCGACATTATTCAGCAGTAATGACAGGCCCATGGGCAAGCTCAAGGCCACTGCCATGACCATGCAGGTAAAGAAACTGCCGATGGGCTGCTTGCCCAGGCGCCGAAGGCTATCGAGCAGGCTGGCGCGATGGCTTTCGATCCAGGCATGTAGCAGCGTGGCGAAATCCGGACCGTCGTCATCGTCGCGTTTCTTTTTCGGCGGCTGCGGATCGGAGGCCTTGGGGGCTACACGCTCGGCCACTTTAGGGCTTCGGGTTGCGCTCATACACCTGCCTCCCCGTCACCGATCAGTCGACCGCGCTGCAAGGTGAGCATGCGATGACGCATGCGTGCGATCAGGGCCAGGTCGTGACTGGCAATCAGTACGCTGGTGCCCAGACGGTTGATGTCTTCGAATACGCCCATGATTTCTGCCGCCAGTCGTGGGTCGAGGTTACCGGTGGGTTCATCCGCCAACAGCAAGGCCGGACGATGGACGATGGCGCGGGCGATACCCACGCGCTGTTGCTGGCCGGTGGACAGGTCGCCCGGATAAAGGTCGGTCTTGTCCGACAACGCTACGCGTTCCAAGGCCGAATCCACGCGTTTGTTGATCTCGGCCTTGGACAACCCAAGGATCTGCAACGGCAGCGCGACGTTGTTGAACACCGTGCGGTCGAACAACAACTGGTGATTCTGGAATACCACGCCGATCTGGCGGCGCAAGAAGGGAATCTGGGCGTTGCTGATGGTGCTCAGGTCCTGGCCAGCCAACAGCAGCTTGCCGGTGGTGGGTCGCTCCATCGCCAGCAGCAGGCGAAGCAAGGTACTTTTACCAGCGCCGGAATGGCCGGTGACAAACAGAAACTCGCCCCGACGGACCCGAAAGCTCAGCTCATGCAAGCCGACGTGACCGTTCGGATAGCGTTTACCGACCTGTTCGAAACGAATCATGAATGCTCCCGCTCGGCAAACAATGCCTGGACAAAAGGCTCGGCTTCAAAGGTGCGCAAATCGTCAATGCCTTCGCCCACGCCGATGTAGCGAATCGGCAGGCCGAACTGCTTGGCCAGGGCGAAAATCACCCCGCCCTTGGCAGTGCCGTCGAGCTTGGTCAGGGCCAACCCCGTCAGTTCGACGGTCTGGTTGAATTGCTTGGCCTGGTTGATGGCGTTCTGGCCGGTACCGGCGTCCAGCACCAGCAGGACCTCGTGAGGCGCATCGGCGTCGAGTTTGCCGATTACCCGGCGGACCTTCTTCAATTCTTCCATCAGGTTGTCTTTGGTGTGCAGGCGACCGGCCGTGTCGGCGATCAGCACATCGATGCCCCGGGCCTTGGCGGCCTGCACGGCGTCGAAGATCACCGAGGCGGAGTCGGCGCCGGTGTGCTGGGCGATCACCGGGATCTTGTTGCGTTCGCCCCACACTTGCAGCTGTTCGACTGCGGCAGCGCGGAAGGTATCGCCGGCGGCGAGCATGACCTTCTTGCCTTCGAGTTGCAGCTTCTTCGCCAGCTTGCCGATGGTGGTGGTCTTGCCGGCACCGTTGACGCCCACGACCAAAATCACGAATGGCTTGTTCTGCGAGGCCACCACCAGGGGTTTTTCCACCGGCTTGAGCAGGTTGGTCAGTTCGCCTTGCAGGGATTTGTACAGTGCATCGGCATCGGTCAGCTGTTTGCGCGCGACCTTCTGGGTCAGGCTCTGGATGATCACGGAAGTGGCCTCGACGCCGACATCGGCGGTCAACAGGCGGGTCTCGATGTCTTCCAGCAATTCATCGTCGATGACTTTCTTGCCCAGGAACAGGCTGGCCATGCCTTCGCCGATGCTGGCGCTGGTCTTGGACAGGCCCTGCTTCAAGCGGGCAAAGAAGCCGACTTTGTTCTCTTCGGCCGGGACCTGGACCTCTACTGGCTCTGGCTCTGGTACAAGATCTGGAACCGGAGGCACGACCACGGCGCTCGGTGTTTCCTCCGGTTGCGTCGGGGCGGGAATTGGCGGGGTGACGTGGGGCGCCTGGGCGTCCTCCACCAGCGCGACCGGCTCTTCCGCCACGGGCAGGGTCAGCCAGGGCGTCTGCCCGGCGGGCGGAGTCAGGGGTTGCTCGAGCACCGGCTCAGCCACTGGCTCGGCTTCAGGCTCGGCCGGCTGCAATACCGGTTCGGCAATCGGCAGGACAATGGGCGCGGCCTCTTCGGCCACCGGCGCTTCGGCGGGCTCTGGCTGCGGTTGTGGCTGTTCGGCAACGGTTTCCTGCGGCTTCTTGCGCAGCCATCCGAACAGGCTTTTCTTCTCGCCAGCCGCAGCTGGGGTCTTCTTGTCGTCGTTGGAACCAAACATGGAGGACGGCTATCTCACGGTAGCGACGCGCCACGAGGGCGCCTCGGTGATAAATATTCGATGCTGAACAGACTGCGTTTCATCCAGCTTGTTCACGCGCAACAGATTGTCGAAATGTCGCCAGGACACCTCTTGGTCGATTTTTTCGAAGGACTGGTACGGCATCATCGGCGAAAACGCGGGGATCCACGAAAAAACCCAACGTTAATGCCCAGAACCCAGACAACCTTGGGCCGATAAAAGACCCGATAGGCGTGGCCGCCAGTAAAACGGACCGTTATCCTAGCACCTCCTCGCCTGCTGCGGCTAAGACCCGGCAGGCAGCCCAACAGGTTTAAACACGAATGAATGCTCTTGCCCGCTGCGCCGCTGGCCTGCTGCTCGGCACGGTCTGCCTGCCTTTTTCAGCCCTTGCTGCCGATCCACAACCCACCCACGAATTTACCCTCGACAACGGCCTGAAGGTCGTCGTTCGCGAAGACCATCGCGCGCCGGTGGTGGTATCCCAGGTCTGGTACAAGGTCGGTTCCAGCTACGAAACACCGGGCCAGACCGGTTTGTCCCATGCCCTGGAACACATGATGTTCAAGGGCAGCGAGAAAGTCGGCCCCGGCGAGGCGTCGCTGATCCTGCGCGACCTCGGTGCCGAAGAAAATGCCTTCACCAGCGACGATTTCACCGCCTACTACCAAGTACTGGCGCGCGATCGCCTGGGCGTGGCCTTCGAACTGGAAGCCGACCGCATGGCCAGCCTGCGCCTGCCGCCAGAAGAATTCAGCCGCGAGATCGAAGTCATCAAGGAAGAGCGCCGCATGCGCACCGATGACAAGCCGATGTCCAAGGCCTTCGAACGCTTCAAGGCCATGGCGTACCCGGCCAGCGGCTACCACACGCCGACGATCGGCTGGATGGCCGACCTGGATCGGATGACTGTCGAGGAGCTGCGCCACTGGTACGAGTCCTGGTACACCCCGAACAACGCCACGCTGGTGGTGGTCGGCGACGTGACGCCAGACGAGGTCAAATCCCTGGCCCAGCGTTATTTCGGTCCGATTGCCCGGCGCCCGGTGCCGGTCGCGAAAATCCCGCTGGAGCTGGCCGAACCCGGCGAGCGCCAGATTACCCTGCATGTGCAGACCCAACTGCCCAGCGTGATGCTGGCCTTCAATGTGCCAAGCATCGCCACCGCGACGGACAAGGCGTCGGTCAACGCGCTGCGGCTGATCTCGGCCCTGCTGGATGGCGGCTACAGCGGCCGGATCCCGACCCAACTGGAGCGCGGCGAAGAGTTGGTGTCCGGCGGCTCGTCGAACTACGACGCCTTTACCCGCGGCGACACGCTGTTCACCTTGTCGGCAACGCCCAACACGCAGAAAAACAAGACCCTCGCCCAGGCCGAAGCGGGCTTGTGGCGCTTGCTTGAACAGCTGAAAACCACCGCACCGACCGCCGAGGAGCTGGAACGCGTCCGCGCCCAGGTCATCGCAGGCCTGGTGTATGAGCGCGACTCGATCACCAGCCAGGCCACCGCCATCGGCCAGCTGGAAACCGTCGGCTTGTCCTGGAAACTGATGGACAGCGAACTCGCCGAACTGCAAAGCGTGACCCCGCAGGATATCCAGAAGGCAGCCCAGCTGTATTTCACCCGCTCGCGCCTGAGCGTTGCGCACGTCCTGCCCGAGGAGAAAGCTCATGAGTGAGCGCAAATCATCGCGCCTGGTGCTGATCGGCCTGGTCTTGATCGCCCTGGTCGGCGCCCTGGCCTTTTACCTGGCACCTTCAAGCGCCTCCAAGGCCAGCCAGGCATTGGACAAAGCCACGTCCAGCAGCAAACTGCAATCCCTGGCCGAACTGAACGACAAGGCGCCCAGTCGGCGACAGCTTGACGTGCAGACCTGGAAAACCGCCGAGGGCACCAAGGTGCTGTTCGTCGAAGCCCGCGAGCTGCCGATGTTCGACCTGCGCCTGACCTTTGCCGCCGGCAGCAGCCAGGACGGCGACGCCCCCGGCCTCGCCCTGCTGACCAATGCCATGCTCAACGAAGGCGTGGCCGGCAAGGACGTCAGCACGATTGCCCAAGGCTTCGAAAGCCTCGGCGCGGACTTCGGCAACGGCGCCTACCGTGACATGGCCGTGGCGTCCCTGCGCAGCCTCAGCGCAGCGGACAAGCGTGAGCCGGCGTTGAAGCTGTTCGCCGAAGTGGTCGGCAAACCGACCTTCCCCGCCGACTCCTTCGCCCGGATCAAGAACCAGATGCTCGACGGCTTCGAGTACCAGAAGCAGAATCCCGGCAAATTGGCGGGCCTGGAGCTGATGAAGCGCCTGTACGGCGAGCATCCGTATGCCCATTCCAGCGATGGCACTGCCGACAGCATTCCGCCGATCACCCTGGCCCAGGCCCGGGCCTTCCATGCCAAGGCCTATGCCGCCGGTAACGCGGTGATTGCGCTGGTGGGGGATTTGTCCCGCGCCGAGGCTGAAGCGGTTGCCAGCCAGGTCTCCGCCGCGCTGCCCAAAGGCCCGGCCCTGGCGAAAACCCCCGCACCGGCGGAGCCGAAGGCGAGCATCGGCCATATCGAATTCCCGTCCAAGCAGACCAACCTGATGCTCGCGCAACTGGGCATCGACCGCGACGACCCGGATTACGCGGCCGTTACCCTCGGCAACCAGATCCTCGGTGGCGGTGGTTTCGGTACGCGATTGATGACGGAAGTGCGCGAGAAGCGCGGCCTGACCTATGGCGTCTACTCCGGCTTC
Source organism: Pseudomonas alvandae (assembly GCF_019141525.1). Taxonomy (GTDB): domain Bacteria; phylum Pseudomonadota; class Gammaproteobacteria; order Pseudomonadales; family Pseudomonadaceae; genus Aquipseudomonas; species Aquipseudomonas alvandae. The sequence continues at coordinate 6,127,153 of NZ_CP077080.1, forward strand.
ACGGCGATGCAAGCCCGTGGCCCGTTCATGATCAACCTGCAAACCCGCGCGGAGATGAGCGAGGGCACTTTGAAGCTGGTTCAGGACGTGTTCGCCGATTACCTCAAGAATGGCCCGACCCAGAAGGAACTCGAAGACGCCAAGCGCGAACTGGCCGGCAGCTTCCCACTGTCCACCGCCAGCAATGCCGACATCGTCGGCCAGCTCGGCGCCATGGGTTTCTATGACTTGCCGCTGAGCTACCTGGAAGACTTCATGCGTCAAACCCAGGAACTGACGGTTGAGCAGGTGAAGACCGCACTGAACAAACATCTGAGCACCGACAAGATGGTCATCGTCACCGCTGGCCCGAGCGTGCCGCAAAAGCCGTTGCCGGCCCCCACTGACAAACCTGCCGAGCAGCCGCTCGGGGTCCCGGAGCATTAATGGCCCGCCCATCCAATCCCAGCAAGAAACCCGCGCACAACGGCGTGAACCAGTTGCGCATCATCGGCGGCGAATGGCGCAGCAGGCGCCTGAGCTTCCCCGATGCCCCTGGCCTGCGGCCGACCCCGGACCGGGTGCGCGAAACCCTGTTCAACTGGCTCGCCCCTTACGTGGCGGGCGCCAAGGTCCTCGATCCGTTTGCCGGCAGCGGCGCGCTGTTTCTCGAGGCGCTGTCCCGTGGCGCCGCCATGGGCCAGGCGCTGGACGCCAGCAACGTGGCGGTTTCCAGCCTGAAGGAACACCTGGGGACCCTGCGTTGCACCGTTGGCCAGGTGCAAACCGCCGATGCGTTGCGCTACCTCGACAGCCAACCGGCGACGGCCTTCGACCTGGTGTTTCTCGACCCGCCTTTCAACCAGAACCTGTTGCCGGCGGTCTGCGCCTTGCTCGAGGAACGTCAGTGGCTGGCCGAGGATGCCTGGGTCTACACTGAAAGCGAAACCGCCCCGTCCACCCTGGGCTTGCCGGGCAACTGGCGCTTGCACCGCGAGCAGAAATCCGGACGGGTGTATTACGCCTTGTGGCAGCGTCTGACAAAGGACATTGGCTGAACGGCTGACCAGTGCATCGAGAATAATAATGATGTCCGCCGCATCCGAACGTTTCGCCCCGGCTCCGGGGCTCGGCAATCCACACCTGCAAACCTTGTGGGGCCCCTTGTGGCGCAAGACCACGCACATCGCTCGTCAACGCGAGCGCTTGTGGCTCGAGGATGGCGATTTCCTCGATCTCGACTGGTACGGCCCCCACAGCGCCGAAGCGCCATTGGTACTGGTGCTTCATGGTTTGACGGGCTCTTCCAACTCCCCTTACGTGGCCGGTTTGCAGCAGGCTCTCGATCGCCAGGGCTGGGCCAGTGCAGCCTTGAACTGGCGCGGTTGCTCGGGCGAGCCGAACCTGTTGCCCCGCAGCTATCACTCTGGCGTCAGCGAAGATTTGGCAGCCGCCCTTGCTCATCTGCGAGCCCGGCGCCCCTTGGCGCCATTGTTTGCAGTGGGTTATTCACTGGGTGGCAATGTGTTGCTCAAGCACTTGGGGGAAACCGGTAGCAGCAGCCAGTTGCAGGGCGCGGTGGCGGTCTCGGTGCCGTTTCGCCTCGACCAGTGCGCCGATCGCATCGGCCAGGGATTTTCCAAGTTCTACCAGGCGCACTTCATGCGGCAACTGGTGGCCTATGTGCGCAACAAGCAACGCCAGTTCCTGCACGACGGACGTCATGAGGGCCTGGCAACCCTGGCGGCGCTTGGCCCGCTGGAGAACATGCGCACCTTCTGGGATTTCGATGGCCGGGTAACGGCGCCGCTGCATGGGTTTTCCGACGCAGCGGATTATTACCGTCGTGCCTCCAGCCGTTACTTCCTGGCGGATATCAGCACGCCGACCCTGGTCATCCAGGCCGCCGACGATCCGTTCGTGTTCCCCCACAGCCTGCCCGAACCCGGCGAGTTATCAACCTCGACCCAATTCGAGCTGCACGCCAGGGGTGGGCATGTGGGGTTTGTCGATGGAACCTTGCGGTGTCCAGGGTATTACCTGGAACGGCGCATTCCGGATTGGCTGGCCAGCCTGGGTCGCGGGTGACTAAGACACGAATCTGCCCAAAGCCCATGTGGGAGCGAGCTTGCTCGCGATAGCGGTGGTCAGCCGCATTGAATTTGACTGACGCACCGTCATCGCGAGCAAGCTCGCTCCCACATTGACCCTCCCACATTGCCCCTGAGCAGCTGTTACTCGCCCTTCGCCACACCGCGCTGAGGATCATTGATCCACTCACTCCACGAGCCAGCGTACAGCCGCCCCAAGGGATACCCGGCCAGGCTCAAGGCAAACAGGTTATGGCACGCCGTCACGCCAGAGCCGCAGTAGGCCACCAGCCCAGTCGGCGAGCGATCGCCCAGTTTTTCGGCGAAGCGCTGCTTGAGCTGGTCGGCCGGCAGGAACCGGCCATCCGCGCCGAGGTTATCGGTGAAGGCCGCGCATTGCGCTCCCGGGATGTGTCCGGCCACCGGGTCGATCGGCTCGACTTCGCCCTTGAAGCGCGGCAGCGCTCGTGCGTCCAGCAAGGTCATGTCCGGCTGGCCAAGGCGTTGCTGCAGCGTGTCGGCATCGACCAGCAAATCCGCATCCGGCGAACCACTGAAGGTCCCGGCCGACGTGGCAGGCGGATCCAGGCTCAGGGGCAAGCCGGCCGCGTGCCAGGCCTTGAGCCCTCCGTCGAGGAGATACACGCCGTCCCGCTTGCCCAGCCAGGCCAGCAGCCACCAGGCCCGGGCGGCATAGGCACCGGGGCCATCGTCATACAGCACGATGTCGCTGTCGTTGTTGATGCCCCAGCTCTGGAGGCGCGCGATCAAGGCGCCAGGACCGGGCAAAGGGTGGCGCCCGGTCACACCCTTTAGAACCGGCCCGCTCAAATCCCGCTCCAGGTCCGCGAACGACGCACCGGCGATATGGCCCTCGGCGTAACTGCGCTGGCCATAGTCCGGATCATCCAGGGCAAAACGACAATCAAGGATGACCAACCCGGGTTGCGACCGCCTCTCTTCAAGGGCCTGGGGGCTGATAAGTTGCGCGATGGGCATGGTGAGCTCCTGAGATTGAAACAAGGGAGGGCCGAACCTACTGCCCCTCCTCAAGGGTCTGGGCCAGCGGGACGTAAAACTCTTTGAACAGATCATCCACCGCTTCACGGGCTCCGTCGGTCACAAAACCCGCCTCCAGCACCAGCACTTGATAGACACCGCGCTTGATCGCCTGCTCGCTCAGATGGCTGGAGTTTTCCCGGGTCGTGCAGAGGAAACGTACCCACGAGGTGAGGATAATCCAGGCATTGAGGGTCAGGGATTCGATCTGCACCCGGTCCATCTTCAGGATGCCGGCAGCGACGAAGCCTTCGTAGATCGCGGTGCCATGGATCAGGCAGCGCTGGGAGAACCGTCGATAGCGAGCCGCCAGCTCCGCGTCGCTGTCGAGCAGATGCTCCAGGTCCCGATGCAGGAAGCGGTAGCGCCACATCGCTGACAGCAGTTCTTGCAGATAGAAGCGCTTGTCGTCCACCGTGGCCGCGCGGCCCTGGGGCGGACGCAGGAAGCTGTCCACCAGGTTTTCGTATTCGCTGAACAGCACGGCGATGATCGCCTGCTTGTTGGGGAAATGGTAATAGAGGTTGCCCGGGGACATGTCCATGTGGGCAGCAATGTGATTGGTGCTGACACTGCGCTCGCCCTGCCGATTGAACAACTCCAGGCTGTTCTGCACGATGCGCTCGCTGGTTTTTATTCGTGGGGCCATGGCTTGGGCTTTAATTCAAAAGTCAGTGGGAGGCATCTTACGACCTATCGGTCACGGGATAAAACCCAAGCAATTTTACAGGTCCTCATTTGACTTTCTAGAGTATTAGCTCTAGAAAGCACCGACTCCAATAATAAATCCGGTGCCCACCATGCCCGCCGACGTTGCTTACCTGCACGAGTCCCAACAGCAACTGGAAGAGCTCCGAGCATTGTTCGATGCCCAGCGCCTGGCCTACACAGCCCATCCGATGCCACCGGCTGAACAGCGCCTGCAATGGCTCAAGGCATTGCGCGAACTGTTGAGCAATGAACGGCAGGCGTTGATCAATGCGATCAGCCAGGACTTCAGCCACCGCAGTCCAGACGAAACGCTACTCGCCGAGCTGATGCCGAGCCTGCATGGCATCCATTACGCCAGCCGGCACCTGAAGGGCTGGATGAAACCCTCCCGACGCAAGGTCGGCGTGGCGTTCCAGCCGGCGTCGGCCAAGGTCGTCTACCAGCCGCTGGGCGTTGTCGGAGTCATCGTGCCTTGGAACTATCCACTGTTCCTGGCCATCGGGCCGTTGGTGGGGGCGCTGTCGGCGGGCAACCGAGTGATGCTCAAGCTCAGCGAGTCGACGCCTGCCACCGGCTTGCTGCTCAAGCAATTGCTGGCCCGGGTCTTTCCCCAGGACCTGGTGTGCGTCGTGCTGGGCGAAGCGGACGTCGGCGTTGCGTTCTCCCGGCTGCCCTTCGACCACCTGTTGTTTACCGGCGCCACCAGCATCGGCAAGCATGTGATGCGTGCCGCTGCTGAAAACCTCACCCCCGTTACCCTTGAGCTGGGCGGCAAGTCCCCCGCCATCGTGTCCGAGGATGTCCCACTCAAGGACGCCGCCGAGCGCATCGCCTTCGGCAAGACCCTCAATGCCGGACAGACCTGCGTCGCGCCCGACTACGTGCTGGTGCCGCAGAACCGCGTCGGGGCGTTCGTCGAGGCGTATCGTGAGGCGGTCCGTGGTTTTTATCCGACGCTGGCTGACAACCCGGACTACACCGCAATCATCAATGAGCGACAGCTGGCACGGCTCAACGGCTACATCAGTGATGCCACCAGTAAAGGCGCCTTGCTGATCGAGCTGTTCGACCAGGGCCAGGGCCGACGCATGGCCCATAGTCTGCTGCTCAACGTAACGGATGACATGACCGTCATGCAGGACGAGATCTTCGGCCCGCTGCTGCCGATCGTGCCTTATACAGATTTGAACCAGGCGTTTGCCTACATCAATCAGCGACCTCGCCCGCTGGCGCTCTACTATTTCGGCTACAACAAGGCCGAGCAGAATCGCGTACTCAATGAAACCCATTCCGGTGGCGTCTGCCTGAACGACACGCTCTTGCACGTGGCCCAGGACGACATGCCGTTCGGTGGCATTGGTGCCTCAGGGATGGGGCACTATCACGGACACGAGGGTTTCCTGACCTTCAGCAAGGCCAAGGGCGTGCTGGTGAAGCAGCGGTTCAACGCCGCGAAACTGATCTATCCGCCCTATGGCAAGCCTTTGCAGAAATTGATCCAGAAGCTGTTCATCCGCTGACAGTGCTTCCCAGGGGAATAACAATAATGAACCCGAGCCTGACCGATACGCCCACCCTGTCGCGGCGGGGCTTGCTGCACTTGAGCCTCGGCGCCGGCGCGTTTCTCGCCACGGTCGGATTGGGAGCCACGTTGAGCGGTTGCTCCACCAGCCAGCCGGCCAGCGGCCTAGTAGCATTGCGTGACAGTGACCTGCCATTTTTGCGTGCGGTCATTGCGGTGATGCTGAACGGCGCCGTGACGGCGCAAACGCTCGACGCCGCCACCAACGCCACGTTGCAGAGCCTGGATCGCGGCCTGGCGCATCTGTCCCCGTCCATGCTCAAGCTCACACGCCAGCTCTTCGATGTGCTCACGCTGGGTATCACTCGCGGGCCACTGACCGGGATCTGGGGTGCGTGGGAAAACGCCAGCACCGAGGACATCCAAGCGTTTCTGGCACGGTGGGAAAACAGCTCGCTGAGTTTGTTGCGCCAAGGCCACGGATCGTTGCTGCAAATGGTGATGATGGCTTGGTACAGCTGCCCCGAATCCTGGGGCCATTGCGGATACCCAGGGCCGCCAGTGGTTTGAAGCAAGATCCAATCCCTGTGGGAGCGGGCTTGCCCGCGAATGCAGTTATACATTCTCCCCTGTGCAAGCTGATCCACCGCCTTCGCGAGCAAGCCCGCTCCCACAAGAGCCTGTCGCAACCTACTCACAACAAGAGGCCCCGAACATGCCCGTACCCGACCCGTTCCGCGAAGGCCTCGCCCGTGGCTGGACCACCTACAACGGCGCGCAACTGGCCGAGGACCTGACGCTGGAAGCCGATGTGGCTATCATCGGCAGCGGCGCCGGCGGTGGTACCACGGCGGAGATTCTCAGCGCCGCCGGCTACAAGGTGCTGCTGATCGAGGAAGGCCCGCTCAAGACCAGCCATGACTTCACGCTGCGCGAGGACCAGGCCTATACCAGCCTGTACCAGGAGGGCCTCGGGCGCATGAGCAAGGACGGCGCCATTACCATTCTCCAGGGGCGGGCGGTGGGCGGCACGACCTTGATCAACTGGACATCGAGCTTTCGCACGCCTACGCAAACCCTTGAGCACTGGGCCGCCGAGCACAACGTCAAAGGTCACAGTGCCGCCGAAATGGCGCCTTGGTTCGAACGCATGGAGCAGCGCCTCGGTGTAGCGCCCTGGCTGATACCACCCAACGCCAACAACGACGTGATTCGCAAGGGCTGCGAGCAACTGGGCTACAGCTGGCACGTCATCCCGCGCAACGTGCGCGGTTGCTGGAACCTGGGTTATTGCGGCATGGGCTGCCCGACCAACGCCAAGCAGTCGATGCTCGTCACCACGATACCTGCCACGCTGGACAAGGGTGGCGCGCTGCTTTACCTGGCGCGAGCCGAGCGTCTGACGATCAAGAACGACACCGTCGACGGCCTCGAATGCCAAGCCATGGACGAGCGTTGCGTGGCGCCGACCGGGCGACGCATCACCGTCAAGGCGCGGCATTACGTGCTTGCCGGTGGCGGCATCAACAGTCCCGCCCTGTTGCTGCGCTCCGATGCGCCAGACCCTCACGAGCGCCTGGGCAAGCGTACGTTCCTGCATTTGGTGAACATGTCGGCCGGCCAGTTCGATGAAGTCATCAATCCGTTCTACGGCGCGCCGCAATCGATCTACTCGGATCACTTCCAATGGCAGGACGGTATCACCGGAAAAATGTCCTACAAGCTTGAGGTGCCGCCCTTGCATCCCGCATTGGCCGCCACGTTGTTGGGAGGCTTCGGCGAGGAAAATGCCAGGCACATGGCGCACCTGCCCCATACCCACGCCATGCTGGCGTTGCTGCGAGATGGCTTTCACCCCGACAGCCCCGGCGGTACCGTCGAGTTACGCAGCGACGGCACGCCGGTGCTCGACTATCAGGTTTCGCCCTATGCGTGGGACGGTCTGCGCCGAGCGTTCCACAGCATGGCCGAGATTCAGTTTGCCGGCGGGGCCAGGGCGGTCATGCCGATGCACAGCGATGCCCATTATGTGAAAACCCTGGCCGAGGCACGGGTGATGATCGACGGGCTCGACCTCGCCCTCTACCGCACGCGCCTGGGCAGCGCCCATGTCATGGGCGGCTGTGCCATGGGCGAAGATCCAGGCTCAGCCGTGGCCGACAGCCTTGGCCGCCACCACCAATTGGGCAACCTGTCGATCCACGACGGCTCGCTGTTCCCCACCAGCATCGGCGCCAACCCACAGTTGTCGGTGTATGGGCTGACGGCGAAACTGGCGTCGAATCTGGCCGAACGCCTGAAAAATTCATGAAAATATGCACCATTCGCAGCGTCTATAGTTCTTTTCTACGCAACAGCCGACTTGGCCGACCGAGAAGGCTGCGATACCATCCGACTCCCCAACGCACTCCCGCCAGGACGACGCGATGAACCGAGTGTTGTACCCAGGTACCTTCGACCCTATTACCAAGGGCCATGGCGATCTGGTCGAACGCGCCTCGCGCCTGTTCGACCATGTGATCATCGCCGTCGCCGCCAGCCCGAAGAAAAACCCGCTGTTCCCGCTGGAACAACGTGTGGAACTGGCCCGTGAGGTCACCAAGCACCTGCCCAACGTGGAGGTGGTCGGCTTCTCGACGCTGCTGGCGCACTTCGCCAAGGAAAAGAACGCCAACGTGTTCCTGCGCGGCCTGCGCGCGGTCTCGGACTTCGAATACGAATTCCAGCTGGCGAACATGAACCGGCAACTGGCACCGGACGTCGAAAGCCTGTTCCTGACGCCGTCGGAACGCTATTCCTTCATTTCCTCGACCCTGGTTCGGGAAATCGCAGCGTTGGGTGGCGACATCACCAAGTTTGTCCATCCGGCCGTGGCCGACGCGCTGACCCTGCGTTTCAAGAAATAACCTGCCGGTGCTGCGAGTCGCCTCGCAGCACGGCGCAGTCCATCGCGCCCGCGTGCACTGCGCTCGCCAATGCGGCACAATTGCGCCCATACGTTTTCAGATGCCCGGGCCCAATGCCCCGGCAGGAGCCTGCATGTCCCTGATCATCACCGACGACTGCATCAATTGCGACGTCTGCGAACCCGAATGCCCGAACGAAGCCATTTCCCAAGGCGAAGAGATCTACGTCATCGACCCGAACCTGTGCACCCAATGCGTCGGCCATTACGACGAACCCCAGTGCCAGCAAGTCTGCCCGGTGGATTGCATCCCGTTGGACGAAGCGCACCCGGAGACTGAAGAACAGTTGATGGCGAAGTATCGCAAGATTACTGGCAAGGCTTGAATTTTCAGGGGCCCTACTGGCCTCATCGCGAGCAAGCTCGCCCCCACAGGGATTGCTCTGCTTACATTATTGGCGGCTGACGCAAACTACTTGTGGGAGCGAGCTTGCTCGCGATGAGGGCGTCAGCCGCGCCCAATGCTCAATCCTGCCGCTCAAACCCCTCCCCGATACACCCCAGGCAACGCACGAAGGTAGCCTTCGCCGGATCCACCACCAGCGCCTTCCCCGCATCGCCAACCCCACCGCCCAGCGCGGTAAAGGGCAACGACACGACAAACGCCCCGGCGCCAATCACGGTGGCAGCCAGCAGCAACGGCCGTGCAATCAGCAAATCGCCGATCATGGCGTAGGCCGGCGGATTCTGGATGGTGTAGCGCGGGTCACCGCTCTCGGTGTTCGCAAAGGCAGGCAAACTGGCACCCAACGAGAGCGCCAGAACGATAGGTCGAAGCAGATTCATGAGGCCATCCTTCGGCTAAGCAGTCTGATAACTGACTATAGACCGTAGGACAAATCATCTCTGGCAGCGTGGACACCAGACGCTGGCGCGCTGGCCCAGGCGGATTTCCCGCAGCCCCGTGCCACAGGCTTTGCACAACTCCCCGCCCCGACCGTAGACGAACAGTTCCTGCTGGAAATAGCCCGGCTGGCCATCCCCGCCGATGAAGTCCCGTAGCGTGGTGCCGCCGCGCTCGATGGCATGGGCAAGGATGCGCTTGATCTCGATCGCCAGTTTCAAATAGCGCGCCCGCGAGATGCCTCCCGCTTCACGCCGCGGGTCGATCCCGGCGGCAAACAGCGCTTCGGTCGCGTAGATATTGCCCACGCCCACCACCACCGCGTTGTCCATGATGAACGGCTTGACCGCCATCGAACGCCCGCGCGACAGCTGGAAAAGCCGCTCGCCATCGAACAGGTCGGTCAAGGGCTCGGGGCCGAGGCGAATCAGCAGCTCATGGTTGAGCGGATCCAGGCTCCAGAGCATCGCGCCGAAACGGCGAGGGTCGGTGTAGCGCAACGCCAGGCCAGACTCCAGCTCGATGTCGACATGCTCATGCTTGGCGGCCGGCATGCCGATCTCGACCAGCCGCAAGTTCCCGGACATACCCAGGTGGCTGATCAACGTGCCGACCTCGGCGTTGATCAACAGGTACTTGGCACGGCGCTCCACCTGCACGATGCGCTGGCCCGAGAGCCGCACGTCGAGATCCTCCGGGATCGGCCAGCGCAGGCGGCGGTCACGGACCACCACACGACTGACCCGTTGGCCTTCAAGATGGGGCGCGATGCCTCGACGGGTGGTTTCGACTTCCGGCAGTTCTGGCATGGGGTTCTCGAATCAGGCGAACAGTGGCACTCAACGAGTGGCCAGGTCGCGAATTTCCTGTTTCTGGGTCTGGAAGTCATATTCCGACAACCCGATGTAATCGAGCACCAGCGGCCCGACGCTGTCCCACTCGTGATCGTCGGCCTGGTTGCCCAGCACGCGATGGGAGGCACAAATGTTCTCCGACATCTTGAGGATCGCCAGCAGGTTCTTCAGCGGGCTGTTATTGCGCGACGTTTCGTCACTGAAGACCGCCAGGGCGTTGTGGTGATTGGCGATGGCCTGGCTGACGTGATCCGGCAAGCGCCAGGATTTGGATGTGTAATAACCGACCACCGCATGGTTGGTGTTGAACACGCGGTTCTCGGTGTCGACCACCCGGCACTCGGCGCTGGCATTGGCGTAGGCCTCCTCCAACACGCTCATGTAAGTGGGGAATTGCTTGAGCATCAGCGGTATGCCGCAATCATGGAACAAGCCCAGGGCATAGGCTTCGTCACCGTTCTGCAGGCCGACGCGCTTGGCGAGGGTCAGGCAGGTCATCGCCACATCCTGGGCGGTATCCCAGAAACGATTCAAGGTGACGATCGTGTCATCGTGCAATTCGCCCTTGATGGACTGCGCATTGATCAGGTTGATGATCGAACGGCTGCCCAGCAGGTTCACTGCGCGCTGGATCGAAGTGATTTTGTTGCTCAGGCCGTAATAAGGCGAATTGACGATCTTGAGCAACGCTCCCGAGAGCCCCGGGTCCTGGGAAATCAGCTTGGCGATGGTCTCAAGGTCCGGGTCGGGCATGTACTGCTCCATCTGCAAATCCACCATGATTTGCGGCTGGGGCGGGACACTGATGCCTTGCAGGGACTGTTGGATCTGTTCGGCGGAAAGCTCTTTGGACATGGGTACGCACTCTGGGCCAGGCGGGGATTCTAACGCTTAAAGCGCAATCCGATACACCGCCGGGTAGCTCGGCGGAACTTTCATTAAAGCCTCGGCTTCGGATTTTGTAGAGCCGACAGCCAAGCCTGCATACAGGCTTAGGTCGGCAGCCTACCTACTCAGCTTGAGGAGATTTTTCATGCCTGGCTCCCTGAATGACAAACGCGTGGCCATCCTGGTGACAAACGGTTTCGAACAGGCCGAACTGACCGGCCCCAAGCAGGCGCTGGAGCAGGCCGGGGCCAAGGTGGAGATCGTCTCGGCCAGCGAAGGCCAGGTCAAAGGCTGGAACCATGACAAACCGGCCGACGACTTCAAGGTCGACCTGACCTTCAAGGCCGCCAATATCGACCAATACGATGCAGTCGTGCTGCCCGGCGGCGTGCAGAACTCCGACACCATCCGCATCGACACCGACGCCCAGAACCTGGTCAAGGGCTTCGACGCGGCGGGCAAACCCATCGCGGTAATCTGCCACGGCGGCTGGTTGCTGGTGTCGAGCGGATTGGTCAAGGGCAAGACCATGACCAGCTACAAGACCCTCAAGGACGACCTGGTCAACGCCGGCGCGAATTGGGTCGACCAGGAAGTGGTCAAGGACGGAACCTGGATCAGCAGCCGTCAACCCGACGACATTCCGGCGTTCAATCGCGAGCTGATCAGCGCATTGTCCGCGTGACCCATGGTGGCGAGGCGAGCAAAGCTCCCTCGCCGCATGTCCACCACAGGCCCCGCGATGGTTGCAACACGGTATACTCCCGCTCTTTTTTCCGGAGCGACGTCATGTCCCTGCCTAGCCTGCGCCTCAAAGCCAACGCCGACCGTCGCCTGCGCGCCGGCCACTTGTGGGTCTACAGTAACGAAATCGATGTAGCCGCCACCCCGTTGCACGGCTTCAAGGCCGGCGACCAGGCAATCCTCGAGGCCGCGGGTGGCAAGCCGCTGGGCATCGTCGCGATGAGCCCCAACAACCTGATCTGCGCGCGCCTGCTGTCCCGCGATGCGAAGCTGCCACTGGACAAGTCCCTGCTGGTGCATCGCCTCAACGTGGCGTTGTCCTTGCGCGAGCGGCTGTTCGACAAGCCTTTCTATCGCCTGGTCTACGGTGACTCCGATCTTCTGCCGGGCCTGGTGGTCGACCGCTTCGGCGATATCCTGGTGGTGCAGATCGCCTCCGCCACCATGGAAGCCCACAAAGACGACGTGATCGCCGCGCTGACCCAAGTGCTCAAGCCCAGCGGCATCCTGTTCAAGAACGATTCCGCCGCTCGTGACGCCGAAGGCCTGGAACGCTACGTCGAGACCGTGTTCGGCCTGGTGCCGGAATGGGTCGCCCTCGAAGAGAACGGCGTGAAATTCGAAGCGCCAGTCATCCAAGGCCAGAAAACCGGCTGGTTCTACGACCACCGCATGAACCGCGCACGCCTTGCGCCGTACGTCAAAGGCAAACGCGTACTGGACCTGTACAGCTACATCGGCGGCTGGGGCGTGCAGGCCGCCGCGTTCGGCGCCAGTGAAGTGTTCTGCGTCGATGCTTCGGCCTTTGCCCTCGACGGTGTCGAGCGCAACGCCGCACTGAATGGTGTCGCCGAAAAAATGACCTGCATCGAAGGCGACGTGTTCGAAGCCCTCAAGGAACTGAAGGCCAGCGAAGAACGCTTCGATGTGATCGTGGCCGACCCGCCGGCGTTCATCAAACGCAAGAAAGACATGAAGAACGGCGAAGGCGCCTACCGCCGCCTGAACGAGCAAGCCATGCGCCTGCTCACCAAGGACGGCATCCTGGTCAGCGCCTCGTGCTCGATGCACCTGCCCGAAGACGACCTGCAGAACATCCTGCTGACCAGCGCCCGTCACCTGGACCGCAACATCCAACTGCTCGAACGCGGCGGCCAGGGACCAGACCATCCGGTGCACCCGGCAATCGCCGAAACCCGCTACATCAAGAGCATCACTTGCCGGTTGTTGCCTAACAGCTGAGGCCGGGCGGGGCCAGTGCCGTAGCGCTGTGCCCCGCACATTCGAATTGCATACTGATCGCGGCCTTGGCTGCGATTTTTTTGCGCGTCTGGAAAGTACTGCATTGAAGTTTCTGTAAGAAGCTCCCCACGACATTATTAGAATTTTCCTACTCAAAATTTATTTGCCAATGTCTCACTAATAACTATGATCAACCTGTCACGACGCAAGTGACAATCCATACAAAAAAACACATCAACAAAGCAAAGGAGTTTAACAATGAAAACAATCCATCTAGAAGCTAATAAAATTGCAAACCTGGCGAGCCTGATCATTCCAAAAGCCGCTAAGTAAGTAATAAGTGGGGCCGAGGAGTGCCGGCAACTCAGCCCCATTCAACTTATGAGCCACTGCGGGGTCAAAATCGATGCATATAAATCCGAGCCTCTTTATACTTGCGCACCCGCCATGCCAGATTGTCTGGAACTATGAAAACCACACCCAGCATGAACTCGAACTCGACTATTCTACACGTCTAGCTCAACTCACTAGCGACCCAACTTTATTCGACAAGCACAATCCCATTGATATCGATCTATTAGAAGCTGGGATACTTATAGCAGAGCCCAAAAAACCTTTAGATTGGAAATGGGATTCATTGTCTAAGATATTCCATATCGGCACAAAAAATATTCCTTGCGAAACTGTTCCTCAAAACGTGACCGAATGGGCAAAGCTTTATCTGGAACATTGCAACGAAGTCCTCGAGTCGCCAGCACCTCCGGCCAAGATAAAACCGGACTTGAGCAAGCTTATTTTCCTTTCGCCCTGCTCGTGGGAGGACCTTCAGGACGTTTCTCTGGCGCAGACGCTTGTCGACCGCCGCACGTCTCGCTCATTCAGCGAAGAGTCCATTTCGCTAAAGCAGGTCAGCACCCTGCTTTATCTGACGCTAGGTTACCTGAACGAACGACCTTTCGTTCCCGGAGCTGACCAGCCGGAAGCCTTGGGCGCGCGACGCAGCAGTCCCTCTGGTGGAGGTTTGAATGCCTGCGATGGCTACCTTTACGTGCGCAACGTCGAGGGGTTGAAAGCCGGTGTCTACGCTTATTACCCGGATAAACATGCCTTGAGTCTGATCGGCCCGCTACCGGCTGAACCTTTGGGCCTGTTGTTAAGCGGACAACATTTCATCAATGCGCTGCCATTCGGGCTATTCCTCACCTCCCGATTCGACAAACTCTGGTGGAAATACGAACACTCCCGCACCTATCGGATGGCTTTCATCGAAGTGGGACACGTGTCTCAGGTATTCCTGATGGTCGCGACCGGTCTTGGACTCGATACGTGGCTGACCGGAGCGCTAACTGATTGCAAGGTGGAACAACTGCTGGGCCTTAAAGAAAGTCCCGAGCAACCATTGTTTTTTGTCGGTTGTGGCCGGGGCGACGGGCAAGTGCATTGCGAAGCACTGAGGGCATTGGCCAATACTCAGGACATTACCCCATGACTGGCTCAACCTTTACGCAAACGCCTTGCTACACCCTAGGCGACTGGGACAACAAGGCAGCGGTGCGCGTGCGCAAGGACGACTACCGCCTTCCCGAGGATCTGGAGCAACAGTTGTGGGTCAGGGACTGGTTCCCGCCGGCCTTCGTCCCCTATATCGAACACCCGCTGATCAAGGCAGCTGGACGTTCCATCGTCCAGCGTCTTGAGGCGAATCACCTAGTGTATTTCTTAGACTACACCACGTTGCTGGAACACCGGGTCGTCAACCGTTCCGTGGAGACCATCGTTCATGGCGAACTTGACGTGACGATTCCGAACATGATGAAAACTGCCGCGCTGCAGCTCTATACCGATGAAGGCTATCACGCGCTGTTCTCCAATGAAGTAGCCGAGCAGGTCGCCGCCATGTATGGCATCGGTGATCGTCAAACGCCGAGACGCATTGAACGGCTGCTGGGCATGATCGATAAAATCCATTCGAAGCATCGTCCCCTGGCATGGTTCCTGATGGGATTCGTCTCTGAAACAATAATCGCCAAAGAGCTGCTGGCCATCACCCGCGAAAGCTTGGTTTCCACGGTGTACCGAATGCTCAGGAATCATCTTGAGGACGAAGCACGCCACAGTCGCTACTTTAGCGAAGTGTTCCAGTTTCTGTGGGCCGTCCTGGCCCCACCACAGCGCGATCAGGCCGCAAGGATGTTACTGGAGATCATAGGGCTTTATTTCGAACCAGACGCGTCCTGGCTAATGAGTAGCCTTGCCAGCGTAGGCTTCGACGAGCAGTCATCCCGACTGATCATCGCAGATCTCTTGCAACCAGACGCCCATATACAACGGCTTCGCTCCGGCACGGTATCGACGTTCGCAGCCATGAAGAAGGCGCGCTTCTTCGACAACGAACACAACCGACAGCTTTTTTCTCAAGCGGGGTTTATCGATGGCTGACACCAAGATCCTTATGCAGACCCGCAAACCTGCTGCCGTCGGTTTGCTACTGACGCTGACCTTGCTTGGCGTGTTTCCGATAGATGTGGTGCTGCCCTCGTTCCCTGCACTGTCCGAACACTTTCAGAGCCCATCATCCGATATCGCCCTGTCTGTCAGCCTGTTCGCGGTGGGCATCGCCCTTTCGCAACTGCTGATCGGTCCGCTTTCCGACGTTATGGGACGAAAAAACCTGCTGTTGATCGGGATCACCATTTCAGCGGGTGGAGCAACAGGTTGCGTACTCGCCGACAGTTACTGGTCCTTTCTCTTCTTCCGTGTCGTCCAGGCCTTGGGGTGCGGTTGTTTCGTGCTGTCCCAAGCGCTGATCCAAGACCTGTTCACCGGACAGGAACAGCAGCGATTGCGAGTCTTGCTGGTCACCTGCGGCGGGATTTTTATTTCCGTTTCGCCCCTGGCTGGCACCGGGCTGCAAAGCTGGATGGGCTGGCGCGGCAGCTTCCTGGTGTTCATTGCCCTGGCAATTGGCGTATTCGCAAGCGCCTGTCATTTGCTTGAACGCTCCCCGTCCGGCAGTCAATCCAGGCGTTTCAATATCATCGCATCCTATCGAAAGGTCTTCGGTGACTTCAGTTTCATCGCTTATTGGTTAACCTCGGCGCTGGCTTTTTCCTGCCATTTTTCGTTCATCGTCATTTCCCCCCTGGTGCTGATCGACCAGTTGCACTTATCACCCGAGGCTTTTTCGCTGGTACTGCTGGGCTATGGGCTGGCCTATATCGGTGGGGGCGCGGTGGCGTCCGTGCTGAGCAATCGAGTCGATCCACAGGCGCAAATCGTCACGGGGCTGGGCCTGATCCTTGCCGCAGGCCTCCTGATGCTGGGGCTCGCCAATTACCTAGGCTTGTCGATCACTACTCTGTTAGCGCCCATGATCGTTTGCACCGCCGGAACGACCATTGCCAGGGCGGCAGCCAACAACCAAGCCATGACGATATTTCCGGCGCAGGCTGGCACGTCCGCCTCGGCCGGTAGCGTACTGATCTTTATTGTCGGCGGGATAACCAGTGCCGTGATCAGCCTCACCCCGCTGGACTTACAGCTGGCCCTGGCCCTCTGCCTGATCCTGCTCAGCCTGCTGGGGCTGGTACTCAATGCCCTGGTCCGGCAGCGTGGCAAGGGCTTGTTGCCCGGCTGAACCGTGCCAGTCGTCATCCCGAGCGCGACATTGGCCTCGGTTCAGCGCTTTGCGTCATTTCATCCTGACGCCAGCGGTGTAGAATCGTGGCATTCATCGCCATTCATCCCCGGCGGGTTTATGAGCTCATGCCGAGGCGCGCAGCGATCCTGCAAAGTCATCGGCCACTTCCAGGCACACGGCCAATCCCGAGTGTTCCAGAGGTCGACAGAAGCTCACTTCCCCTTTGATATTTGATTAGCCGCCCGGAGTGCTCCATGCCTGATTACCGCTCGAAAACATCCACCCATGGCCGCAACATGGCCGGCGCCCGTGCCTTGTGGCGCGCCACGGGGATGAAGGATGACGACTTCAAGAAGCCGATCATCGCCATTGCCAACTCCTTCACCCAGTTCGTACCGGGCCACGTCCACCTCAAGGACCTCGGCCAACTGGTTGCCCGGGAAATCGAACGCGTCGGCGGCGTTGCCAAGGAATTTAACACCATCGCCGTGGACGACGGCATCGCCATGGGCCACGACGGCATGCTCTATTCGCTGCCGAGCCGGGAGATCATCGCCGACTCCGTCGAATACATGGTCAACGCCCACTGCGCCGACGCCATCGTGTGCATTTCCAACTGCGACAAGATCACCCCCGGCATGCTCATGGCCGCCCTGCGCCTGAACATCCCGGTGATCTTCGTCTCCGGCGGCCCGATGGAAGCCGGCAAGACCAAGCTCGCCAGCCACGGCCTGGACCTGGTCGATGCCATGGTGATCGCCGCCGACTCCAGCGCCTCTGACGAGAAGGTCGCTGAGTACGAGCGCAGCGCCTGCCCGACCTGCGGTTCGTGCTCCGGCATGTTCACCGCCAACTCGATGAACTGCCTGACAGAAGCCCTGGGCCTGGCCCTGCCGGGCAACGGTTCGACCCTCGCCACCCACAGCGACCGCGAACAGCTGTTCCTGCAGGCCGGCCGGACCATCGTCGAGCTGTGCAAGCGCTACTACGGCGAAAACGACGAGTCGGTGTTGCCGCGCAACATCGCCAACTTCAAGGCGTTCGAAAACGCCATGACCCTGGACATCGCCATGGGCGGTTCCACCAACACGATCCTGCACTTGCTGGCCGCTGCCCAGGAAGCCGAGATCGATTTCGACCTGCGTGACATCGACCGCCTGTCCCGTCACGTACCACAACTGTGCAAGGTCGCGCCGAACATCCAGAAGTACCACATGGAAGACGTGCACCGTGCCGGCGGGATCTTCAGCATCCTCGGCTCCCTGGCCCGTGGCGGCCTGTTGCACACCGATCTGCCGACCGTGCACAGCAAGACCATGGCCGAGGCCATCGCCCAGTGGGACATCACCCAGACCACCGACGAAGCCGTGCATCACTTCTTCAAGGCCGGCCCGGCGGGTATCCCGACGCAAACCGCGTTCAGCCAGTCGACCCGCTGGGAAACCCTGGACGACGACCGTGAAAACGGCTGTATCCGCAGTGTCGAGCACGCGTACTCCAAGGAAGGCGGCCTGGCCGTGCTGTACGGCAACATCGCCCTGGATGGCTGCGTGGTGAAAACCGCCGGCGTCGACGAGTCGATCCACGTATTCGAAGGCAACGCCAAGATCTTCGAAAGCCAGGACAGCGCCGTACGCGGCATCTTGGCCGATGAAGTGAAGGCCGGCGATATCGTGATCATCCGCTATGAAGGTCCGAAGGGCGGTCCGGGCATGCAGGAAATGCTCTACCCAACTTCCTACCTGAAGTCCAAGGGACTGGGCAAAGCCTGCGCCCTGCTGACCGACGGTCGTTTCTCCGGCGGCACTTCAGGCTTGTCCATCGGCCACGCCTCGCCGGAAGCGGCGGCTGGCGGCGCCATTGGCCTGGTGCGCGATGGCGACAAGGTCCTGATCGACATTCCAAACCGCTCGATCAACCTGCTGATCAGCGACGAGGAACTGGCCGAGCGCCGCATCGAACAGGACAAGAAAGGCTGGAAGCCGGTGGAAGTGCGTCCGCGCAAAGTCACCACGGCCCTGAAGGCCTACGCCCTGCTCGCCACCAGCGCCGACAAGGGCGCGGTGCGCAACAAGGCGATGCTGGACGGGTTGTAAGCGCCCCGAGCCGCAAACAAAAATGCCCCGCCAAGTGCGGGGCATTTTTTTGGGCTTCAGCTCGGCCCGTTGAGTCAAGTGATCTTCGTGGCGAGGGAGCTTGCTCCCGCTGGGTCGCGAAGCGGCCCCAAAATTCGCCCCTCACCTCAATGTATGAGCTGACGACCTTGGGGCTGCTGCGCAGCGAGCTCCCTCGCCACAGGGGTCCTTGGTATTACTGTGGGGACAGGGTCTACTGGATATCTTCCGGCTTGACGATCACCCAGTTCTTGTCCGCCGTCACCGGCAGTCCTTCCTTGGCTTGGGCAGCCGCGTGCTTGGCCATCATGCCGTTGATCTGGGTCATGTACTTGTCCTTGCGGTTGACCCACAGGTGAATGCCGCCCTTGGCCACGTCCACATCGTGGAACAGCATGTAGCCGTCGCTGCTCGGCGTATCGCCAGCCACCAGAACCGGTTTTTTCCATTCGTCGATGTAGGTCAGGATCGCGGCATGCTTGCCAGCCATCCAGGTTGCCGGGGTCCATAGATAGGGCGTGTATTCCAAGCCCAGGTTGGCCTTTTCGTCATACTTGCCGGCAGTGATCTGCTTGCGTGCCGTGGTCAGTTCACCGGTCTTGCGGTCCTTGAGCAGCGTGGTCACGCCGATCACGTTCTGTGGCTTGAGGTTGTAGCCGTACTTCGGGTCCGAGGCGACCATGCGCACCAGTTCTTCGGAAGCGGCGGTCATGACATAGACCTCGATGCCGTTTTCCATCAGCTTGTTGTACAGCTCGGCCTGGCCGGTGAAGACTTTCGGTGGGTTGACGTTGTATTGGACTACCTTGTCGCCATCGTAATAGGTGGTCGGCACCGGCTTGCCGGAAGCCATCAATTCGTCGACATACCCCTTCAATTCCTCGAGCGTGAACCCGGAGAATACCTGGGCCACCCACGGGTAGCAGACCATGTCGTCCACTTCGCACAGGCGATAGTAATAGCTGAACAGGCTTTCCTTGTGATCCGCCGTGTCCTTGAACGGCATCAACTTCAAGGACGGATCGAGTTTTTCCCGAGTAATGAGCCCCTTGTTCTCCATGAATGGCAACAACGACTCTTCGAGGTCATAGCGGTAACTGGTGTTGTCCATGTCGAACACCGCGTAGTTACCCTTGTTGGCATTGGCCGCAATCATGGCCTCCAAGGCCTTGGCCTGTTCCGCCGGCCAGTGCTTGAGATCGGTGGCGAGCGCTTGGCCGGCGAGGCTCAGGCCTAAAGCGACAGCGAGCAAGTGAGGTACGAGCTTCATCGGCATTACTCCCATTTGATAAGAGTTCGACGCTAACAAATGCCTGTGACAGATCTCGCCTGTGGGCGACCGCTTGCGTCTCGATAACGGCAGCGACATGTCCCTGGGCGCCAGCGGCTTATTCCAAAAGCGACAGTAAACATTCTTTTTTAGTATTAATTCTTTAGATTTCAGACTGTTAGGCTTTCCGGCTCACAGTCGCGGCGCTTGGCGGCTGGCAAAGTCTTATCGGAGCTATTTCATGAATGTGCCGCTGATACTCAATCTGTTGGTGTTCATCGGGCTGCTGTTCGGCCTGGCGCAAACCCGCCACGGCACCTGGAGCCTGGCAAAAAAGGTATTGCTGGCGCTGGTGCTGGGCGTGGTGTTCGGCATCGCCCTGCATACGATTTACGGCGCAGGCAACCCGGTGCTCAAGGCCTCGATCGGTTGGTTCGACCTGGTCGGCAATGGCTACGTGCAGTTGCTGCAAATGATCGTGATCCCGCTGGTCTTCGCCTCGATCCTCAGCGCCGTGGCACGACTGCATAACGCCTCGTCCCTGGGCAAGATCAGCTTCCTGACCATCGGCACGCTGCTGTTCACCACCGCCATCGCGGCACTGATCGGCATCGGCCTGACCAACCTGTTCGGCCTGACCGCCGAGGGCCTGGTGGCCGGTACCCAGGAACTGGCGCGCCTGCAAGTGATCCAGAGCGACTACGCCGGCAAGGTCGCCGACCTGAATATCCCGCAACTGCTGCTTTCGTTCATTCCGCAGAACCCGTTTGCCGACCTGGCACGAGCGAAGCCGACGTCGATTATCAGCGTGGTGATTTTCGCCGCGTTCCTGGGTGTCGCGGCGTTGCAGTTGCTCAAGGATGACGCCGAGAAAGGCCAGAAAGTGATCAATGCCATCGACACCTTGCAAGGCTGGGTGACGCGCCTGGTGCGCCTGGTGATGAAACTGACGCCGTACGGCGTATTGGCATTGATGACCAAGGTAGTCGCCGGCTCCAACCTGCAGGACATCATCAAGCTCGGCAGTTTCGTGGTGGTGTCGTACCTGGGGCTGGGCTTGATGTTCGTGGTCCATGGCCTGCTTGTATCGGCGGCCGGGATCAATCCGTTGCGCTTCTTCCGCAAGATCTGGCCGGTGCTGACGTTCGCTTTCACCAGCCGCTCGAGCGCTGCAACCATCCCGTTGAGCATCGAAGCCCAGACCAGCCGCCTCGGCATTCCCCGTGCGATCGCCAGCTTCAGCGCCTCGTTCGGCGCCACCATCGGCCAGAACGGTTGCGCCGGGCTCTATCCGGCGATGCTGGCGGTGATGGTCGCGCCGACCGTGGGCATCAACCCGCTGGACCCCGTGTGGATCGCCACGCTGGTCGCCATCGTGACCTTGAGCTCGGCCGGGGTGGCCGGTGTCGGTGGCGGCGCGACATTTGCCGCGCTGATCGTGCTGCCGGCGATGGGGTTGCCGGTCTCGCTGGTGGCACTGCTGATCTCGGTGGAGCCGCTGATCGACATGGGCCGCACCGCGTTGAACGTCAGTGGTTCGATCACCGCCGGGGCGATCACCAGCCAGGTAATGCAGCAGACTGACAAGGCGCTGCTGGATGCCGAGGAGCATGGGGAATTGGTGCACGCTTGATTCGGCGGCGCCAGATAGATTGCCTTCGCGAGCAAGCTCGCTCCCACAGGGATCAGCACTGAACACAAATTTCATGTTCGCCAAAAATCCAATGTGGGAGCGAGCTTGCTCGCGATGCTTTTAGCGCTTTTCCCAGACTTCGAAACTGTAGGCCGGCCTGTCCCCTTCAGCCGGATTCGGCTGGTTCGACACCAGCGTCCATAGGCTCGAATCAAACGCCGGGAACCACGCATCCCCTTCCGGGCTCAGCGCCACACGGGTCAGGTACAGCCGATCAGCCTGGTCCAGCGCCTGCGCATAGAGCTGGGCCCCGCCGATCAGCATCAGCTCGTCCACCCCCTGTTCCAACGCCCAGGCTTCGGCCCGCTCCACCGCCGCTTCAAGCGTGGAATAAACCTCCGCGCCATCCAAAACCAGGTCCGGCTGGCGGCTGACCACGATGTTCAAGCGACCCGGCAACGGCCGACCCAGGGAGTCCCAGGTCTTGCGCCCCATGATGATCGGCTTGCCCAGGGTGGTGGCCTTGAAGTATTTGAAATCCCCCGGCAAGTGCCAGGGCATGCTGTTGTCGATGCCGATCACACGGTTTTCACCGAGGGCTGCGATCAGGCTTAAGGGAAGTGTTTTTTTCATGACCGCGAGGATACCAGAGGCCCGGACCGGCGCCACAGCGGTTATGCTCTTTGCTCATTCGAGCAACGGAAGCCCCCGTGACAGAACTGCAGAACCTCTGGCTGACCGAGACGATACGCCTGCGTGAAGAACACGCCGGCCCGCTCGAGGACCAGGAAGCCAATCGCCTGGCCCGCGCGGCAGGAGGCGATTTAACCACCCGCATCCGCCACCGCGCCCGCTGGCTGGCCGACCGCGATGGTCTTACCCAAGCCCTGCGCCATTGGCTGCAAGGGGCGCGCCTGGCACTGGTGGTATTGGCGGTGCTCGCCATCATCAGCGGCGCCGGCCTGGGGTTTGCCGCGCTCGGCGATGGGCGTGCGCCGGTCAATGTCTTCTGGGCCTTGGGCAGTCTGTTGGGGCTGAACGTGCTCCTGCTCATCGGCTGGGCCCTGGGCTTGATATTCGCCGGGGAACAAGGCGCCACGCTGGGACGCCTTTGGCTGTGGCTCAGCGAAAAACTCGCCCGCGACGCCAAGGCCGCCCAACTGGCGCCAGCCCTGTTGCTGTTGCTGCAACGGCACCGGCTCAATCGCTGGGCCCTCGGTGTGCTGGTCAACGGTTTATGGCTGTTGGCGATGCTCAGCGCGTTGGTCATCGTCTTGCTGCTGATGGCGACCCGGCGCTATGGCTTCGTCTGGGAAACCACCATCCTCGGTGGCGAGACCTTTGTCGCCATGACCCAGGCCCTCGGCGCGCTGCCCGCCCTGCTGGGCTTCAGCGTGCCGACCGTCGAGATGATCCGCGCCAGCGGCGACGCCGCGTTGAATATCGAGAGCGCCCGCCAGGCCTGGGCCGGCTGGTTGGTCGGCGTCCTGTTGGTCTACGGCGTGCTGCCGCGCCTATGCCTGGCGCTGCTGTGCCTGTGGCGTTGGCGTCGTGGCCGCGCCAGCCTTCGCCTGGATTTGAACCTGCCTGGCTACGCGCAGTTGCGCGAGCGGTTGATGCCCAGCAGCGAACGCCTGGGGGTCAACGATGCCGCGCCCGCGCAACTGCACCGAATCGACAGCACCGTCGGCGCAATGGAAAGCGACGGCGCGTTGCTGGTGGCGATCGAGCTGGACGAACGGCCCTGGCCGCCGAAGCTGCCCGATTCCGTTAAAAACGCCGGCATCCTCGACAGCCGCGAGTCTCGCCACAAGCTCTTGGAACAACTGTCGCGCTTTCCTCCGGCGCGCCTGGCGATCGCCTGTGATCCACGGCGTTCGCCGGACCGCGGCAGCCTCGCGTTGATTGCCGAGCTGGCCCGCAGCGCCAGCGCCACCCGTGTCTGGCTGCTGCAGGCACCGCCCGGCGAAGCGCTGGACGGCGAGCGCCTGGGAGACTGGCATAACGCGCTGCAACAGCTGCAACTGCCGTTTGCCGACTGCGCCCCGATGAACTGGCTGGAGACCGGCCATGACTGAATCCTTCAAGCCTTTGAAGCTCGCGGTGGTCGGCCACACCAATGTCGGCAAGACCTCCTTGCTGCGCACCTTGACCCGTGACGTCGGCTTCGGCGAGGTCTCCCACCGCCCGAGCACCACCCGTCATGTTGAAGGCGCTCGCCTGTCGGTGGATGGCCAGGCGCTGTTGGAACTGTACGACACACCGGGGCTGGAAGACGCCATCGCCCTGCTCGATTACCTCGAACGTCTCGAACGTCCCGGTGAACGCCTGGACGGCCCGGCGCGGCTTGCACGCTTCCTCGACGGCAGCGAGGCTCGGCAACGCTTCGAACAGGAAGCCAAGGTGCTGCGGCAATTGCTCGCCAGCGATGCCGGGCTGTATGTCATCGATGCCCGCGAGCCCGTGCTGGCCAAGTACCATGATGAATTGGAAGTCCTCGCCAGTTGCGGCAAACCGTTGCTGCCAGTGCTCAACTTCGTCAGCAGCGCCCAGCATCGCGAGCCTGAGTGGCGCGAAGCCCTGGCGCGATTGGGGCTGCATGCGTTGGTGCGCTTCGACAGCGTCGCCCCACCGGAAGATGGCGAACGACGCCTGTATGAAAGCCTGGCGCTGTTGCTGGAAAGCGCGCGCGAACAACTGGAGCGGCTGATCACCGATCAACAGGCCCAGCGCCAGGCGCGCCAGCAGAGTGCAAAGCGCTTGATCGCCGAACTGCTGATCGACTGCGCCGCCTGCCGACGCAGCGTTGCCAGCGATGCCGATCTGGAGCACCAAGCCATCAGCCAATTGCGCGACGCCGTTCGCCAGCGTGAGCAGCGCTGCGTCGAAGCCCTGCTCAAGCTCTACGCCTTCCGCCCCGAGGACGCCGCGACTGGCGACTTGCCGCTGCTGGATGGCCGCTGGGGCGACGACTTGTTCAATCCCGATACCCTCAAGCAACTCGGTGTACGCGTCGGCGGCGGGATCGCGGCGGGTGCAGCGGCCGGTGCAGGCGTGGATTTGCTGGTGGGCGGGCTGACCCTTGGCGCGGCCGCCCTGGCCGGGGCGATTGCTGGCGGTGCGCTGCAAACAGCCCGCAGTTATGGCAACCGGTTGATGGGCAAGCTCAAGGGCCAGCGTGAACTGACCGTGGACGACGGCGTGCTGCGCCTGCTGGCCTTGCGCCAACGGCAATTGCTGCAAGCGATCAACCAGCGCGGCCATGCGGCGATGGACAGCATCCGCATCGCCACACCCCAGGACAAGACTTGGCGCGAGGGCAAGCTGCCCGAGGCGTTGGGCAAGGCGCGGGCGTATCCGCAGTGGTCCTCGCTTAATCCCAATCCGCGCTTGAGCCAGGCCGAGCGCCAGGAACAGATCGAGCAGTTGGCCGAGCAGCTCTAGCCCACCAGCCTAAGCCTTCCTCTGTGGCGAGGGGATTTATCCCCGCTGGGTCGCGTAGCGGCCCCGGCTTTCCATTGGATGCGCTGCTGCGGCCGATATTTTTTGGGGGCGCTTCGCACCCCAGCGGGGATAAATCCCCTCGCCACAAAAAAGCGATTCGCCGCAATTATTTTGCGGCCAACGCTTTTAGCGCCGAAGCCGCTTCCGCCAATTCCAGTTCATTGAACACCCGTACGCCATGCCGCTTGAGCAACGCCGCCGTCACGCCTTCGCCACCGACTTTCACACCACTGAACGTGCCGTCATAAGTCAGCAGGTTGCCGCAAGACGGGCTATTGGCCTTGAGCACAGCGATCCGGATGCCGTGTTCGCGCACCAGATCCAAAGCCTGATGCGCACCGGACAGAAACTGCACGGTCACATCCTCGCCGTCGGTGGTAATCACCGCCGCGTCGCCATCGAGCACCTGCGCACCCTGCCCACCGGGAATCTCCGCCGCCGCCCGAGGCGTGGGCAAGCCGCCGGCGACTTCCGGGCACAGCGGTACGACCCGACCCTCGGCGAGCCATTGCTGGAGCTGATCGAACGGGCCACTGGCGCCACCGTCGTAGCGTACGCGGTGACCGAGCAAGCAGCGGCTGACGAGGATTTTTTCCATGTTCAGAACAACTCGTTGCCGCGACGCCGGAACCAACCGGTCAACGACAGGCGATCACGGGTGGCCGGCAGGACTTCGTGGGGGATGTCCCCGGAGAGAAACACCACCAGGCAGCCGCCCGTGGGCACCACGTCATGTTCCACGCCGTCATCCAGGTACATGCGCAATTGACCACCGTGCTCCGGCAACCAGGCGTCGTTGAGATAGAGCACCGCCGAGACCATGCGCCGGTCATCATCCCGGAATCGGTCGACGTGCTTGAGATAGAACGCACCCGGCGGATACAGGGCAAAGTGGCTTTCGAAATCCTCCAAGCCCAGGAACAACCCACGGTTCAAGGCCTCGCGCAGGCTGTCCATCAGCGCCAGGTAACGATCGCAGGCGTCGACCTGGCCAGGCTCGATCCACTGGATGCGATCACCCCGAATACCCTCTCGAATCTCGGAAAACGGCCCGCGCCCGACGGCGGCCGGGGCCAGTTCGCCTTCAACGGCGCGCTGGCGGCATTCAGCCGCCAGGGCACGCGTCAGCGCATCCGGCAGGAAGATGTTCTGCTGCGACCAGCCGCGCTCGGCCAGGTCGTCGACGATACGTAACAGCAACGGATGATCAGAAGGTATTTGCATGGCGCGCATAGTATTCCTGTGCCTGCAAAACCGACAGCGCCGCGCAGCAGATCAGCCACGCCAGGTAGCACCGCCGTACGAACTTGATACGAATTCTCGACAAGTTCCCGTACCCCACGGAGAATAGTCCGCTGCTGACAGGAGTCCCTATGCGCCGTTTGCTTTTCTCACTGTTGATGTTCTGCGTTTTGCCCGCCTGGGCAGACAGCTACGACCAGTTGTACAAGGTCGCCGGCTGGCCGGAACAACGGGCGCATTTCAATGACGCCTTGAGCGCCGCGCAGCAGCGTTACCAGAGCAGCCTGCCGCCGGCGGTGTTCCAGGCGCTGGTGAACAACAGCAATCAGCGTTTCGCGCCCCAGGCCATGGATCAACGGGCCGAGGCCCAACTGCGCAAGAAACTGGCCGACCCGAACCCGGCCCTGAGCTTTTTCCAGACGCCGCTGGGCCGTAAAGTTGTCGCAGCCGAACTGCTTGCCACTCGCCGCGATCAATTGGCGAAGAACGCCAAGGGCCTGCCGAAGATGCAAGCCAGCGACAACCGCCTGCTGATCATCGGCCACCTGGCCCAGGCGCTGCCCGCCCGTGAAGCGGGTGCCGAAGTCAGCCTGGCGATCGCCGGCGTGGCCGCCGACAGCCTGAGCTCGATGATTCCCGGCCTGCTGGGCGGCGGCCAGGCCCAAGGCATGCTGAACGGCCAGCGCCAGCGCCTGATGGACCAGATCGGCGCAGACCTGAACAATACGCTGCTGTACGTCTACCGCGACCTGAGCGACACCGAGCTGGAAGAGTTCGCCACCTTCGCCGAGTCGGCCGAGGGGCAGGCGTATTACCAAGCCGCCTTGGCGGCGATTCGGGCGGGGTTGGCGGTGGGGCAGAACCTGGGGCAGTAGTTCAGCACCGCTATCGCGAGCAAGCTCGCTCCCACAGGGACTGAATGCACAGTTCCATTGTGGGAGCGAGCTTGCTCGCGATTGACGGTAGCCCAGTCACCGCCGATCCCGGCTCATCCGCTTGGTCAAGAACCCAAACATCTCCTGCCGAATCTCCAGCGCCTCGTTCGCCAAGTGATGCCGTCCTTCGGGCAGCATCAACACTTGCGGCCGGTCGAACTTACCGCGCAACACCTGCAGGTTATGCCGCCAATCCACGGTCATGTCCGCCTGCCCCTGCACGATCAGCGGCTGGCGCGAGCTGCTCGGCGCCGCCTCGATACGCTTGATCCATTGCGCCAGCGCGCCGACCCACGCGGTGGGCAGGCGCAGCGGTTGCAGTGGGTCGGCTTGCAGGAATGGCAGGAAATCCGGATCGGTGGAGTTCTCGCTGAAGCGCCGGGCAATGCCGGTCACGAACGGCTTGAGCAGGTAATAACTGAGGCGTGACCAGCCCCAGGCCCGAGGTCGCACCAAGGGCGACAACAGGATGACCTGGCCCTGGGCCGGACTTTGCGCGCCCTGGTTGAGCACATGGTCCACTACGATCGCACCGCCGGTGCTTTGTCCGCACAGGTGCCAGGGTTGCGGCAAATCCAGCGTTCCGGCCTCAGCCAGCAGGCCTTGCAGCGTTGCCTGGTAGTCGGCGAAATCGCCGATGCTGGCGCGCTCTCCACCCGACAGGCCATGGCCCGGCAGATCGCAGCTGATGACCGCGAATTGCTGATCCAGTGCCCACTCGATCAGGTGTCGATACAACCCCATATGGTCGTAATAACCGTGAAAGAGGAACAAGGTCGCCACGGCCTTTTCCGGCCACCACACCTGGCCTACCAATTCATACCCGGCGCGCTCAAAGCGCCCCAGGCCTCGACGCAAGGTATGTGTCGGGAAATCCAGTCCATAGAAGCGCTGATAGGCCTGCGCTTGCGCAGAAAGAGGTTGCCATTGCGCCAGCGGTTGCAGGCTGGCGCGCAGTTGATCGGGGTCGAAAGAGGCAGGCATCAAGAGTCCAGGCAAAAGCGCATCGCGCGAAACAGGCTTTATGAGCCTGCGATATTCATCTGTCGCGCCAGGCATGGCAAGCTACGCCGCTTCAGAGGATCGACTCCATGCGCTCGTCCCACCGCACGACCTTGCTTGCCAGCCTTATCGCCCTCGGGTGCGCCGCCGTGCTGTGGTTCGCCTATGACTGGTTCCAGGGGCGCTTCCTCCGGGCGTTCAGCCAGCATACCGCGGTGTTTTCCGGCGATCCTCTGCGCCTGCCTCCCGACCTGGCCGGCCCCGGCGCGATCCGCCTGGTGCATTTCTGGGATCCGGCCTGCCCGTGCAACGTCGGCAACCAGCAGCACCTTTCCGAGCTGATCGACAAATACTCAGCCCAAGGGGTCGAGTTCTATGCGGTTCAGAAAACCGGCAGCCAAGGCCACCTACCCACCAACCTGACCCACCTCAAGCCCCTGGCCGCGTTGCCCGGCTCGGGGCAGATTCCTGCCAGTCCCGCGGTGGCGATCTGGGACCGCGCTGGCAAGCTGGCGTATTTCGGGCCTTACAGCGAGGGCTTGACGTGCAACTCGAGCAACAGCTTTATCGAACCGATTCTCGAAGCACTAAGTGTTAACCGGGAAGTTAACGCGACCCATACGCTCGCGGTGGGCTGTTATTGCACATGGTCGACTTCGAATTGATCTAATCAAACTACGATACGTATTGGCAAGATGCCCAGCCTCGCCGCGCGAAGTTGAGCACTTGCTCTTTTCTAGAGCTCTTGCTCAAAGTGACCGTTTTAGCTGAACCGTTTGTCGGATCCAATTTTCCCAAGCGCGCCCGATACGCCTCTTTTTTGCCTTCAAGCCCCAGGCCAGCCGGGTTGCTCAGCGGTTTTCGAGGCGCTTCGACCGTCGAGCTGAATCGATTAACAACCGCCGCCCCTACGTGAACTTTTCTTTAATCGCTTCTCTAAACCCGTACAGCAGATGTTGATCACCTATTCGGTTGCGCGGCGGCGCTATATATCGAGGAAGTTGTACACGCCTTTTCATCGTTTTACTTGTCGACCCTCCTAAACCAAACAAAAAATGGAATCGTCAGTGATGCAAAAGTTGCTATGCGCTGCACTTTCCACTCCCACCAAAGAGGATGCTCTCAACCTTGAGGCGTTTGCCCAGTGCGTGGCCCCGCTAGGGGTCGATGTGCTGTTGCGCGGCGAAACCGGCACTGGCAAGGACACCCTGGCGGAAAAGATCCACAGCATGTCCGGCCGTCCCGGTAAATTCGTCGCCATCAACTGCGCCGCCATTCCCGAATCCCTGGCGGAGAGCCAGCTCTTCGGGGCCAACACCGGGGCATTCACCGGGGCCAGCCAGAATCGCGCGGGGTTCGTCGAAGCCGCGCACAACGGCACCCTGTACCTGGATGAAATCGACAGCATGCCGCTGGGGCTGCAAGCCAAGCTGCTGCGTGTCCTGGAGTCGAGGACGGTGCAGCGGCTGGGCTCGACCCAGAACATCCCGGTGGACATGCGAGTGATCGCCTCGGCCCAAAGCCCATTGGCGGACATGGTCGAACGCGGCGAATTTCGCCGGGATCTCTATTTTCGCCTGAACATCATCAGCCTCAAGTTGCCGCCGCTGCGCAGCCGCAAGGAGCGCATCGTGCCGCTGTTCCAGACCCTCGTGCGGCGCGAAGCCCAGGCGCTGGACCGCCCCTATGTCGCACCGTCGCCAGCGCTGCTGCGCCAGTTGCTCGGCTACGCCTGGCCCGGAAACATTCGCGAGTTGCAATCGGCCGCCAAGCGCTACGTGCTCGGCCTCCCGGCACTGCCCCGCGCCGAGCAGCTGGAGCACAACAGCTCGACGCTCAAGCTGAAGGAACACTTGCAGCAGTTCGAAAAGATCCTCATCGAAGACTGCATGCGCCGTCACCATCACTGCATCGACAAAGTCATCGCTGAGCTGGGCATCGCCCGGCGCACGCTGTATTACCGGATGAAGTGCCTGCAAATCTCCTCGAGTTGAGTGGATCGGTGGAACCGTTTGCGTAGCGGTCGCCACTTAACCGTCGAGACGTTCACGATCGTCTCGCCATTCCACAATCCGGAGATACGACTATGAGTTTCGGTGGAGCTTCTCTCGCCGCCTCCATGGCTGCCATGCAGCAGATGGACGCCACGTCGGCGGCGATGACGACCATGAAATCCCAATTCGACCAGAAAAAACTGGTCGCCGACACCATGAATGCCATTTCAGCGGAGTCGATGGACAGCGCGACCAAGGCCATCACCGCCATGGGGGAGGCGTCGAAAAACATACGATTCTGACCCTCTCGCTCCAGCCCCGCTCCGGCGGGGAACCTCACGTGCGATGAGAGGAGGCCCTATGCAGATCCATACGCCCGACAGCCTTCACGCTCCCAGGGACTTGCCCCGCGACGACACGACGCAGCGCCCCACCTCGACCTCGGCGGGCCTGGCGAATCTGCTCGCCGAACATCTGGCACAGCCGGGTGCGGGCAACCGGCTGCGCGAATCGCTCGTGCAATGGGGCAGTGAGCACGGCTCGACAGGCGGCCAGTCCCGGCCAGGCCTGCCCAGCCCACAGGACAGACTGGCGGCAGAGACCGAAGCGCCTCTGCACCTGGTGCTCGAAGACATTCTTGAAGAGATCAACGGTGGCACCGGCTCCACGCTCGACGTGGACATCGATGACGCCTATTCCAACGAAGACCTGTTCAACGACCTGGCGCAGATGCTCGCCCATCGCCGGCAGCCCATCGGCGACAACGATGTCGACAGCCAGAGCGACTTCGGCAACGCCAATAACCCGTTCTGTGGCGCGCTGTTCGGCGCCTGGGAGATGGAGGGCGAACACGCCACGCGGCGCAGTCGTCATGACACGAGCCTGTCGCTGCTGCTGCAGATCATTGCGGTCCTGGGCCGGAGGAAACTGCTGACGCTGCTGGACATTGACGAAGAGGAACGGCAGGCGCGCTATGAACCAGAGGACCTGGACCTGCTGTTCGAAGTCGCACGATTCATGGACCAGCACCCGACGCGCTATCCATCACCAACAGGCCCCGATGCAGAGCAGTGGACATGGACCGAACGCGTTGCCTGCGGCGCGTCCCTGGATGCCCGCGAAACCCGGTTGTTCCAACTTGCCCTGGAAGAATTGGACCTCGCCCTCGCCCGCCTGTCCGGCCAGCACACCCCGATGATGCGGCGCGGCCGACGCAGCCGGGAAGAAGTCGAGTTTCACCTGAGCGTCACCGGTAGCGCTCGCAACGTCTTGAAGCTGATGTACGCCTGAAGCCCACCCTGAAATTGGAGAAAATCCATGACCATCCAAGCCCTCGACACGACCAGCGTTGCCTCCACCGCTGCCAAGCCTGGCGGCAGCCCCCACGCGCGAGCCGAGACCAGCGATGTCAGCTGGTTCAACGCGCAGATGCATGAAAAACCGCCAGTCCCCGACAGCGAAAA
This sequence comes from Pseudomonas alvandae, assembly GCF_019141525.1. GTDB lineage: Bacteria > Pseudomonadota > Gammaproteobacteria > Pseudomonadales > Pseudomonadaceae > Aquipseudomonas > Aquipseudomonas alvandae. The sequence goes on from NZ_CP077080.1 coordinate 6,158,848, forward strand.
CAACGTCGCGGCGAGGATCATCGATTCGCTGTCCAGCCGCTCCGGCGAATTGCAGCGGCTGGATGATCGCGCCAACCGCGACATGCTCAAGGCCATCCGCACCGCCGATCCGCAAGACATGTTGCAGTCGAACCGGTCGCTGTCGTCCTTCCATCTGGAGAGCCTGATGACCGCGAAGATCGTCAGCAAGGGCTCCCAGGCCATCGAGAAGCTCACCAATCTCCAGTAAAGGGAAGCCGGTCATGTTCATGCGCGCATTCTCATCTCTAGTGCTGTGCCTGTTGCTCGCCGGTTGCGACGAAAGGACCGCGCTGCACAGTCATCTCTCCGAGCAGGATGCCAATGAAGTGATCGCCGAACTGGCGAACAAGAACGTCGAGGCCAGCAAGCAGATCGACAAGGACGGGCTGACCGTGCTGGTCGAGCCGGCCGACATGAACAGCGCCGTGCAGGTGCTGGAAGCGGCCGGCCTGCCACGCCGGTCGCGCTCCAGCCTGGGGGAGATCTTCCGCAAGGAAGGGGTGATTTCAACGCCGATGGAAGAGCGCGCCCGCTACATCTACGCACTGTCCCAGGAGCTTGAATCTACGCTGTCGCAAATCGATGGCGTGGTGCTCGCCCGGGTCCATGTGGTCCTGCCGGAACGGGTCGCTCCAGGCGAACCGGTCCAACCGGCATCGGCCTCGGTGTTCATCAAGCACACCAGCGCCCTCGATCCCGACAGCATCACGCCGCGCGTGCGCAACCTGGTCGCCAGCGGGATCCCCGGCATGGCCGACGCGGCCCAAAACCCGGCCAAGCTGTCGGTGGTCTTCGTGCCCGCCGCGGCTTATCAGGAGCGGCGCAAGATGGCGTATTTCGGACCGTTCCTCATGCAGGCCGAAGACGTCGGTTATTGGCGAGCGGTGACCGTTGCGGCCAGCGTCACCTTGCTCGGGCTCCTGGCCGGCGTCTTGTACGGCGTCTATCGGTTGTGGCGCAACGGCGTGCTGGTGTTGCCGCGTTTTCTCGATCGCAAGGCTGGAACGCCGGCGCCGCAACCGAGCGGCGCGACACCGTCCCTGTTCGCAGTGAAATCCCCGGGGGCCAAGCCTGACAACAACGGGACGGCGGCATGAATCCGACGCTCGATTGGGTTCGCTGGTGGAGTCTTGCGTGGCGCGAGGCCGATCGGGACTGGTATCCGCCAGCCCTTCGCCTGTTGACCGCCCCCCAACTGGACGCCTTGGCGCGAGGGCATCATGCCGCACTGGCGCGCCGTTTTGGCATCACGCCTTGCACGCCGCCACCGCCCGATCCTTCAGTACTTTCGCTATGTTGTGGCACGCCCCGGATCCTGCATCTTGCTTGTCGATTGGTGGCGAACACGTGCTCGCCGCTAACGGTATCCGCCGAGCTTTGCCCACAGGATCAGGCTTGGTGCGAGCGTACCGCCAAGGCACTGCGTCCTGGCCATTGGCTCGAACAGGACCAGGATTCGCTTGTACTGCTACGCGCCTGGCTGGGAGAGCGGACCTGGGAGCGGGTGCGCCTGGCCTTTCCTCGCAGCCGGATCGTCGCCCTCGAATCGCAGCCCACCCCACGGCCGCCCGTCGCCAAGCTCAACACGCTCTGGCAGTCCGCCTGCTGGAAAGCCGAGCAAAGCCTGGCGCCAGCGACCACCCAAACGGAGATGCACGATGCTCGCCCGGCGCTCGCTTGAACTACGCCCCGAAGGTCGAGGCTTGCAACAGCCTTACATCCCTTATGAAACCCTGGTGGATTGTGGCCGTGCCCAGGCCGTACTCGAACACGCCCAGGCACAGGCCGCGCAGTTGATCGCACACGCCGCCGAGCAGGCCGACGCGGCAGTGATCGAGGCCCAAGTCCGATTCTGGGAGAACGCCGAAACCGTGCTTGCCGCTTGGGAAAGCCAGCGCCAGGCCATGTGGGAACGAATCGAGACCAGCGCCGCGCAATTGGTCAACGAGGCCCTGGGGACGCTACTGGACGATGTCCCGGAGCAGGCACGGATCGATGCGCTCGTGCGTCAGCTTGCGACCCGCCAAGACGACCCGATCGAGGCCACCCTTCGCTGCCATCCCGATGACCTGGCGCGCCTGGCGCAAAGCCTGGGCGCGGCAGGCGAACGTCCCTGGACGCCCGTCGCGGACGCCAACCTGGAGGTCCACCAACTGAAGCTGGAAACGCCGGGGGGGACGTTCCTGCTCGATTGGGAAACAGCCGTCAACGCGTTGCGCCTGCCTGAACCGCAGCGGTAGCACCACGATCCCGTGGCGAGGGAGCTTGCTCCCGCTCGGCTGCGCAGCAGTCGTAAAACCGGCTAATGCGATTTATCGCCGAACAAATAGGGGCCTGCTTCGCAGGCCAGCGGGAGCAAGCTCCCTCGCCACGGGGATTGCGCGCCCCTGAAGAGTCTCACGCCTCCCCTCCGATCTTTTTCCTCGCTTTTCGCGGAACCGCCACTGGCGTAACCACCACTCATCCGGTGAATACGCCTATCTCGGAGGAACCGTCCATGTCTTCTATCGATGCCTTGCAGCGCCGCCTCGACACCTACTTCCAGCGCGCCACCGATAACGTCAACAACGCGGCGATCAATGCCGCAGAGAGCCAATCGCTGGACGACATGCATTCGTTCTTCACCAGCATGAACGGCATGTCGGTCGCGGTGAACGCGGCCACTCAACAGACCACCGCCCACCACAACCTCGCCAAGGCGATCATCGATGCAATGCCATGAGCTGCGCACACAGCTCGCCCGCTGGCGCGCCAGCGTCGATGGCCCCGAGCATTTCGCCCTTGTCGTCGACGATGGCGAAGCGGTTTTCAACACGCTCGAAGCCGGCTTGCTGGTGTCGGTCGAGTTGAACGTCGCGCTGGGCAACGAAGCGTCCCTGGAAGACGTCCTGCGGCTAGCGCACCCAAGCCTCTCGCGGTTTCCCGGTGCGCTGGCCCGTTCGCCCCAGGAGGACCGGTTATGGCTACTGGCGCACCTGGCCCAGGACGCACACCTCGACGATTTGCTCGAAACCCTTGAAGCCTTGCTCAACCAGCGGGACACCTGGCAGTCGGCCCTTCATAAAAGCCCACGTGCCGTCGCGCAACGTCCCTCGCATTTTCACTTGCTCGGAACAGGAATCCGCCATGCCTAACAGGTGGCTAGCACCGTACCCTTCGTTGTCCGCTGGCAAGGCAGTTCTTCGCCGGTCGATCGCGCGTCGTTGGACGAAAGCCTCGTTGCTCGCCCTGGCCTTGGCCGGCGCGCTGGGCGCGGGCATGCCGACAGAGGCGGCAGTACCGACCGACTGGAAGAACACGCCGTACGCCTACGATGCCCAGAACACGCCACTGCCCAAGGTACTCGGCGACTTTGCCAACACCTTCGGCGTGCAACTGGTGCTCGACGGCACCGTGAAAGGCACCGTCGACGGCCGGATGCGCGCTGAAAGTCCCCAGGCGTTCCTCGATCGGCTCGGCCTGGAAAATCGCTTCCAGTGGTTCATGTACGGCAACACCTTGTACGTCAGCCCGTTGCAGAACCAGGACTCCAAGCGCCTGGAAGTGTCCGCCGACGCGGCACCGGACATGAAGCAAGCCTTGATCGACATCGGCCTGCTGGACCCGCGCTTCGGTTGGGGCGAGTTGCCCGACGAAGGCGTGGTCCTGGTCTCCGGCCCGGAACGCTACGTGCGCCTGGTGGCGCAGTTCGCCGAAGCACGCAAGACACCGGAAGAGAAGCAGGAAGTGATCAGCTTCCCGCTGCGCTACGCCACCGCCGCCGACCGCAGCGTCAAGTACCGGGGCGATACGCTGGTGATTCCCGGGGTCGCGACCATCCTCAAAGGCCTGCTGGAAAGCCGCAGCGCCGTTTCCGGAGGGATGCAGGCGGCCTCGCCCCAAGCGGCGTTCCAGAACATGCAGACCCAGCAATCCATGAGCATGGGCAACATCGAGCAATTGGCGTTGAACGGCATGGGGCGTCCGAACACCAACCGCGTGCAGCCCGGCGGGAACGGGGGCAGCGGCGGCCGCGGCCGGATCCGCGTCGAAGCCGACGTGCGCAACAACGCGGTGCTCATCTACGACTCACCCAAACGGCGGGAGATCTATACGCCGCTGATTCGTGATGTGGACGTGCCGCGCAAGCTCGTGGAGATCGACGCGATCATCCTCGACATCGACCGTACCCAACTGGCCGAGCTGGCGTCGAACTGGAACGTTGAAAGCGGCGATCTGATTGGTGGTGCCTCGATGATTCGTCCCGGCGCCAGCTCGACGGTGTTCATCCAGGACTACGGCGATTTCTCCGCGCAACTGCGCGCCCTGGAAGGTCGCGGCCTGGCCTCGGTGGTGGCCAATCCATCGGTGTTGACCCTGGAAAACCAGCCGGCGGTCATCGACTTCAGCAAGACCGAGTACATCTCCGCCATCGGCGAACGCGTGGCCACCGTCGAGCCCATCACGGCCGGCACCAGCCTGCAGGTCGTGCCCCACGCCATCGAAACCGGTGGCCGCAACCAGATCCAGATGTCCCTGGACATCGAGGACGGTCGCATCGAACCCTCGGAAGTCGGGCAACAGACCCCCAGCGTGCGCCGGGGCGTGGTCAGCACCCAGGCAGTGATGGGTGAAAGCCGCTCGTTGGTGGTGGGTGGCTTTCATACCGAAGAAACCGGGGACAACCTTGAGCGAGTGCCGTGGCTGGGGCGTATCCCGCTGATCGGACCGCTGCTGTTCTCCTCGACCACGCGCGAGACCAGTCGCCGCGAACGGGTGTTCATCCTCACGCCCCGCCTGATCGGTGACCAGGTCGACCCGGCTCGCTACATCTCAGCACTCGACCGTGAACAAGTGGACAGCGCCATGGCGCGCCTGGAAGAGCGGCGCAACGGCACCCGCCCCGTCGGTCGCGTCGAGGTCAGCGATGTCCTCGCGCAACTGGCCGACGGCAATATCCCGGCGACATTCAAGCAGGCCGCCTCGATCCCCTATTCACCCGACACGCTGTGTGCGTTGCAGCCTGGCTTGTCCCTGGACGCCACGAGAGCCCAATGGTTCGCCGGCCCCGACTACGGAATCGCCGTGGGCGTGGTGCGCAACGAGGGCAGTCATCGGCTGCGCTTCGACGAGGCGAGCTGCAGCACCCGTTGGACCCTGGCGGCTTCCGCCTGGCCGAAGGTGTGGCTTGAGCCGGGCGAAGAAACGGAAGTCTTCGTCGTCATGAAACAACCCAAGCGCACGCCAGGCGGCGGACGCTCTTCTCTCCTGCAAACCAGTGCGAGGACCACGCCATGAGTCGCACGTTGAAGCTACTCGTCTTATTGCTGAGCCTGCCGGTGTTCGCCGGCTGCGCAAGCCGCTGGGGCTGCCAGGGCGATGCCTGCGACCGCGCCGAACCCGACACCGGCCGGCTGGTGATCTGGTGGTCGCCGGGCATGCGCGGCGGCCTGGGTACACCTGAACACCCGCTCGACCACACGGTCGTTCCACTGGAGAACTGAAACGGTATGTCTTTTTCGGTACACAGCGTAAGCACGCGCCAGGCTTTTCAGAAAAACATCATCGCCGGCATCGCGACGTATTGGGAAATTGCCCCGGGCATCGAATTCTGCCTGCGACGCGAACCTCACAGCGTGGGGCTGGCCTTGCAAGTGCACAGCCAGGCGCTGCGGGCGAACCAGATGCAGCACGCGCTCGAACGACGTTTCGCCCAGCCGGGAGACTACGCGCAGCTGTTCCTGTTTCTTGATCCGCAGCGCGCATTGGTGGTTTGGCAGGCCCTGCCGGAATCACCGATATCGTCGCAAATGCTCGACGAGATCCAGTCCCGGCAGTTGGCGCTGCTGGGCCTGGAAGACCTCGACGATTATTCGGTGGCTTATTAACGAGCTGCCTGGCCACGGATCTGGCTCACCTGTGGCGAGGGTTCATGATTTTTTGTTGAGGAGATTTTCCATGACCGCTCCACCCATCGCCCAGCGCCTGATCGCGGCCCTAGCGGAACACTTGAATGCGGACCTTCAGCTGGAGGGCGGCGTCTGTGCGTTGTATGACGCGAGCAACCGCGAAGCCGTGGTCATCGAGCTGCCCGAACATGGCGATCTCGCCATCCTCCACTGCGCGGTCGACGTGCCAGCCCATATGCCCGGCCTGCACAAGCGCTTGCTGGAGCTCAACTTTCGATTGGACTTGCTCGCCGGCAGTTGGCTGGCCCTGGACGATAAGGGCACCGTTCGCTTGTGTGCCCACTGCCCATTGTCGATGCTCGATGAAGCGCAATTCTGCCATTGGGTCGTGGGTTTCATCGGCCAGGTCGGCGAGGTGCGTACACGCTGGATGCCGTCCGCAGCACCCACGGCTTCACGTCCAGCCTCGCTCAACGCGAGCCGTGCCCGGCTGGTCTAGCCAAACGAAAACCGTGGCGAGGGGATTTATCCCCGCTGGGGTGCGAAGCAGCCCCCAACCAGACAACTCGGTGTTCCAATTAAAATGAGTTCGTTGCTTTGGGGGCTGCTGCGCAGCCCAGCGGGGATAAATCCCCTCGCCACGGTTTCTCCTGAGTGATTACGGTCCTTACCGAAGCTTCATCGCTTCACCGCCCTCCTGCATGACTTTCCTGGCGCTGTCCATGAAGCCCTTGGTCACCTCCGTCACCGTATCGCTCATCAACTTGGCCATGTCGGCGGAGCTTTTGACCAGCACCATGGTGCTTTGACGCTCCTCCATTCCCATCTGCATCTGGAACTGCTTTTCCATCAGCGCTTTCTGACGGGTCTCCATCTCGCTCATGAACGAGTCGGGCGCGCGAGGCGGTGGCGTGGAGCTGGACCTTTGCGTGTCATCCAGCGGCCGATCGTCGGACGCCGCCGTGCGGTTCGCGCCCCGAGTGCGGGGCCGGCCACGTTGGTGCACCGCAGGGGGGACCGATGATGAACGTCCCAGCCCATGCAGGCTTTGGGTGCCGGTGCGCTGCTGGGCGTCGCGAGGTTGCTGGCTCAACGAGGGTGAGCGCGATGAGTGCAAACCTTCGGCGCCATGCAGGGCACCGGTGCCCCTTATGGACAGCGGATTGGGTTCAGGCATGGAAAATCTCCTCGAGTCGATGGGCGTGCAATGCGCACGGTTGGCAAGCCGGCATCGCCCGGGCGAGTCCGACTCACTACCTGAGTGGCGCCCGCGTATGCATCGGTTCCATCGGCCTCAGCGCAGGTTCAATTCCGGAATTTCGATCACCTCGCCCTGGGCCTCGTCGTCCAGCTCGCGCAGGACCCGATAGATGTGCGCGACGGCCTGGAGCGTTTCCCTCGGGATATAACCGCCAACGTCTTCGCGGTAGATCGTTCGCGCGAGCCAGATGCACTGGATCACCGGGACGCGCGCAGCCTTGGCCCGCTCGATCAGCGCGCGGGCATCGGCATCGACACCTTTGGTGATCAACTGCGGCAACGGCGTCTGCTCGGGACGATAGAACAACGCGACGGCATAGTGAGTCGGGTTGACCACCAACATGTCGGCTTCCTCCACCGGCTTGGTTTCCTGGCTGGCGGGCTGGTCGATCAACTGTCGGGCCAGGCTGCGGCGGTGCATCTTGACGTGGGGGTCGCCTTCCATTTCCTTGAACTCTTTGCGCACCTCCTCTTCGCTCATGCGCAGCCGCTTGGCGAAGAAGTATTTCTGCAGGCCGAAATCGAGGATCGCCAGCACCAGCAACACGCCCAGGCAGATGTGCATGATGTGCCGGAACAGGCCGGCCAGCCCGCGCCAATACCCGTTCAGGTCGCCATTGACCAGGCTGATCAACGAGCCGAGGGCCGGCATCGTCACCAGGTAAAGCACGCTGGCGATGAACACTGCCTTGACCAGGCCCATGAACAACTGGATCAGCGCCTGGGCGGAGAACATCTGCTGGGCCTGGTTCAGCGGATTCAGACGGTTCGGATCAGGTTGAAGGGCCTCGGGCGCGAACAGGAAGCCAAACTGTACCCAACCGGCGATCAGCCGCGTGGCAATGGCCAACCCCACGGTCATCAAGGTGAAGTTGAGCAACACCCCGCCGGCGTGGGCCAGGGTTTCCTCGAAGGCGCGCACGAAGTCGACGTCCAACCGGTGCAGCGGGAACGCGACCATGTCGCCCAGCGCCTGCATGCTGCTGTCGGCCTGGGTCAACGCCACTTCGGTGATTGCCGTGAGCACCAGCAGGCTGCTCAAATCCTGGCTCTGGCCGACCTGACCCTTCTTGCGCGCGTCGCGGATTTTCTTCGGTGTCGCCTGCTTGGTCTTTTCGCCGCTGTCTTCGCTCATGAACGAGCCCCTCCTTCAGGGCGCCGGTATCAACAGATGCAGCAGATGGCGGATTTCCCCGTATCGGCTGAGACGGCCGGTCATCGCGTCCCACAACGTCGGCAGGTAAAACAGCAGGAAGCCCAGGCCGACCAGGCTCTTGGCCGGCATGGCGAGGACGAACACCTGCAATTGCGGGCTGTACAGGCTGAGCAAGGCCAGGGCGAACTCCACCAGCAATAGCAAGCCGATGAAGGGCGCGGCGTAGAGCATCATGTGCATGAACATTTCGCCGAGCAGCCCGAGGAACACACCAAAGCCATCCGCGCCGGGCAACGGGAACCAGACCGTGGGCGACCACACCAGGTAGCTGTCCCAGATCACCTGGGTCAACGTGCCGATGCCCAAGGTGGCGACCAGCAACAGGATCGTCATTTCCTTGAACAGATGGCCCAAGGGCGTCGTATCCGTGCCGAGGGCCGGGTTCAATTGCCCGCCGATGAGCGCGCCGCGCTGGTTGTCGAGCAAGGCCCCCACCGATTCGTAGAGCCAGAACGGCATCGCCAGCAGCACACCCAGGAGCAGGCCCAGCAGCACCTCCTTGAACATCAGCCCGCCAAGGGTCAGCCAGTCGGCCTGTGCGTCAATCAACGCCTGGCGAATACCCGGCGCGGGCAACATGCCCAGGGCGAACACCACGGCATGGCGCGGCAAGCCTCGCAGATGCTGGAAGCAGAACACCGGGACCAGGTACGCCACCGGATAAATGCGCGCCATGCCGAGGGCGATCGACAGCAGCAAGTCGAAATACGGGACGAACGCCTGGGCCGTCATCAGGTGCTGGCCATCATTTCAAATGCCCGGCGCAACAGCCCCAGCAGCTCGCCGCCAATCCAGCGACCGGTGACCAACAAGGTCAGTCCCACCGCCACCAGCTTGATCCCGAACGGCAAGGTCTGGTCCTGGATCTGCATCAACGCCTGCACCAGGGAGGTCAGCACGCCAACGATCACCGCGACGATCAAGGGAGGCGCGGACAGCAGCACCACCAACAGCATGCCTTCCTTGAACAACGTCAGCGCGTCCATCGCAGGCCCTCAAAGATAGGAATAGAAAAGGCTGTCGAGCAACTGCGTCCAACCCTGCACGAGCACGAAGATCAGCAGCTTGAGCGGCAACGAGATGGTCATCGGCGCGACCATCTGCATGCCGAGCGCCAGCAGCAGGTTGGACACAATCAGGTCAATGACGATGAACGGGATGTAGATCAGGAACCCCATCTGGAAACCCGCTTCGAGCTCCGACAGCATGAAGGCCGGGATAAGCAGCATCAGGTCATCGCGACTGGCTTGCTCGGCGCGCTCCTTGGGCCACATCCGCTGGGTGTTTTCCAGCAGATGGGTGAGGATGTCCGGGTTGGTATTGCGCGACATGAACGCTTGCAACGGCTTGACCGCGTTCAAGGCCGAGCCCTGCAGCGCCTCGGTGCTGCTGAAATCCAGCGGCTGCTCCTTCAGTTGCTCGGCGATGTTGTGACCGACCGGCGCCATGATGAACAGCGTCGCGGCCAGGGCGATGGCGTAGAGCGCCATGTTCGGCGGCACCTGCTGCACGCCGATGGCGTTGCGGGTGATGGTCAGCACGATGGCGATCTTGAGAAAGGCGCTGCAGATGATCAGCAGCAGCGGAACCAATGAGATCCCGCCGATGAACAGCGCCAGCAGAAAGGGGTCGACCCCCTGGAAGCTCATCCAGCCACATCCACGCGAGTGACTTGCAGGCCGAGCCGACCCTCGACGTCCACCAGTTCACCCTGGGCCAAGGCCCGTTCACCATGGAACAACGTCGCCGCACCCGGTGCCACGCCCTGGACCTGGAGCACCGCGCCGGGCGCCAGGTTGCGCAGTTCGCCCAGGGTCAGGCTCAAGTGACCGCAGCGTATCGTCAGCGCCAGGGGCAAGTCGCCGAAGCGCTCGTCGCCGGCCACCGGCGCCTGCACCGGCGTCTCTGCGGCTACAGCTTCGGCATCGTCAGGCGCCGCGAAACCCGTCGCCTCGGGCGCCTCTGCGTCGGGTTCGTAGCGGGCGGTATCGTCCCAGTCGGGGGTCAGGATATCGGTGTCAGCGGTGGTACTCATATCGGTCTCCTCCAGAGCGAGCAAGGTCAGGCGCAACGGCGCGGAGCGGCTGTACACCCCGACCCGCAGGCAGTGCCGGCCGAGGCGAACCAGCCCTTGGCCGGATGGGTCGAACAAGGCGGTTTCCGGCACCAGCACGTCACCGGGGCGCAGCGCCGACACTTGCCCGGCCGCCAGCGCGAGGTGCCCCAGCGGCAATGGAACGTGCAGCGCAAAATGATCGTCCACCGGGGTTGTCCGCCGCTGCCAAGGCGCTGCGCGAAGCAATCCCAGCAAGGTCGGCCCGGCCAGTTCCAGGTGACTCGTCGCATGGGCCGCGCCCAGCCGTGCTTCGAGCCGGCAGGGAATGCCCCGGACCGCGGGGCCGGTGGTTGGCTTGAGAAAACCGAACGCCTGGCGCAGCGGCTCGCTCAAGGTTTGCTGGAACAGCGCCCAGAACCAGGCATCGTCCGGCCCAGGCTCGGCCGGCAGGACCACCGGACATTCGCCGAACAAGCTGAGCAGCGGCCCCGGCTCGTCAAGCGCCAAGACGCCATGGGTGCACTCGAACAAACACGACTCGCCTCCCACGGCGCCGCTGTCCAGGGTCAGTTCCAGCAAGCCCGTCTCGCCCGCCACCTCGAAAGATAAGCTGACGCCCGTTCCCAATCGCTGCCGGGCGACGGCGTCATCGCCGCTCATCGGTGGCAGCGCCAAAGCCTGTACGCTCATGTCACGCTCGCCTCTTCTTCGTGGGTCACGCGCACCACCACCGGTTGGCCCAGGCTTTGGGCCAGTGCCTCTTCGAGGCGCCCGGTTCGACTCGACAGCCGCGCGCGCGTCTCTTCGCTTTCGCCGCTCAGGCCGATGTCCCAACCGGACGTCCCGCCCAGCCGCTGGGCAGTCACCCTGATCCGGCCCAGATGAGGAAGGTGCAGCAGCAGGTCCAGTTGCTGGTCGAGGGTGGCCTGGAGGCGTGGCGAGAGCTGATCGACAAATGCCTCCACTTCACCACCCTCCAGATTCACCAACCCCGATAGGGAGCCGGTGCCTGCCATGTCGTCCTCGGAGCCGCCCCGCGGCGCATCGACCCACTGGCGAAACCAGTAGCCGTCGCTGCGTTCTGCCGTCACCTCGGGGTCGCGCCCGGTGGCAGGCAAAGGCTCGCGCGCCACTGGGCGACTGGCCCGGCTCACTTGGGCAAGCGGTTGCTCATACGCATTCGGCGCGTGACGAACAGGGGCCGCCGCAGGGGCGCCATGGGGCGACGGTCCACCGTGCAAAGAGCGTTCATTCATCACCGGAGACCTCCACCAGGTAATCCATCATTGCGCTGAGCTTTTCCAGGTCACGCCTGCGCCCTTGCAAACGCTGCTGGGCGGCTTCGGTGTCGCGTGCCTGTTGCGCCTGTTCGTCGTCGAGCGCCTGCAAGGCCTGCGCTTGCTCGGCCAATTCGCCGATCAAGCGTCGCTCCTCGGTGCTCCAGGCGTTAAGTTCGCAGACGCTCAGCGCGCGGCCACGGTGCTCGCCGTATAACGCCTCGCGCTGCGCTGCCTGCTGCTCGCTCGCGGCCTGCCAGCGCACCCGTGCCGCGGCGACCGCTGCTTCGCGCTCGCGCAATAGGTCGCGCTGTTGGCGCCAGGCCCGTTCGGCTTGCGCCTCGCGGTGCCGACGCACTGGCGCCAGGGCGTCCAGATCAGCCCGGGACATAAGCGGTCAACTGCTGGAGATGGGCGAGCGTCGACGCAAACGGCTCGGGCTCGCGCAGGTCCTGGCGCAGGAATGCGTCCAGGGCACCGCGCGACTCCACCGCCAGGTCGGTCAAGGGGTCGGCGCCGGCCTGGTATTCGCCCAGGCGCAGCATCAGCTCGATCTGATCGTAGGCCGACAGCAAGCGGCGCAGATTGATGCCCGCGCGCAGGTGCTCGGCCTCGGCCACATTGGCCAAGGTTCGCGACAGGCTGGCAAGCACGTCGATGGCCGGGTAATGACCGCGCTCCGCGAGTTTGCGCGACAGGACGATGTGGCCGTCGAGCAGCGAACGGACTTCGTCCGCCACCGGATCGTTCATGGAGTCCTGCTCGATGAGCACGGTATAGAGCGCGGTGATCGCCCCGTCATTGCTCAGCCCCGCCCGCTCCACCAGGCGCGGCAACAAGCTATAGACCGAAGGAGGCAGGCCGCCGCGCCCCAATGGCTCGCCCGCCGCCAGGCCGATTTCCCGTTGGGCGCGGGCGAACCGGGTCAGCGAATCTATGAGCAGCAGGACCCGCTGGCCCCGGGCACGAAAGCCCTCGGCCAGGGCCGTGGCGGTGAATGCCGCGCGGGCGCGCTCCATGCTGGAACGGTCGGACGTGGCGCACACCAGGACCGCACGGGCCCGCAGTTCATCATCCAGTTCATGGTCGAGGAATTCCCGCAGCTCGCGACCGCGCTCGCCGATCAGCCCGAAAACGATCACATCACATTCAACGTTGCGGGCGATCTCCGCCAACAACGTGGTCTTGCCGCAACCGGCGCCGGCGAACAGCCCGACCCGCTGGCCTTCGCCGAGCGTCAGCGCGCCGTCGATGGCGCGTACGCCAGTCATCAACGGTCGCTGGATGCGCGGCCGCGCGGTCGGCGGCGGGGCTTCGCCGATCACTTGCGAGGCGTCCGGCACTTGAGGCCCGGCGAACGCGCCTACGCCATCCTCAAGCAAAGGCCGGCCAAAGCCATCCAGCACCTGCCCCAGCAGCTGCGGGCCGACGGTCACCCGATGCGGCATGCCCAGCGGCTCCACCGCCGCGCCGACCCGGACACCTTCCAGGCCGCCCAGGGCGCTGAGCAAGGCGTCGTGCTGGTCGAAGCCGACGATCTCGGCGAGCAATGGCTCACGCCCGTCACGCTCGACCTGGCAGAGGTCACCGATCTGCGCCCCCGGCAGCCGGCACTGCAACAAGATCCCGCTGACCCGCTGCACCCGTCCGCGCACCATGACCGGCGCGAATCGGCGCAGGCGTGCCCGCTGCCCGGCTTCCCAGGTCTCCAATCGGCCGATGGCGGCGTGCATCACCAGGTCACCTCGTAGCGCTGCTCGCCTTCGAAAGTGACTTTGCCGCTGTCGATGGCGGTCAGTCGCAGACCGTCGATCTGATCGCCGAGGAACAGCCGACGACCGTCGGAGGTGACGACGTGACCACGCTTGCCGCCGACAATCTGGGCGATCTGGAATGGCAGCTGCGTCAGCCGTTCCTTGACGCTGGCCGTGATCTCCACTGACGTATCGTAGCGAGCGTGGAAACGCTCCATCAGCCGCTCGACCACCGCCAGGCGCTGGCGCGGCAGCTCGCCCACCAGCGCCAGCCGACCGTCCTGGACCTCGACCCGGACATTGGCATCCAGGTCGCGCTCCTGGAGCATGCGATCCAGCTCCAGGCGAACCGCCTCCACTGTGTCCAATGCAGCCTTGGCCGGCTTGTGCTGCTGCGCCGCGCTGGGCGCTACCGTCGGTGCCGGTTGGCTGGTAAAGGCCCACGCGCTGGAGGCGACGGTGATCACCGCCGCAGCGATTCCCAGGCGCTTGGGCCACGACGGCCGTGCCGCGGTTTTTTGGGTTTCGCGGTCCGCCGTCAAGTGCGCAGCGTCATCCAGTGCCGCTTCTTCAGGCCAAGGCTGATCGGCCGGGGCCAGGCACAACCAGACGCCGGCGATGGAAAAAGGTGTATTGCCTGGCAAAGGCTCGGTCGCGGCCCAAGGCTGGCCTTGTCCGTTGCAAACCACGCCCTCCAGCGACGCCAGCAGCCACTGGCCCTGGACTAGGCTGACGGCAGCGTGACGCCCGCAGATGCCTGGGTCGTAGAGCGCGAGATCGGCGTCTTCCGCCGCCCCGACAACCCATTGCTCACCCACCAGCGGCAATGCCGCCCCCCGGTGCAGACCACTCAATACGCGTAGCTCGAACATGGCCAATTTCCTCAAGGCGCGACCGAAGTGCGCCGACAATCCGCTTGAACAACGGGGCACGGGCGGCCCTCGTCCACTGTCACAGCCAGGCCATCGGACGCGCCTGGTTTCACATCGCTACGCCTGGCATCGCGGCTGGCGCGCCAAGCGCAAGAACACGTCATGCGGCATCCTCGATCTGGAGGGTTTCCTGCTCTAGATCAAAGCGCCCCAGCACGGTGACCTGGGCATTGCTGTGCAACTCGCTGAAGGCCAGCACCGGCACATGGTTGAACTCGTCGCGCAACAGATCCCGCAGCGGCGCGCGCAAGTCCTGCGCCACCAACAGCACCGCCGTCCGCTTGGCCCGCAGCGGGAAACCTTCGCGCAGTTGCAGGACCAGGGCGCGGGTGTGCACGCTCTCCAGGGCAAAGAAGGTTTCGGTCTGGGTCTGGCGCAGCGCGTCGCGCAGCAACCCTTCGGTCTCTGGCGTCAGCAGCCAGACGTGCAGGCCGTTTTCATCGCGGTACTGGTGGTAGATTTGCGACTTCAAGGCGATGCGCGCGTAGTCGGTCAGCGCGCCGACGTCACGCTCGTGCTGGCCGTGCTCGATCAACGACTCGGCGATCAGCCGCACCGCCCGCAGCGGCACGCCTTCGCCCGCCAGGCGTTGCAGCACGGCAGCGAAACGGGCCAGGGGCATGGTTCGTTGCAGTTCCTGCACCAGCTCTGGCTGGCCCGCTTCGAGCCAACTGAGAATCGACTTGCTCTCTTGCAAGCCGAGGAACTGCGGCCCGGTGGCAAACATGGCGCGGCTCATGCGTTCCACCAGCAACTCTCCCGCCGGTACCGCTTCCACGCGTTCGTCCGCCAGCAACGGGTCGCCGGGCGCCAGCCAGAGCCATTGATGCTCGTCGCGTACTTCGCTGCCGACCCGGGCATCCTGCGGTTCGAACGGCAACGGCCCGCGGGCGACGGCTACGCGATCTCCAAACGTGGCGCGCAGCATCGGCACCTCGTGCACGCAGAAGCGGAATTCGTCGTCCTCCAGGCGCGCGCTGTATTCGATCTCGAACGGCGGCAAGGTCAGGCCGAAACCGGCGACCAGCGCGTTGCGTTTCTTGCGGATCGCCTGGATGACCTCGTCGGCGGCCGGGTTGCCTTGCATCGACTTGGAGAACTGCAAGAGATAGGCACGGGTCGGGTCGAAGCTGCGCAAATCCTCGGCGCCATTCTGCTCCGGTGTGACGCTGGCTTGAGGCTGCTCGCCCTCGCGCGCCTGTCGCGCGCGGCCATACAGCTGGACGATGCCCGCCGTGCCGGTGATCACGGCAATGACGATGAACACCAGCGTCGGCATGCCGGGCAACGCGGCGAAGCCGAGCATGCCCACCGAAGCGATGACCCAGGCCTTGGGTTCGGCGGTCAATTGCTTGGCGATTTCCTTGCCGACGCTGCTGCCCGCCGGCTGCCCTTCCGGCGATACGCGGGTGATGATCATGCCGGCGGTGAGGGAAATCAGCAGTGCCGGAATTTGCGCAATGAGGCCGTCGCCGATGGTCAACACGGCATACAAGTGCATCGACTCGGACGCGCTCATATCGTGCTGGACCATGCCGACCGAAAAGCCGCCGATGAGGTTGATCACCACGATCACCAGGCCGGCGATGGCGTCGCCCTTGACGAACTTCATCGCCCCGTCCATCGCCCCGAACAATTGGCTTTCCTTGTTCAATTCCTCGCGACGACGGCGCGCTTCGCTGACGTCGATCAGGTTGGCCCGCAGGTCGCTGTCGATGGACATCTGCTTGCCCGGCAAGGCGTCCAGGGTGAACCGCGCCGCCACTTCGGCAACCCGCTCCGAGCCCTTGGTGATCACCAGGAAGTTGACCACCGTGAGGATGAGAAAGATCACCAGCCCGACGGCCAGGTTGCCCCCGACCACGAAATTGCCGAACGCCTGGACGATATGGCCAGCGTCGCCCTGGAGCAGGATCAACCGCGTGGTCGCCACCGACAGTGCCAAGCGGAACAACGTGGTCAGCAGCAGCACCGCTGGAAACGAGGAAAACGCCAGCGGTCGTGGCAGGTACAACGAGAGCACGATCAACAGGCAGGAAATACAGATGTTGATGGCGATCAGCGCATCGACGACTGAGGTCGGCAGCGGCAGGATCAGCATGAACACGATGCCAAGCACGACGAACGCCCCGGCCACTTCGATACGCCGCACCGCCGCGTTGGCGACCTTGTTCAGCAGGGCAATCATGACCGCGCCCCAATGACCGGTTCGGCGGTCTGTCCACGGGTCTCGCCACGGGAACGCTCATCGAGCAGCACCAGCAGATTCTTCAGCGCGGTCTGGCGGCTTTTCGCATCTCGCCAGAGCGCCAACGGCAAGCGCTTGAGCAAGGGATACAAGCCGTTCAAGGAAACCAGTTGATCATGCTCCTCGTCCCCTCCCAGTTCGCGACCGATACGCCGCACTTCCGCCGAAGACAGGCCGCTGCTGACAAACCCGAGCATGCGTTGCAGCAGCAGGACGGCGGTGAGCTGGCTGGACGGGCAACTGTAGGCCAGTTGCTCCAGCAGACGGCGACAGCTTTGCAGCACGCTGCCCAGTTGCGTCGAGGCAGCCAGGCCGATCAGCAGCGTACGCAGCAAGGGCGTAGGCCGCGAAGGCGCGTGGGCGGCGATGTCGTCGGCCAGCGCGCGGCGCATCATGTCCAGCCCGGACACGAATGCCGTTTCGCCGAACAGGCCAAGCAACGCCTGCATCATGGTCGGCAACGATTGCTTGAGCACCACGGTGTCGTAATAGAGGCGACGTACCGCCTGGCGCAATTCAGGATCGCCACCGGCGGCACGCAGGGCCTCGGCGATGTTCATGCCGGCCTGGATCTGCGCACCGTAACGCTCGCGCAGCAGTTGCAGGTAGTCGCGGGCGCGCTTGGCCTCGACAAGACGACCTTGCGCCTCGGCGTCCAGCAACGTTTGCTGGAGGATCAGGTCAGTCCGGGCCGGATCGCCGCCGGTAGACTGCACCACCTCTTCCAATACCGGCTCGCCCATCAGCAGCACACCGGCCTGGGCCGCCATGGCACTCAGGCTCTGCTTGCCTGGATGGCCAAGCTGGTCGTACCACTCTTCCAACTGCTCGCGGGTTTCGACCCGTGTCCGGCCCACCTCACTGCGGGCGTTGCGAATGCGCCGCTGGCTCAGCGCCTTGGTGTTGCGCTCCACGTGATGACTGAAGGTCATGCCGACCTCCTCCATCGAATTGGACTGCGCGACCTGCGTCGATTCCACAGGCCTGCCAACGCCCGCGACTGCCGAAACGGCCTGGGCGAGATTGACGGCAATGTGCGCATTGGTCGGGGCTTCTACTTTCATGACAAACCGGGAGCGTGGTTTCGGACGCTCAGTGGGTGGCGCCGATCCCGCATTCGGTTCCATGGCCGATCAGGCCTTTTTCGATCTCATCGGCGACACCTTCCGCATGCCGATTTTCGACGGTCCGTGCGGTGCAATTTCATGCAGTGAATTCTTTGAAAGTCGTGCACGAGCTTGCACAAATAGAGCTTTAGCACTAACAAAAATACTTTGAATATCAGTTAGATAGATTATGAAAGCGGCTTGGCACAGGTCCTGCTGAAGGGGGAACGCCGACATACGGATCGGCGCTATGGAACCTACTCAGAGGGATTTATCAATGAACAGCCTGAACCTCATGCTGCCCCCGCAAACCTCCTCGAAACGCCCAGGCACGCCGGGCGTCAGTTTCGGCGAGGAACGTAAGCTCCGTCTGTTTGTGCAAAAGCGTGTGCTCAACCAGGACGACGCCGACGACATCATCCAACTCACTTACCTGGAAGCCTGGCGCAACCAGGAGAAGTTCAAGGGACTGGCCAAGCCGGACACCTGGCTGTGCGGCATCGCCCTCAACCTGATCCGCAATCACTTCCGCCGCTTCTACGCGCAACCGCCACTGAGCACGTTCGACGAAAGCGATTTCAACGAATCCAGCGAAGACATCGACCTGAGTGAACTGTGCGATAACCGCCGGCTGCTGGACCGCACGCTGTCTGCCATGGACGCGCTGCCCAAGGACATGCGCGAAACCCTGTGGACCGCCGTGGACACCGAGAGCAGCTACCGCGATGCCGCCGAACGGCTGGGCGTGCCCATCGGCACCGTACGCTCGCGGCTGTTTCGCGCCCGTGAACAACTCAAGCGCAGCGTCTACGGAGAAGCCCGGCCATGACCCATAATCGTCTGAACAGCCGACCCGACCTGCCACGCGGCGTGCGCCGCTATACCCCCGACGACCTGCCGGTGATGACGGATATCTTCAACGAAAGCGCTCTGGGCGGCACCAGTTCCCCCGTGCTCAGAGCGTTTTCCCTGAAGGAAATGACCTTCTTCGTCGATTGCTTCGTCAAGGAAGGTGATCCGATCTACGTGCTCGAACGTGGCGGTGAAGTGGTCGCCTGGTTGATCGTCAACCGCTTCTGCTGGGGCGCCCAGGCCTGCCGGCTGACCGGCGAAGTATCGATCTACGTGCGCAACGACCACATTGGCAGCGGCGTCGGCATTCGCCTGGGCCAGGCAGCGGTGGTGTTGGCCAAGCGGTACGGTTTCGAAACGTTGGTGGCCTGGATCATCGAGCACAACGAGGCGAGCAAACGTGGCGTGCAGGGATTGGGCGCGACGCAATGGGGCCGTTTCCCGGGTATCGCCCGGTTCGCTGACAAGCGCGCGGACGTGGTGCTTTATGGGTTGGACCTGATGCCCATCGACACGGCATCCACTACCGCTTCAGCGCCTGTGCAAACACTGGAGACCAGCCTGGCGTGAGTCCACGGCTCGTCCGGAGGCATTGCCGGGCGAGCCGTCTCGTGAATTCGAACCCATGCCATTTTTTGCACGGGGCACCACGAATCCTCGCCACAAAGGCTCAGCACTACCGAATCAATCCACCGAATCAGCCCACCGACCAGCACACCGGCAACGCATCCGGTCCCCTGAAGTTGGGCACATAACGCCAGCGCACAGCACTTGGATCAACCGCCAATCGCAGACCCGGGCAGCGCCGCAGCAAGGTGTTCAACGCAATGTCCAATTCCTGCCGAGCCAACGATGCACCCAGGCAATAATGCGTGCCCTTGCCGAACGACATGTGCGGACAGGCCGGGCGGGTGATATCCAGCCGATCAGGATTGGCACACATCACCTCGTCGCGATTGGCCGAGCCCACCACCGCCACCACAAATTGCCCGCGTCGCAGATGTTGCCCGGCCAATTCAGTGTCCCGCGTGACGAAGCGGACCATTGCCCGTTCCACCGACGAGTCATAGCGCAAGAACTCCTCGACCGCGTCGGGCATCAGTGCCGGCTCATCACGCAACCGGACCAGCGCATCGGGGTGTTGCACGAGCGTGTGCACAGCATTGCCAATCATCGACGCCGACGTTTCGTGGCCGGCGATGATCAGCAGCGCAATCATGCTGCACAACTCGCTTCGGCTGAGCATGCGGCCCTCTTCCTCGACCTGGGCCAGGGCCGACACCAGGTCATCGGTCGGATAGGCCCGGCGCCGGTCGATCAAGGCAAGCATGTAGCCGGCGAACTCGTTGTAGCAGCGTTGCAGTTCACTCAGATCGTGGCCCACCTGCCGGACGATCATGTGGGACCAGCGGCGGAAATCGTCTCGGTCCTGAGCAGGTACGCCGAGCAGCTCGGCGATGACGGTGATCGACAGCGGGAAGGCATATTGGCTCACCACATCCATTCGCCCGCTTGGCCCAACGGCGTCCAGCAGCGACTCGGCAATCTGCTCGATACGCGGCCGCATGGCGGTCACCGCCTTCAGGGTAAACGCCTTGTTGACCAGCCGACGCAGCCGACGATGACTCTCTCCGTCACGGTTAAGCATGTGGTCATTGAGAAAGGCGATGGACTGCTCGCCCCCCAGCATCGCCGCGAACTGCGGATCGATCCGTGACGGATCGCGGGCGAAGCGCTCGCTGTCCAACAGCACCTCCTCGACCTCCCGGGCCCCGGTGACGTACCACATCGGCAACTGCCCATCGGGCTGGCTGAGGAACACCGGGGACGCTTGGCGCAACGCCGCATAATGCCGATAAGCCTCGCCGCGAAAGGCGTCGCTGTTCAAGTCGAGGGTACGCTCGTAGGGCATGGACATTCTCCGGGGGCAGGCATCGTTGCTCCTGAGTGGCGGGGGGCGCCCAAAAAGATCCCTATGAAAAAACGCTGCTCGCGACGGCGGTGGATCAGTGGCTATCAATGCAAGCTGAACGGCCGCCTTCGCGAGCAAGCTCGCTCCCACAATGGGATCGGAGTACGACAAGAGAGCCAGGTCGGCTGTCAGGCCGCCTTCGCGAGCAAGCCCGCTCCCACAAGGGAAATGCGGTGAGCCACCAGAGCCAGGTCGGCCCTAAGGCCGCCTCGGCTCGGCTTTTGATCTGCCAGGCCCCGTTAACCACGATGACCGAACGCAGGCATTGTGGAGTGGGCAACCCGGCATGGATGCCGGGTTAGCCGCGCAGGGCCATGGATAGCCCATCGCGGCGGGCCCACGGAGCAATGCCGGAGTGCGGGCATGCCGAGCCTAGGCGAGGCACCGAGTGGTGGGGCATATACGGATCACCCACATGGGTTACAAAAAAGTGCACTCACATAGGTAACACCCGGAGTGTCACGTAGCCATCAATGGCATCTCTTACATCAATCCGTCCAAGGATGATTGGACCGAAGATAACATCCCAGATCCCGTCCTCTATTTGCTCCAGTCCAATGGTCTGGTGCTTGAGCACATAGCCGACGTAGATCCTTACACCACGACGATTGACGATGCCCGAGCAGTCCGCTTGGAGGCTATCGATATGGCTCGGGTAGGTCATCTCGGGAAGCTTCTCGGGATATTGGCGGGACGAAGGCTCATAGCAGGACGCGGGTGTCTTCTGATTAAGAGCCTCGTGCAAACGCTCATAGTTGTAATGTTGCCTGAAACGATCAAAGTGCCGTTGTTGAGCCTCCCACGCTACTGCAGGGGGTGACGGAAGAGTGCTTTTCAACGTTCGATGCATACGTTCATGTCGGCCATTTTGCTCCGGCCTGCCGGGGGCGATCCGCTCGGGAATGATCCCTAGACGCAACCACCAGATGGACAACTGGGAAAGGCCCGCACGCCCTTTGCTCGCAAACGGAACACCATTGTCGGTACGAATGCGCTCCGGCAGACCATGTTCACGAAACACCTGAGTAAACACCGCCTGGGTTTCCTGGAAATTGGTGCTAGCCATGCTGTGGCAAGCGAGCAAGAAACGACTGGCATGGTCCATGATCGTCAATGGATAGCACCAGACGCCCGCACCTGTCAGGAATTGGCCTTTGTAATCGGCGCTGAATAGCTGGTTGGGAGCCTCTGCTTTCTGCAGTGGTTTGGGATAAACCGCCACTCGTTGACGCAATCGGCGTGGTTTGACCAGCTCAGCTTTCTTTAGGATGTTGTAGATCGACGTCTTTGATGGCGGCGCCTGGTCAGGAAAACGCTCGAGCAAAGCCGCCTGAATTTTCTTGGGGCCAGGCTCTGTCTCACCCCGACCGCGTAACTCAATGATCGCCTCACGGACAGCCAGCGGCACTACCCATTCCTGGGTAAGCCGACGACGGCTATGTTCTTCCAGTCCGGCGGGCCCTTCCCTCTCATACCGCTCGACCCATTTATAGCCAGTCTTGCGGCTGATCTCGTAGGCTTGGCAAAGCGCACTGAAGCTGGGCGGGCCTTTGATGAAGTCCGCAATGAACAGCAGTTTCAGGTCCATAGGTTTCAGCTCTCGCCATGGCATGGTCAGATCCTCGAAAACCGACCCTGCCAGTTAAAAACTGTTACCTATGTGAGTGAACTGATTTGTAACCCATGTGGGTGAGTCATACCGGCAAGCCTTTTTGGTTACTTTTTTGGCGTCTGAAAAAAGTGACCCGCCGTAAGGGCGGAACCATAAGCCGCCGTGACCGCAGCAATGGATATGTACCCGATCAACAACATCCCGACTGAATGCTCCCCAGAGGTCAGTGAACCGTTCCCCCAGCCCTCGTCACTCAAGGAAAACCCCCAACCCTGCGTGGAACTGACATGACACACTCACCCGCCATCCACGGCCACTGCGACCCTCGCTTCGAACCAGTCAAAGCGGCTTTCACCGGACTGATGCAAAGCCCTTTCGAACGCGGCGCCGCCCTGTGCGTCCAGGTCGACGGTGAAACAGTGATCGACCTGTGGGCTGGTATCGCCGGGCCGGAACCGGACAGCCATTGGCAGCGCGACACACTGCTCAACCTGTTCTCCTGCACCAAGCCCTTCACGGCCGTGGCGATCATGCAACTGGTTGGCGAAGGACGCCTGGACCTGGATGCACCGGTCTGCCGCTACTGGCCCGAGTTCGCCAAGGCCGGTAAAGCAACGACGACCGTGCGCCAAGTGCTCTGCCATCGCGCCGGGCTACCGGCGCTGCGCACGCCCCTCGCCCCGGAAACCCTTTACGACTGGGACACCATGATTGCCCTGATCGCCGAGGAGCAGCCATGGGCCGATGCAGGGCAACAGCAGACCTATTCACCGTTGCTGTTCGGCTGGATTCTCGGTGAGCTGCTACGCCGAGTGGATGGCGTAAGCCCGGCGCAAAGCATCCACCAGCGGGTGGCGGTGCCGCTCGGACTGGATTTTCATATCGGCCTGGACGACGCGACCATCGCTCGCTGCGCCTACATGGCCCGAACCAAAGATGAAGTCGACGATGAAGCCTTTGGTCGAGTCCTGCAGTATGTGCTCACCGAGCCGACAGCCATGAGCTCACTGGCCTTCGCCAACCCGCCGATGGTGCTGGGGCGCAGTAACGAGCCGGGCTGGAAGCGCATGACCCAGCCGGCGGCGAACGGTCACGGCAACGCCCGCAGCCTGGCGGAGTTCTATGCCGGCCTGCTGGACGGGCGGTTGCTGGAGTCGCCACTGCTCAACGAAATGCTGCGCGAGCACAGCGCCGAATATGACCCGACCATCCAGACACCGACGCGGTTCGGCCTGGGCATCATGCTTAACCAGTCGGACGTGGCGAACGGCAGTTACGGCATGGGACCCGACGCCTTTGGCCACATGGGCGCCGGCGGCACCATCGGTTTTGCCGACCCCGAGCGCGGCGTGGCGTTCGGCTTTGCCTGCAACACCATTGGTTCCTACGTCTTGATGGACCCTCGCGCACGCGGCCTGGCGAATGTGGCGATGGGGTGTCTGTAGCACTCGGCAGATAGGCAATGAATGATCCGTGGCGAGGGAGCTTGCTCCCGCTGGATTGCGCAGCAATCCCATTGTCTGATGGGCGCTGCGCACCCAAGCGGGAGCAAGCTCCCTCGCCACAGATTGAATATCGGCAACTCATTGCACAGCCCGCTCAAACCCCCGGCGGCGGCACCACCTCCGCGACCTGCGGCTCGGCCACGCCGGCCTCCGGAGAAGCAGCGACTTGCTCATCACCACTCGCCCGAGGCAGCGCCGCCTTGGCGATCATATCCGGTTGTGCCAGCAACCTGCGTGACGCTTCCACCGGCATCAGCAGACGCCCCCTGACCCGGCCGCGCCCGGCTGGATTGAGCATGCGCAACTCGCGTTCATGGACGCCGGATACCTGCGCCAGTTGCGCGAGGTCCACGGGTTGCGCCAACGCGACCATCTGGAAGTACGGCTGGTCGGCAATCGGCGCCAGGCTCACGCCGTAGCTCGCTGGCGCGTTGACCAACTGCGACAGCGCCAGCAACCGTGGCACGTAGTTCTGGGTTTCTCCGGGCAGCGACAGGTTCCAGTAAGTGGTCGCCAGGCCCCGGGCGCGGTTCCGGGTGATGGCGTCGCGCACCCGCCCTTCCCCGGCGTTGTAGGCGGCCAGCGCCAGCAGCCAGTCACCGTCGAAGTAGTCGTGCAGGTAGGACAGATAATCCAGGGCCGCCCGGGTGGACGACGGAATGTCTCGACGCTCGTCGTAGTCGCCCCGTTGCTGCAATTGATAACGACGCCCGGTGGCGGGAATGAATTGCCAGAGCCCCAAGGCCTGGGCAGGCGATTGCGCATTGGGGTTGAACCCGCTCTCGATCGCCGGCAGCAGGGCCAGCTCCAGCGGCATGTTGCGCTTGTTCAGTTCGCCGACGATGAAGTGCAAGTATCGGCTGCCGGCGCGTCCGGTCTGGGTGAGAAACGCCGGGCGCTCCATCAGCCAGCGGCGTTGCTCGTCGATACGCGCCACACCTTGGGTCTTGGCCTGCAAGGAAAACCCCTGGCGCATCCGCGCCCACAGGCTGCCACCGCTTTGCGGCGATGATTCGCCAATCTCGATGATCGTGTCGGTGGGCGCCGGTTCGAGCCAGCGCAACTGGGCGCGATACGGTTCATTGGCGAAACGATCGCCGATGGTCAGCTGCGGTTCGAGGTGTTGACACCCGTACAGCAAGGTCCCCATGGCGAGCAGAGACAACCCTTTGGGGACAAATCGAAGGGCCGGCGAAAGTGCAAGTGATCGGGACATGGGCGGTCAACCTTGAATGAGGTGGCGCCATTGGGTGGCAGATCAGCTGCCAGCGGTTCCACGCGGCGCAGTGGAACCGAAATGCCGCAGGTGTCACTCACGATGGGCAGCAGGCGCTCGTCGGTGCCTGGATGACAATGCGAGGTCAATCATGGCGTCACCCACCTATTGCAAGCTGATCGATCAGCTCTGCGAACTCACGATGATTCCTACCCCGTCAGCGTTCTACGAACAGGCAAACCTGTCGGTCAAGGAAGTCGATTTTTCCCTCAAGCACACACCCGGCGTGGGCGAGGGAGACGTGTTCATCTACTGCGGCTTCGGGCCGTTGCCCGTGGCGAATCGCGAAGCGGTCATGCAACGGCTGCTGGAAACCAACCTGTACCTGCTGAGCGGCGCGTTCTGCCCGTCGCTGTCGTACAACCGCGACAGCGAACAGGTGGTCCTGATCGGCCACGTGCCCCTGGACAACCTCAGCGCCGAGCGCCTGCTCGGACTGATGGGCGGTGCTGCCGACATGGCGCTTATCTGGCGGGAGGGCTACTTCTTCGACGGCGCCAGCCCGGGCCAAGCCGCCAAGACCACCCAGCAAAAACCCACCCCGCGTAGCGCAGGGCTGAACAACGCCCTGTCGATCTAGGAAAGGAGAACATCACATGCCAGCAGTATCAGTAGGCGGAACCTCAAGTTCGGCGCCATTGCACCAGCAGCAGGATGATCGGATCACGCCGGTGGGCACCAGCCTGGCCGGACAGGTGCGTCCTTCCACGACCCCCCTGGTGCCTTATCACTTCGAAGGGAAAGCAAGCGACAAGACCCAGGAAACGCTCAAGACCAGGCAGCATCGCCTGACGGTGATGATCAACAAACTCGGCAAGGAAAACGCTGATAGCAACCCTATCGGCTATGCACGCCAACAGATGGTTCTGGAAGGTACCGCGTTGGACTACGCGCCCAATGCAGGCTATCAGGACATCCAAAAGCACCTTGCCGAACTTGGCGGCACGCCTCATCCAATGCTGTCCGGCCACGAAGAAACCGAAGCATTCGTCAAGGATTTCAACGAGTACCTAGGCAAGAACGAGGCCGATCGGGAAGAAAGCGGCGGTTTCAAAGCCGTCTGGGACAAGCATTGCGAGCGCGTCGGTAACACCCTCGGCGCCTATCACTCGCTGTGCCAGGAAGTGATCGACCAAACCCCGGGAGAAGACGATCGCAAGCTGCTGGAGAGCAGCCATAAAGCCTTCCGTGGTTATGCAAAAGGCGTCACGCAAGCCATGACGCAAGACATGCCCCAGCGACTGAACAGGTTCATGGAAAGCCGGATTGAGCACGCGCAACAAGCGGCGAGCAACGAGAGCCTGCCCCAGGCCGACCGAGACAAGGCGAACGACGAGTTGAGCCAACTGCGTGAGGTCCGGGATGAGCTTGGCGAGTTCCTCAAGAAAGATGACGACAAGCCCGGTACCACAAGCGAACTGGCAAAAGCCACGAAGAAGAACGAAGTGCTCGACACCGCGCTGAAGAATGTCGGACGCCAGGACTACGTGGCCGAACTCAAGACCCACAGCGGCTTCGTGACGGGCCTGGCCGTATTTGCCGACGCGGGGATCCCCCAGGGCTTCGCGTCTGCCGGACACTTCGGCGCCAGCACCGCGGCAATCGACGAGGCGATGGCGGATCAGTCCTTTGGAAAACATGTAGCGGCGACATCAACCGTCCTTGGTACCGCCCACAAGGTCATCAGCGACGGTCTGCGCCCGTTTATCCAAGTCGTCGTCGACAAGACCATCGGCCGGGGGTTGGAAAAGGTCGACCCGCTGGCGGTGTACCCCAAGGCCTTGCAAGACATCACCGTGAATGGGCGGCGGGTTGCCAACGCCCAACGTGACACCCTCGACGCGACACAGAGCGACAAGCGAGCCGATTTCAAACTGAAACAGAACGCCAACAACTTCGGCACCATGAGCGGCGACTTCACCGGTTACCTCGCCTTCGGCGCGGCCCATGCGGTACGGGACACGATAGACCAGTTCACGTCCGTCAACGCCTCCGGCATCGCGGCTCGCAGCGTCGCCTCGGCAGTGGGCGGCACCTTCATGGCGGGCGGCCAGGCGGTGGCCAAATATGCCCAGACCCACGGCGACGAGCAGATCCCCACCTATCGCGTCACGAAGGAAAACCGCGAATGGAAAGAGCTCCTGCCCAAGGCGTTTGCCGAAGCGACTGGCAAGCTCAACCCGATCAGCATGGCCAATGTCAGCGACTTGACCAACCGAATCGTCGGTGTCGGTCCGGGGATCGCCATGCGCACCGGGGTCGGAGACGCCGCCGCGGTGGGTGAAAATCCTGAAGTCAAAGAAAAAATGGAGCAGATCGTCACGACCTTCTTCTCCTCCGGCCTGACACTGCTCCCATTCTTCGCCAACAGCGTGGCGGCCCCCCTGGAAAATAAAGCACTGGGCGATGGCACGGACGACCTGACCAAGCGAGCGCAAGTACCGTGGCAGAACGTTACCAATCCAAACCGCGACACCCTACCCCACACCCAGACCGAGGGCTTGACCCGCAACCTGGAGAACGTCTATCACGTCACCCGAGGCCTGACCCAGGTGGTTCCGCAAACCACCCTTTCCGCGCTGAACATCACCGCTGACTTTGCCAAGGGCGTGGTAACGAGGCCGAAAAAGGCGGGCGATGGCCTGGAACTGGCAGAGCGCGGCGAAGCGCGACCCCAGGGCGGACCGTCCACCGAAGCCACGCCCACCACCCGACCAAGCTGAAAAACCGCCGGGCCATCGCCAGACGGTCCGGCATCCTTCCCTCCTCGCTGGCCACACGTATTCGCCTGTGGCCAGCCCTCGCGACACTCCGAATCACTTCTCTGCGCTCCATGACAACGCTCAACGTCTGCCTTTGCATGGCAAGGAAACTTGCTCCCACTGGCCTGTAGGAGCTGCCGAGCGAAGCGAGGCTGCGATCTTTCCACTACCCATTGAATCTGGAGCGAAAGATCAAAAGATCGCAGGCTTCGCCAGCTCCTACAGGCCAAGCGCCCTCGCCGTGGGCGATTCGGTTGATGGAAAGGAAAATCCCTCCGAGGAACGATGCACCGGCACGCGATTGCATGTTAAACAGGGAATCAGCAGCAAGATCATGGGACCGCTGCCACTCGAATAAGGATCAACCATGAAACGCACCCTCGTCGCCTTCCTGTCGCTGATCGTCACCGCAATCATCGTCGCGGGCGGCTATCTCTACAGCAAGCAGCCGACCCGCCAGGGCACGGTGCAGTTGCAGGGGCTGCAGGGCTCGGTGACGGTGCGCTATGACGAACGCGGCGTGCCGCACATTCGCGCCGAGAACGAAACCGACCTGTACCGCGCCCTCGGTTATGTCCATGCCCAGGACCGGCTGTTCCAGATGGAAATCATGCGCCGCCTCGCCCGGGGCGAACTGGCGGAAATCCTCGGCCCCAAGTTGCTCGACACCGACAAGCTGATGCGCAGCCTGCGCATTCGCGAGCGCGCCGCCAGCTACGTCGCCGAGCAGGATCGACAATCGCCGGCCTGGATCGCGACGCAGGCGTACCTGGACGGCATCAACACCTATCAGCAAACTCACACGCGGCCGCTGGAGTTCGATGTGCTGGGCATTCCCAAGCGTCCCTTCACCGCCGAAGACACCGCCAGCATCGTCGGCTACATGGCCTACAGCTTTGCCGCGGCCTTTCGCACCGAACCCTTGCTGACCTACGTGCGTGACCAGCTCGGTGCCGACTACCTGAACATCTTCGACCTCGACTGGCAGCCCCAGGGCGGGCTGCAGCAAGCTCCGGCAAGCGGTCCGACACTGACCGCCAGCGCTTGGAAAGACCTCAACGCCCTGGCGCGCCTGAGCGAGCAGGCCTTGGCCGACAACGGCCTGCCGCAATTCGAAGGCAGCAACGCCTGGGCGGTCTCCGGCAATCGCACCCACAGTGGCAAGCCCTTGCTGGCCGGCGATCCGCATATTCGTTTTTCAGCGCCGTCGGTGTGGTACGAGGCACACCTCTCGGCGCCGGGATTCGAACTCTACGGCCAGTACCAGGCCCTGATGCCGTTTGCCTCGCTGGGCATGAACAAGGATTTCGGCTGGAGCATCACCATGTTCCAAAACGACGACCTGGACCTGGTGGCCGAGAAGGTCAACCCGGACAACCCCGAACGGGTCTGGTACCGCGACCGATGGGTGGACATGACCCGCAGCGAACAGCAGATTGCCGTGAAGGGCCAAGCACCCGTGACACTGGTGCTGCGCCAGTCGCCCCATGGGCCGATCGTCAACGATGCCCTCGGTGCCAATGACGGCAAGACGCCAATCGCCATGTGGTGGGGGTTCCTGGAAAGCCGCAACCCGATCCTCGAGGCGTTCTACCAGCTCAATCGCGCCGACACCTTGGTCAAGGCTCGTGGCGCGTCGGCGAAGATCCATGCGCCCGGCCTGAATGTGGTCTGGGCCAACGCCAAGGGTGATATCGGCTGGTGGGCCGCAGCCCAATTACCCAAGCGGCCGGCTGGTGTGAAGCCCGGTTTCATTCTCGACGGCAGCAGCACCGAAGCGGACAAGGACGGTTTCTACCCGTTCGGCAGTAACCCCCAGGAAGAGAACCCGGCCCGGGGCTATGTCCTCTCGGCGAATTTCCAGCCGGTGGCGGCCAGCGGGATCGAGATCCCCGGCTACTACAACCTGCCCGACCGCGGCCAGCAACTCGACCGGCAGTTGAGTGAAAAGCAAGCCAAATGGGACATCCAGACCACCCAGAAACTGCAACTGGGTACCACCACCGCCTACGGTCCGCGCTTGCTCGCGCCCTTGTTGCCGATCCTGCGCGAAGCGGTCAGCGACCCGCAGGAACGCAAGTGGGTGGAGCAACTGGCTGACTGGAAGGGCGACTACCCGCTGGACTCCGTCAGCGCCACGCTGTTCAACCAGTTCCTGTTCGACTTGGCCGACGTTGCCCTGCGTGATGAACTGGGGGACAGTTTCTTCGAAACCGCGCTGTCGACCCGCGTGATTGACGCCGCGCTCCCCCGCCTGGCCGCCGCCAAGGATTCGCCATGGTGGGACGACCGTTCGACGCTGGGCACCGAAACCCGTGCCGACATGGTCATCAAGGCATGGCATCGGACCCTGGTGCACCTGAAGGCCACCTTGGGCGAGGACGCCAGCCAATGGCAGTGGGGCCAGGCTCACACCCTGACCCATGGCCATCCGCTGGGCCAGCAGAAACCGCTGGACCGGATCTTCAACGTCGGCCCATTTGCCGCCCCCGGCACCCATGAAGTGCCGAACAACCTCTCGGCCAGGATCGGTCCGGCGCCCTGGCCAGTGACCTATGGCCCCTCCACCCGGCGCATCATCGACTTCGCCGACCCGACCCACAGCGTCACCATCAATCCCGTGGGCCAGAGCGGCGTGCCGTTCGACAAGCACTACGAGGACCAGGCCGAAGCCTACATCGAGGGGCTGTATCACCAGGCGCACCTGGCCGAAGAAGAGGTCACGGCCAACACCCGCGGTACGTTGAAGCTGCTACCCGCCAGGGCGGAGTAAATCTTTTCGACCATCAGCAGGCCCTATCGCCTTGGATGGTCAAGACTACAAGGGCCCAAACCCATTTATCTCGAAGGAGTCCACGCAATGTTCAATAACTGGTCCGAGCTGCTGCCTACCATCAAGAGCGCCTTTGGCGCCTTGGGCAAAAGCAATCCGAAAATGGTCAAGGCCTACATGGCCCTGGATGAAGCCGCCGCCGAGAACGACGTACTCGACGCCAAGACCCGCGAGCTGATCTCCATTGCCGTGGCGATCACCACCCGCTGTGACGGTTGCATCGGCGTACACACCGACGCCGCGATCAAGGCCGGCGCGACCCGCGAAGAAATCGCGGCCACCCTGGCGACAGCGGTCTCGCTGAATGCCGGCGCGGCTTATATCTATTCCCTGCGGGCGCTGGAGGCCCATGACGCACTGAAAAAATGAGCTCAAAGCATCGCGGCGAAATTCAACCTGAACTGTTGCGGTGTCACGCCCAACCGCCGATTGAATACGCTGCGCATGTGTTGGGCATCACGAAAGCCGCATTGGTATGCCACGGTCTTGAGCGGTGCCCGAGTGTTTTCCAGCATCACGCGTGCCGCGTCCACCCGGGCCTGCTCGACGAACTCCGCCGGCGTGACCTTCGCCTCCCGGCTGAACACGCGGGAGAAATTGCGTGGGCTCATGTTCGCCGCGTTGGCGAGGTCGGCGATGCCCAGGTCACCGTTGAGATTCGCCAGCACGTACGCCTGGACCTGAGCCACGGTGGAGGTCGGCTCGGCATGGGGCGTGAGGAACGGACTGAACTGCGATTGACCGCCTGAACGCTGGGTGAACACCACCAGCCGCTTGGCGACATTCAGCGCCACGTCCGGCCCGTGGTCCTGCGCCAGCAGGAACAGCGACAGGTCGATGCCTGCCGTAACACCCGCCGAGGTATAGAGCTCGCCGTCCTGCACGTACAGCCGATCGGCTTCGACCCGGGTCGAGGGGCACATCTGCGCCAGCGCCGAAGCATCGCCCCAATGGGTGGTGACGGTCCGCCCTTCGAGCAGTCCGGCCCGGGCCAGCATGACCGCGCCATTGCAGATCGAACCAAAGCGCCGGGCCCGTGCGCAGGCCTCGCGCAGCCAGGCATTGAACGCCGGGCCAAAGTCCATGAACGGCAATTGCGGCCCGCCCGCGACCAACAGCAGGTCGTACGCCTCCGATGCTTCGCTGAAATGACGGTGGGGATTGAGGGACATTCCGTTGGAGCAAGACGTCGCACCGCGCTCGACGCCGATCACTTGCAACCGATAGTGATCCTGCGTGGCGAGAAAGCGATTGGCTTCGCAAAACACATCCATGGGGCCGCTGACGTCCAGGGATTGGGCGCCTGTGAACACCACGATGGCGACGGATATTTCCATGATTCTGGCCGACCTGTCCGGATTGACCACCGAACCCTAGCCAATCCGGCGCGCAGAAGCCAGATGGCATGAAACCCGAGTTCATTGGCCGTAATCGCAGCCATGGCGCGATTGCTGCGCCATACCCCGGCGAACAGACTGGAACCTCAGCGCCGCCACGGCGCACCGTCAAGAGGAGAGCAGCATGAACAGCATCGCCGGCATCCAGATCCCCGACAGCGCCCTCGCCCGGGCCACCACCGAATACATTCGCGACATTGAATCGGACCTGCTGTACCACCATTCCCGCCGGGTGTTCCTGTTCGGCGCGTTGAGCGGCCAACGCCAGCAATTGGCTTACGATCCGGAGCTGCTGTACGTCGGCGCGATGTTTCACGATATCGGGCTGGTCGAAGGTTATCGCAGCGACGATGAGCGTTTCGAGGTGGATGGCGCGAATGCCGCCGCAGCGTTTCTCAAACCCTACGGGTTGAGCGACGACGACATCGAGCAAGTGTGGCTTTCGATCGCGTTGCACACCACGCCCGGCGTGCCCAAGCACCTGCGCCCCAACGTCGCCCTGGTGACCGCTGGCGTGGAGATGGACGTGCTGGGCATGGATTACGCCGCATTCCCGGCCGCACAACGCGACGCCGTGGTACATGCGCATCCCCGTGGGGAAGGCTTCAAGGAATGCATCATCTGCGCCTTCGCCGACGGCTTGCGGCATCGTCCGCAGACCACCTTCGGCAATGTGAAGACCGACGTGCTGAGGGATCAGGAGCCGGGGTTCAAGCCGATGAACTTCGTTGAAGTAATCCGCAGCTCGCCTTGGAATTCATAACCAGCCTGTACACCACCTTCGCGAGCAGGCTCGCTCCCACAGAGGATCCGAGCCAGGCCGCGAATTTATGGACACCACAAAAACCTGTGGGAGCGAGCTTGCTCGCGAAGGCGGACTGACCGTCAACACCTGCATCGACTGCCACACCGCTATCGCGAGCAAGCTCGCTCCCACAGAGGATCCGAGCCAGGCCACGAATTTATGGACACCATAAAAACCTGTGGGAGCGAGCTTGCTCGCGAAGGCGGCCTGACCGTCAACACCTACATCGACTGCCATACCGCTATCGCGAGCAAGCTCGCTCCCACACAGGATCCGAGCCAGGCCACAAATTCACGGACCACAAAAAACTGTGGGAGCAAGCTTGTCCCCACATTGGGTTCTGCGTTACCTCAGGCCGAAACAGTCTCCGCCCGGCGGACTTCCGGTTGTTTCCAGGAATCGGCGGCGCTTTCCTCGATGGCTTGCTGGATCGCCCGCTTGCGGTTTTCTTCGGCGCGGCGGCTGAAGTACCAGACCAGGAACGTCACCAGGGACACCGCCAGCAGGATCAGGCTCGCCACGGCGTTGATTTCCGGTTTCACCCCCAGGCGTACCGCCGAGAAGACTTCCATCGGCAACGTGGTGGAGCCAGGGCCGGAGACGAAGCTGGCCAATACCAGGTCGTCGAGGGACAGCGCGAACGACATCATGCCGCCTGCCGCCAGCGACGGCGCGATCATCGGAATGGTGATCAGGAAGAACACCTTCCACGGCCGCGCCCCGAGGTCCATGGCCGCCTCTTCGATGGACAGGTCCAGCTCACGCAAGCGTGCCGAGACCACCACCGCCACATAAGCCGCACAGAACGTGGTGTGGGCGATCCAGATCGTGACAATGCCACGCTCCTGGGGCCAGCCGATCATTTGCGCCATGGCCACGAACAGCAGCAACAGCGACAGGCCGGTGATCACTTCCGGCATAACCAATGGCGCGGTGACCAGGCCACCGAACAGCGTGCGGCCCTTGAAGTGGGTGATACGGGTCAGCACGAAGGCCGCCAGCGTCCCCAGGGCTACCGCAGCAATCGCGGTGTAGCAGGCGATCTCCAGCGAGCGCACCACCGAGCCCATCAGTTGGGTGTTGTCCAGCAGGCCGACGTACCACTTGACCGACCAGCCGCCCCACACCGTCACCAGTTTCGAGGCGTTGAACGAGAAGATCACCAGGATCACCATCGGTGCGTAGATGAACAACAGGCCCAGCACCAGCATCAGGCTTGAAAAACTGAAGCGCTTCATTCCTTGCCCTCCATTTCCTTGGCCTGACTGCGGTTGAACAGGATGATGGGCACGATCAGGATCGCCAGCATCACTACCGCCAGGGCGGATGCCACCGGCCAGTCACGGTTGTTGAAGAATTCCTGCCACAGCACTTTACCGATCATCAGCGTTTCCGGGCCGCCCAGCAGCTCCGGAATCACGAACTCGCCCACCACCGGGATGAACACCAGCATGCAGCCGGCCACGATGCCGTTCTTGGACAGCGGCACGGTGATTTTCCAGAAGCTGTTAAAGGTGCTCGAGCCCAGGTCGGACGCGGCTTCCAGCAGGCTTGGGTCGTGTTTGACCAGGTTGGCGTACAACGGCAGGATCATGAACGGCAGGTACGAATAGACCACGCCGATATACACCGCCAGGTTGGTGTTGAGGATCTGCAGCGGCTCGCTGATCCAGCCCATGCTCATCAGGAAACCGTTGAGCAAGCCATTGTTGCTGAGGATGCCCATCCACGCGTAGACGCGGATGAGGATCGCGGTCCAGGTCGGCATCATGATCAGCAGCACCAGCACCGTCTGCATTTCCTTGCGGGCGTTGGCGATGCCGTAGGCCATCGGATAGCCGATCAGCAGGCACAAGGTGGTGCTGATCAGGGCCATTTTCAGCGACCCAAGGTAGGCGGCGATGTACAGCTCGTCCTCGCTCAACATCACGTAGTTGGCGAGATTGAGCAGCACCTGCAGTTTCTGGTCGACGTAGCTGTAGATCTCGGTATACGGCGGAATCGCCACGTCGGCTTCGGCGAAGCTGATCTTCAGGACGATGAAGAACGGCAGCATGAAGAACAGGAACAACCAGATGAAGGGCACCCCGATGACCATCTGACGGCCACCGGGCGTTATTCGGGCGAGTCGGCGTTTGAATTTGCGCATGTTCATGAGCGAAGCACCACGCCGCTGTCGTCTTCCCACCAGACGAACACCTGGTCACCCCAGGTCGGACGTTGGCCACGGCGTTCGGCATTGGCGACGAAGGACTGCACCAGCTTGCCGCTCGGCAATTCGACGTAGAACACTGAATGGCCGCCCAGGTAGGCGATGTCGTGGACCTTGCCGCTGGACCAGTTGTGCTCGCAGGTCGGCTGCTCGGACGTGACCAGCAGTTTTTCCGGGCGAATGGCGTAGGTCACCGACTTGTCCTGCACCGAGGTGCTGATGCCGTGGCCGACGTAGATGCTGCGGTCCAGGTCCTTGCAGGTCAGCACCGCGTGGCCTTCGGCGTCGTCCACCACTTCGGTCTCGAAGATGTTGACGTTGCCGATGAACTCGCAGACCAGGCGACTGGTCGGGGTCTCGTAGATATCGATCGGGCTGCCGATCTGCGCGATCCAGCCCAGGTGCATGATCGCGATGCGCTCGGCCATGGTCATGGCCTCTTCCTGGTCGTGGGTCACCATCACGCAGGTCACGCCGACCCGCTCGATGATTTCCACCAGTTCGAGTTGCATCTGCGAGCGCAGCTTCTTGTCCAGGGCACCCATCGGTTCATCGAGCAGCAGCAGCTTCGGCCGCTTCGCCAGGGAACGGGCCAGGGCCACGCGCTGACGCTGGCCGCCGGAGAGCTGGTGCGGCTTGCGCTTGGCGTACTGGCTCATCTGCACCAGCTTGAGCATCTCGGCCACGCGGGCGTCGATCTCGGCCTTGGGAATCTTGTCCTGCTGCAGGCCGAAGGCGATGTTCTGCGCCACGGTCATGTGCGGGAACAAGGCGTAGGACTGGAACATCATGTTGATTGGCCGCTCATAGGGCGGCATGTCGGTGATGTCCACGCCATCGAGGAAAATCCGCCCCTCCGTGGGCCGCTCGAAACCTGCCAGCATGCGCAGCAAGGTGGACTTGCCCGATCCCGAACCGCCGAGCAAGGCAAAGATCTCGCCTTTCTTGATCTCCAGGGACACGTCGTCCACGGCAATCGTCTCGTCGAACTTCTTTGTGACCCGGTCGATTTTGACCAACACCTGCTTGGGTGTCTGGTCGCCCTCGAGGGCTTTCTTATAGGCGCCGGAGGCAACTGCCATTTACGAAACTCCCACAAAATTTGCAGCTCGCCCAAGACGGGCGAACCTTCTGAAAGTTAGAGCGTTGAACGCTATTTACCCGACTTGACCTTGGTCCAGCTGCGGGTCATGAGTCGTTGGATCTTGGCCGGCAACTCGGAGTTGACGTAGAGCTTGTCGACGACCGCTTGCGGTGGATAAACCGCTTCGTCGGTGCGTACTTTCTGGTCCATCAGTTCGCCAGCCTTGGGGTTCGGGTTGGCATAACCGACCACGTCGCTGACCTGGGCGATCACTTCAGGCTTGAGCAGGTAGTTGATGAACGCATGGGCCTCCTTGACGTTGGTGGCGTCGCGCGGGATCGCCAGCATGTCGAACCAGAGGTTGCCGCCTTCCTTGGGAATCACGTAGGCAATTTCGATACCCTTGCCGGCTTCGCTGGCGCGGGAACGGGCCTGGAAGATGTCGCCGGAGAACCCGGCGGCCACGCAGATCTCGCCATTGGCCAGATCGGAGATGTACTTGGAGGAGTTGAAATAGGTCACGTAAGGTCGGATCTTGAGGAGCTGGGCCTCGGCCTTCTTGTAGTCTTCCGGATCCTGGCTGTTGGGGTCCAGGCCCAGGTAATTGAGCATCGCCGGGATCATCTCGTCACCCGAATCGAGGAACGAAACGCCACAGCTGGACAGCTTCTTGATGTTTTCCGGCTCGAACAGCATGGCCCACGAATCAATCTTGTCGACGCCCAGGACGGCCTTGATCTTCTCGACGTTGTAGCCGATGCCGTTGGTGCCCCACAGGTAAGGCACGGCGTACTGGTTGCCCGGGTCGTTCTTTTCCAGGCGCTTGAGCAACAGCGGATCGAGGTTGGCGTAGTTGGACAGCTGGGATTTGTCGAGCTTCTGGAACGCCCCGGCCTTGATCTGCTTGCCCAGGAAATGGTTGGACGGCACGACCACGTCGTAACCGGTACGACCGGCCAGCAACTTGCCTTCCAGGGTTTCGTTGGAATCGAATACGTCATAGACCGGCTTGATCCCGGTGGCTTTCTCGAAGTCCGCCAGCGTGGATTCGCCGATGTAGTCCGACCAGTTATAAATATGCACGGTGGAGGCCGCCTGGACACTGACAGCAAATGTCAGGCCGGCACCGACCAGCAAGGCGTTGCGCAACAAAGAAAAGACAGGCACGTGGAGGTCCTCTTAAATAGTTGGGCCCAAGTTGCCCCCGTCACCGGGCCAATGAAGTGCCCTGCAACAAAACCGGCGCGCAACTTACCCTCGATAAACCGATCCAGCAAAACTTTTAGTTATTTAATTGCTCCCGTTGTCGCCGTCGCGACGACCGCGACAACGAGAGACTGCTTCAAGCCGGTTTATTTACCGGATTTGATCTTGGTCCAGCTGCGGGTCAACAGCCGCTGGGTGGCCGCATCCAGATCGCTGATCGCGTACAGCTTGGCCTTCACTTCGTCCGATGGATAAATGCTCGGGTCACCGGAAATTTCCTTGTCCACCAGAGGGGTGGCGGCCTTGTTGCCGTTCGGGAAACGCACGTTGTCGGTGATCTCCGCCATGATTTCCGGCTGCATGATGAAGTTCATCCACTTGTAGGCGGCCTCGAGGTTTTCGGCATCCTTGGGAATGGCGACCATGTCATAGAACGAACCGGCACCTTCCTTCGGAATGGTGTAGGCCACTTTCACCTTGCCACCAGCTTCGGCTGCGCGGCTCTTCGATTGCTCGATATCACCCGAGTAGCCCACGGCCACGCAGATGTTGCCGTTGGCCAGGTCCGAGATGTATTTGGAAGAGTGGAAGTAACCGATCGATGGGCGCAGCTTGAGGAACAGTGCTTCGGCTTCGGCCAGTTGCTTCTTGTCTTTGCTGTCGGTCGGGTAACCGAGGTAATGCAGGGCCACCGGGATCATTTCCGTTGGCGAGTCGAGGAAACTCACACCGCAGCTCTTGAGCTTGGCGATGTTCTCCGGCTTGAGCAGGGTGTCCCACGAATCGATCTTGTCGACGCCCAATGCGGCCTTGACCTTCTCGGGGTTGTAGCCGATGCCGATGGTGCCCCACATGTAAGGGAAGGCGTGCTTGTTGCCTTGGTCGCTGGCATCGCCGACGGCCTTGAGCAGGTCGGTGTCCAGGTTCTTCCAGTTAGGCAGCTTGGACTTGTCCAGCTCCTGGTAGACGCCGGCCTTGATCTGCTTGGCGAGGAAGTTGTTCGACGGCACCACGACGTCGTAGCCGGACTTGCCGGCCAGCAATTTGGCTTCCAGCGTCTCGTTGCTG
Source organism: Pseudomonas alvandae (assembly GCF_019141525.1). Taxonomy (GTDB): domain Bacteria; phylum Pseudomonadota; class Gammaproteobacteria; order Pseudomonadales; family Pseudomonadaceae; genus Aquipseudomonas; species Aquipseudomonas alvandae. Next base: position 6,197,190 of record NZ_CP077080.1, read on the forward strand.
TCGAACACGTCGTAGACGACCTTGATCCCCGTCTCTTTCTCGAACTTGGCGACCGTGTCCGGCGCGATGTAGTCGGACCAGTTATAGACGTGCAGCACTTTATCGTCCGCCTGGACGGCGCCCGCCATCAGGCCCGCCAGGGACATGGCGAGGAGGGTCTTGCCAGCTATCTTCATACCTAATGCCTTCATGGATGATGCTCCGGTTATTCTTTTTAGCCACGTTCAGCGCAACTTGAACAGCAGCGGTAGTCTGGCAAGTTACAGGGCAGGCTTTCAACACAAGCCCAGCCTTTTGTTCATGCTGGGCGAGGGCCGTTCCGGCACCTCGCTCAGAGCCTAGCACTTAGCCCTGCAACGCACTGAGCGTCAGGTCCAGGCATTGCCGCGCCTTGGCCACCAGTTCGTCGATCTCGGCCTTGCTGATCACCAGCGGCGGCGCAATGATCATGGTGTCGCCCACCGCACGCATGATCAGCCCGTTATCGAAGCAGAACTGCCGGCAGATCATGCCCACGCCCTTGCCTTCGTAGCGTTTGCGCGTGGCCTTGTCCTGGACCAGTTCGATCGCCCCCAGCAAACCGACACCGCGCACTTCACCTACCAGCGGGTGATCGTTCAGTTCCCGCAGGCGTTGTTGCAAATAGGGTGCCGTTTCGCCGTGGACGCGCTCGATGATCTTTTCTTCACGCAGGATGCGAATGTTTTCCAGGGCCACCGCCGCGGCCACGGGATGACCGGAGTAGGTGAAGCCGTGGTTGAAATCGCCGCCTTCATTTAGCACCTCGACCACATCGTCGCGCACGATCAGGCCACCCATGGGGATATAACCAGAGGTCAGGCCCTTGGCGATGGTCATCATGTGCGGTTTCAACCCGTAGAAGTCGGTACCGAACCACTCACCGGTACGCCCGAAACCGCAGATCACCTCGTCGGCCACGAACAGGATGTCGTACTTGGCGAGGATTTCCTTCATGCGCGGCCAGTAGCTGTCCGGCGGCACGATCACCCCACCCGCGCCCTGGATCGGCTCGGCAATGAACGCACCGACGTTGTCGACGCCGATCTCGAGGATCTTCTCTTCCAGTTGGTTGGCGGCCCAGATGCCGAACTCTTCAGGACTCATGTCGCCGCCTTCGCCGAACCAGTACGGCTGGGCGATATGGACGATGCCAGGGATCGGCAGGTCGCCCTGCTCGTGCATATAGGTCATGCCGCCCAGGCTGGCGCCGGCCACGGTCGAGCCGTGATAACCGTTCTTGCGGCTGATGATGACTTTCTTGTTCGGCTGGCCCTTGATCGCCCAGTAGTGGCGGACCATGCGCAACATGGTGTCGTTGCCTTCCGAGCCGGAGCCGGTGAAGAACACATGGTTCATGCCTTCCGGGGCGATGTCGGCGATGGCCTTGGACAATTCCAGTACTGGCGGGTGGGCGGTCTGGAAGAACAGGTTGTAGTACGGCAGCTCACGCATCTGTTGGCTGGCGGCATCCGCCAGCTCATCGCGACCGTAGCCGACGGCCACGCACCAGAGGCCGGCCATGCCGTCGAGGATCTTGTTGCCTTCACTGTCCCAGAGGTACACGCCCTTGGCGTGGGTGATGATGCGCGGGCCTTTCTCTTTGAGCTGTTTGAAATCGCTGAATGGCGCGAGGTGATGGTCGTTGCTCAGGGCCTGCCATTCACGGGTTTGAGGGTTGTTGCGGGTCATGCGAATTCTCCTTTATTCCATTGGGGGCGAGGCCTGGGTCAGCCCCGCCCGGCGCTTCAGACGGCAAAGAGCAGGAATTCCCGCTCCCACGAACTGATGACGCGCTTGAAGTTTTCATGCTCGGCCCGCTTGACCGCGACGTAGCCCGTGATGAATTTCTTGCCCAGGTATTTCTCGATGGTGGTGCTGTTTTCCATGCGCTCCAAGGCATCTTCGATGGTCAGCGGCAGGCGCAGGTTACGGCGCTCATACCCTCGGCCCACCACGGGGGCGCTCGGATTGATGCCTTCGACCATGCCGATGTAGCCGCACAACAGGCTGGCGGCAATCGCCAGGTACGGGTTGGCGTCGGCGCCCGGCAAGCGGTTTTCCACCCGACGGTTCTGCGGCCCGGCATCCGGAACCCGCAGGCCCACGGTACGGTTCTCCTCGCCCCACTCCACGTTCACCGGCGCCGAGGTGTCGGGCAGGAAGCGGCGGAACGAATTGACGTTGGGTGCGAACAGCGGCAGCAGCTCGGGGATGAATTTCTGCAGGCCACCGATGTGGTGCAGGAACAGATCGCTCATGGTCCCGTCTTCATTGGAGAAGACGTTCTTGCCGGTTTCCTTGTCGATGATGCTCTGGTGCAGGTGCATCGCGCTGCCCGGCTCGCCGGTCATGGGCTTGGCCATGAACGTGGCGGCCACGTCGTGCTTGAGCGCTGCCTCGCGCATGGTGCGCTTGAACACCAGGATCTGGTCGGCCAGGGACAGCGCGTCGCCATGACGGAAGTTGATCTCCATCTGCGCGGTGCCGTCCTCATGGATCAGCGTGTCGAGGTCCAGCTCCTGCAATTCGCACCAGTCATAGACGTCTTCGAACAGCGGGTCGAATTCGTTGGCCGCTTCGATCGAGAACGATTGGCGACCGGTTTCCGGGCGGCCGGAGCGGCCGATCGGCGGTTGCAGTGGAAAGTCCGGGTCGTCGCTGCGCTTGGTCAGGTAGAACTCCATTTCCGGCGCGACAATCGGCTGCCAACCCTTGTCGGCGTAGAGCTTGAGCACCTTCTTCAATACGTTGCGCGGCGACAGCTCGATGGGGTTGCCTTGCTTGTCGTAGGAATCATGGATCACCTGTGCGGTGGGCTCGATGGCCCATGGCACCAGGAACACTGCGTTTTCGTCCGGGCGGCACATCATGTCGATGTCGGCAGGGTCGAGCAGTTCGTAATAGATGTCGTCTTCGACATAGTCGCCCGTTACGGTCTGGAGCAGGACGCTCTCGGGCAGGCGCATGCCTTTTTCGGCAATGAACTTGTTGGTCGGCGAGATCTTGCCCCGGGTGATGCCGGTCAGGTCGCCAATCATGCATTCGACTTCTGTGATCTTGTGGTCTTTCAACCAATCGGTGAGCTGGTCGAGGTTGTTACTCATAAATGCCTCTAGGCGTGAGTTTCCTGGCTGCTATTAGAAGTCAGGCGTTGTTTGACGCATCGGCGTCGCGTTGTGTTGCCCTTGCTCGGCAGGCATCGCCAAATGCCTGGAAAATCGCAAGATAGTACGGATTAGAGCCTACCGCCCATTCCGGGTGCCATTGCACACCTAAAGCAAAAGCCTTGCCTTGTACAACCGAGACGGCCTCGATCAGGCCATCCGGCGCCAGCGCTTCGGCCCGCAGTCCCGGCGCCAGGCGCTCGATGCCCTGGCTGTGAATCGAGTTGACGTCGATCTGCGGCGGCAGGCCCAGGCCCGCGAGAACCCCACCTGGCTGGATATGCACGACGTGGGCCGGGCCGTATTGGATCTCGACCGGTTGGGTGTCGTCTTCACGATGATCGATAAAGGTTCCGACTTCATGAACTTTCTGATGCAGGCTGCCGCCAAAGGCTACGTTCATTTCCTGGAAGCCCCGGCAGATGCCCAGCACCGGGACGCCCGCGTCGACAGCGGCGCGGATCAGGGGAAGGGTGATGGCGTCACGTGCAGGATCATGGGCAGTGCCTGGCGCACTGGCCGGGCCTTGGTAGTGAAAAGGTTCTACATTGGAAGGAGAGCCGGTAAAGAGAATACCGTCCAGGGCGTCCAGAATATCGGACGGTGCGAACAGATCCGCCAGTGAGGGGATCAGCACTGGCAAGCCCTTGGCGGCTGTTGCGACAGCCCGGGCATATTTGTCGCCAGTGGTGTGATACGCATGCAAACCGATCTGCCTGGAGCAGGTGGTGACGCCGATTAACGGCAGGCGAGACATGAAGCACCCCGGTATTATTGCTGTTATGGGTTTGAATCGAGCTTAGCCTTGTTCATTTTTTTACACAACACCCCCGTAAAAAATACAACACGGCCCGCTCAAGCCTGCGGGCGCCAAGCCCCTCAAAGGGAAAAAAACGCCCCAAATTGCCTCAAAAAAGCCCCACAGGTGCTTTTTTAGGGCAAAAAAGGCCCTGCTTGACTTCGGCATGCCGTTCGGGTTGACTGGCTTTCGAAGAGATCAATGATTGATATTTTTAACAACAAAGGTGTTGCATCATGTCGGTACCCCCGCGTGCCGTTCAGCTTAACGAAGCGAACGCGTTCCTTAAGGAACATCCTGAGGTTCTGTACGTTGACCTTCTGATTGCGGATATGAATGGTGTGGTGCGCGGCAAGCGCATCGAACGCACCAGCCTCCACAAGGTTTACGAGAAAGGCATCAACCTGCCGGCCTCTCTATTTGCCCTGGATATCAATGGCTCGACGGTGGAAAGCACCGGCCTGGGCCTGGACATCGGCGATGCCGACCGCATCTGCTATCCCATCCCCGGCACTCTGAGCAACGAACCCTGGCAGAAGCGCCCGACCGCGCAACTGCTGATGACCATGCACGAACTGGAAGGCGAACCCTTCTTTGCCGACCCGCGTGAAGTCCTGCGCCAGGTCGTGACCAAGTTCGATGAATTGGGCCTGACCATCTGCGCGGCTTTCGAGCTGGAGTTCTACCTGATCGACCAGGAGAACGTGAATGGCCGCCCACAACCGCCCCGCTCGCCCATCTCCGGAAAACGCCCGCATTCGACACAGGTCTACCTGATCGATGACCTCGACGAATACGTCGATTGCCTCCAGGACATCCTGGAAGGGGCCAAGGAGCAAGGCATTCCCGCCGACGCCATCGTCAAGGAAAGTGCCCCGGCGCAGTTCGAAGTCAACCTGCACCACGTCGCCGACCCGATCAAGGCTTGCGACTACGCGGTCCTGCTCAAGCGGTTGATCAAGAACATTGCCTACGACCATGAAATGGACACCACATTCATGGCCAAGCCGTACCCGGGCCAGGCAGGCAATGGTTTGCACGTCCACATTTCGATCCTGGACAAAGACGGCAAGAATATCTTTGCCAGCGAGGATCCCGAGCAGAACGCCGCACTGCGTCACGCGATCGGCGGTGTGCTCGAGACCCTGCCCGCGCAGATGGCTTTCCTCTGCCCGAACGTCAACTCCTACCGTCGTTTCGGCGCACAGTTCTATGTGCCGAACTCGCCGACCTGGGGCCTGGACAACCGCACCGTCGCCTTGCGCGTACCGACCGGCTCGGCCGATGCGGTGCGCCTGGAGCACCGCGTTGCCGGCGCCGACGCCAACCCGTACCTGCTGATGGCAGCCGTATTGGCGGGTGTGCATCACGGCCTGACCAACAAGATCGAGCCCGGCGCGCCGGTCGAAGGCAACAGCTACGAGCAGAACGAGCAAAGCCTGCCGAACAACTTGCGCGATGCCCTGCGCGAGCTGGACGACAGCGAAGTCATGGCCAAGTACATCGATCCGAAATACATCGATATCTTCGTGGCCTGTAAGGAAAGTGAGCTGGAAGAGTTCGAACACTCCATCTCCGACCTCGAGTACAACTGGTACCTGCATACCGTGTAAGCGGTTGCGGTCAAAAAGAAACGCCGCAGGCCTCATGGCCTGCGGCGTTTTTTTATGCCCGCCGCTGAACATCGTGGCGAGGGGATTTATCCCCGCTGGGGTGCGAAGCGCCCCCAAACCGACCACTTCCGGGTGTCAGACAGAAATCCGTTCCTAGGGATTGGGGCTGCTTCGCACCCCAGCGGGGATAAATCCCCTCGCCACAGGAAATCCTCTCCTCTCACCCCTGAGGTATGGACCAGCCGCCCGCTCTGCGTACAATGCCCGCCAGTCCCGCAGGAGACGTCCATGACGCGCATCGCCACCCCTCGCAAACCCCGCGCACGCAGCCAGGCCCGGATCGACACCATTCTTGATGCCGCCCGTACGCTGCTTGCCGCCGAAGGCGTGGCCAGCCTGTCGATCTACAGCGTCGCCGAACGCGCCGGGATCCCGCCCTCTTCCGTCTATCACTTCTTCGCCAGCGTCCCGGCCTTGCTCGAAGCCCTGACCGCTGACGTCCATGCGGCCTTTCGCGCCTGCCTGCAAGCACCGATCGACCATGGCGCGCTGAACCACTGGCACGACCTGTCGCGACTGGTGGAGCAACGCATGCTTGTGATCTACAGCGAAGACGCCGCCGCCCGGCAATTGATCCTGGCCCAGCACGGCCTGACCGAAGTCACCCAGGCCGACCGCCAGCATGATCTGGAGCTGAGCGAGCTGATGCACACCGTCTTCGCCCGTCATTTCCAACTGCCGGCGCTGCCCACCGACGTCGATGTGTTCGCCCTGGCCATGGAACTGGGCGACCGCGTCTATGCCCGCTCGGTCCAACAACACGGCGAGATCACCCCGCGCATGGCCGAAGAAGGCATGCGGGTGTTCGATGCGTACCTGGGGCTATACCTGCCGCCGTATCTGCCCAAGCGCGAAGCATCCTGATCCAGAAGCGACCTCATCGTGGCGAGGGAGCTTGCTCCCGCTGGGCTGCGCAGCAGCCCCCTCCTCACCTCAACAAAGTGCATGCGTGCGCAGCCCTAAAACCCAAAAGCCCCGAAGGGCTCTCGCCATCCGGGGCTTTGCATTGCGCTACCGCTCACAACTTGGCGATCGACACCTCGGTGGATTTGACGAAGGCAATCACTTCGCTGCCGATCGCCAGTTCCAGCTCCTTGACCGAGCGGGTGGTGATGACCGAAGTGACGATGCCAGAAGCCGTCTGCACGTCGATTTCCGAGAGCACGTCGCCTTCGACGATTTCCTTGATGGTGCCTTTGAACTGGTTGCGTACGTTGATGGCTTTGATGGTCATACGATTTCTCCTGGGGTCGAAATGAGCTGCAAGCTTCGAGCTACAAGCTGCAAGTAAAAGCACCGCGCTTCTTCTTGCAGCTTGTAGCTTGCCGCTTGAAGCTGCTTCATTGCGCCCAACGCAACTGCGTGGGCAAGGGTGAAACGGGTTCGGGTTCCGGCGGTTGGCCGGGCAAGGACAGCACGCGGTTGAGGACTTCGGTTTCCAGGCTCGCCAGGCGATGCGAGCCGCGAGCACGGGGGCGTGGCAGGTCGATGGCCAGGTCGAGGCCGACCTGGCCGTCCTCGATCAGGATGACCCGGTCGGCAATCGCCACCGCCTCGCTGACGTCGTGGGTCACCAGCAGCACGGTGAAGCCGTGTTGCTGCCACAGGCGCTCGATCAGTTGCTGCATCTCGATCCGGGTCAGGGCGTCCAGCGCTCCCAAGGGTTCGTCGAGCAGCAGCAGGCGCGGCTGGTGGATCAGCGCCCGAGCCAGCGCCACCCGCTGCTTCTGGCCGCCGGACAACGCCGCCGGCCATTCATGGGCGCGATCCGCCAGGCCCACGGCATCGAGCGCCTGCAAGGCTTGTGGTCGCCAGTTGCCCTTGAGGCCAAGACCGACGTTGTCGATGATCTTCTTCCAAGGCAATAAACGCGCGTCCTGGAACATCAACCGCGTGTCCTGTTGCGCCGCACTCAACGGTGCCGAACCCGCCAGCAGTTGGCCGTCCGTGGGTTGGTCGAGGCCGGCCAACAAGCGCAGCAAGGTGCTTTTACCGCAGCCACTGCGTCCCACTACCGCGACGAACTGCCCAGCCGGGATATGCAGGTCGATGTCACGCAACACCTGTCGCGAGCCGAATGTCTTTTGCAGATTGCGCACCGCCAGCGGAATGCCCCGCAGCAGGCGTGGAGGTTGCTGGGCGGTCATGCGGCACCTCCCTTGTTCACTTGATAGGCCGGATGCCAGCGCAACCAGACCCGTTCCAGGCCGCGGGCGGCGAGGTCGGCCAGCTTACCGAGCACGGCGTACAGAAGAATCGCCAGCACCACCACATCGGTCTGCAGGAACTCACGGGCATTCATCGCCAGGTAGCCGATGCCGGAACTGGCCGAGATGGTTTCCGCCACGATCAGCGTCAGCCACATGAAACCCAGGGCAAACCGCACGCCCACCAGGATCGAAGGCAAGGCACCCGGCAGGATCACCTGGCGAAACAGGCTGAAACCGGACAAGCCGTAGCTGCGGGACATTTCCACCAGCGCCGGGTCGACGTTGCGAATGCCGTGATAGGTATTGAGATAGATGGGGAACAGCGTGCCCAGCGCCACCAGGAAAATCTTCGCCGACTCGTCGATGCCGAACCAAAGGATCACCAACGGAATCAGCGCCAGGTGCGGCACGTTTCGCACCATCTGCACCGAGCTGTCCAACAACCGCTCGCCCCACTTCGACAGGCCGGTGATAAAGCCAAGGCCGAGGCCGAGGCCGCCGCCAATCAAGAAGCCGACCGCCGCGCGCCAGCCGCTGATGGCCAAGTGTGTCCAGATCTCGCCGCTGCGCACCAGGTTCACACCGGCCTCAATCACCGCGACCGGTGCCGGCAGGATCCGCGTGGACAGCCAGCCGGCCGATACCGACAATTGCCACACCGCCAGCAACAGCAGCGGCACCGCCCACGGCGCCAGGTTGTGGATAACTTTTTTCATGGCCGCCTCAGCTCTGGGACGCGGCTTTGGGCAGGATGTCGTTGGCGACCATCTCACCGAACGGGCTCACGTAGCCCTGGCTTTTCGGCAGCTCCGGGCGCTCCACATCCAAGTGCGGGAACAACAGCTCGGCCACCCGATAGGACTCTTCCAAGTGTGGATAACCCGAGAAGATGAACGTGTCGATGCCCAGGTCGGCGTATTCCTTGACCCGCGCGGCCACGGTCGGGCCATCGCCCACCAGCGCCGTACCGGCACCACCACGCACCAGGCCGACCCCGGCCCACAGGTTGGGGCTGACTTCCAACTTGTCGCGGCGACCGCCGTGCAGCGCGGCCATGCGTTGCTGGCCCACCGAGTCGAAGCGCGCCAGGGAGGCCTGGGCACGGGCGATGGTTTCGTCGTCCAGATGGGAAATCAAACGGTCGGCCGCTTGCCAGGCCTCGGCGTTGGTTTCCCGCACAATCACATGCAGGCGAATACCGAAGCGCACGGTGCGCCCAAGCTTCGCGGCCTTGGCGCACACCTGTTCGATTTTCTGCGCGACGGCTGCAGGCGGCTCGCCCCAGGTCAGCACCATTTCCACCTGCTCGGCGGCCAGGTCCTGTGCCGCTTCCGACGAGCCACCAAAATACAGCGGCGGGCGCGGTTGCTGGATGGGCGGATAGAGCAGCTTGGCGCCCTTCACACTGATGTGCTCACCGTCGTAATCCACGGTCTCGCCTTCCAGCACCCGACGCCAGATCCGGGTGAACTCCACCGACGCCTGGTAACGCTCTTCGTGATCAAGAAACAGCCCATCGCCGGCCAGTTCGTCCGGATCACCGCCGGTCACCAGGTTGAACAGCGCGCGCCCACCGGACAACCGATCCAGCGTCGCCGCCTGACGCGCCGCCACCGTCGGGGAGATGATCCCGGGGCGCAGGGCAACCAGGAACTTCAGGCGTTGGGTCACCGGAATCAGCGAAGCGGCTACCAGCCAGGAGTCTTCGCAGGAACGCCCGGTGGGAATCAAGACGCCGCCAAAACCCAGCCGATCCGCCGCTTGGGCGATTTGTTGCAAGTAACCATGATCGACGGCGCGAGCGCCTTCGGCGGTGCCAAGGTAATGGCCGTCGCCGTGGGTAGGCAGGAACCAGAAAATGTTGAGGCTCATGGAGTGGTCTCCTAAGGGATCGAATTACTGCGCGTTCGCAACGGCCGCCGGCGGCGTCCAGATCACGTCCTTGATGCTCAAGGGCTTGGGAATCAACTTGAGTTGGTAGAAGCTGTCGGCGATTTTCTGCTGGGCCGCGACGACTTCCGGCGTGAGGAACAACGCGCCGTAGCCCTGGCGCTTCACCGACGTCAGGGTGATATCCGCTGGCAGCCCGAGCAGCGGCGAGACCTGCTGGGTCACGTCTTCAGGATTGGCCTTGGACCACTCCCCCACCGCCCGCACTTCCTCCACCAGGGCCGTGATCACCTGGGGATTTTTCTGCGCATAGGGTTTGGTCGCGAGGTAGAACTGATGGTTATCGACGATGCCCTTGCCGTCACGCAGGGTGCGTGCCTGCAACTGCTGTTCAGCCGCGGCCTGGTACGGATCCCAGATGACCCAGGCGTCCACACTGCCCCGTTCGAACGCTGCACGGGCATCGGCCGGAGGCAGGAAAACCGTCTGGATGTCTGAATATTTGAGACCGGCGTCTTCCAGCGCCCGCACCAGCAGATAGTGGACGTTGGAGCCTTTGTTCAGCGCGACTTTCTTACCCTTGAGGTCCTGCACCGACTGGATGGCCGAGCCTTTCGGCACGAGGATCGCCTCGCTGGTGGGCGCCGGAGGTTCGTAGGCGACATAGAGCAGGTCGGCGCCTGCGGCCTGGGCAAACACCGGCGGGGTTTCGCCAGTGACGCCAAAATCGATGGAGCCGACGTTCAAGCCTTCAAGCAGCTGCGGGCCGCCGGGAAACTCCGTCCATTGCACGTCCACGCCTTGGGCCGCGAGGCGTTTTTCCAATGAACCCTTGGCCTTGAGCAGCACCAGGGTGCCGTATTTCTGGTAACCGATCCGCAAGGTCTCGGCTTGAGCCTGGGTGATGGCGCCGAAGGACACAGCCGCAGCAAACAGAGCGACCAGCCCGCGACGCAAAATGACAGTGCGCATGGCGCCTCTCCTTTTTGCTGTGGGGTTTTGGCTGCACCTGCTTGGCCGTTGACGGCTGAGTAAGGTGAGTTGAATCAGTGGTGTTTGGGGTTCAGATGCTCCAGCGAGCACTCAACAAACGTTCGTTCAATACATCGGGGTCCAGCGGCCTCGGCCGACGGGCCATGGCGCTGTGAAACTGTTCAAGCGCTTCGTCCAGGCGCTGCTGCAAGGCCGGCGTCAATTGCGCCTGGGCACTGCCTTCGCCATAAGCGATCTGGCTGTCTTCGGCGAAAATCCCATGGAGCATTTCCTGGGCCTTGAGCGCCGACAGCACCGGCTTCAGGGCGTAGTCCACCGCCAACATGTGGGCGATGCTGCCGCCTGTCGCCATGGGCAACACCACCTTGTGGGCCAGGGCCCGCTCCGGCAGCAGATCAAGCACGGTCTTCAACGCACCGGAAAAAGACGCCTTGTAGACCGGCGTGGCGATCAGCAGCCCGTCCGCGTTTTCGATCTGGGCCAGCAAGTCCACCACCTTGGGACTGTCGAAGCGGGCATGGAGCAGATCCTCGGCGGGGAAATCACGCACCTGATAACTCACCACTTCCACACCGTGTTGCTGCAACCAACGTTGCGAGCGCTCCAACAGCACTCCAGAACGGGAGCGCTGGCTGGGACTGCCGCCGAGCGAGACAACCAACATGCCAACCATCCTTAATGTCACGTGCGATTCGCGGTGGGCGATCTCGCGGTATGGAGCCAACCATAACAGCGCGCATATATATCTTTAAATCATATTTATTCATTTAGTTATTCGATACAGAGATATGCGCCCTGCTTTTCTCTGCGCAATAAAAAAGGCCGTCGAAACGGCCAAAACCCTTGGTACACAGATGTTCCTGTGGGAGCGAGCTTGCTCGCGATGGCGTCAGATCTGCCAGCCTTGATGTTGAGTGATACACCGCTATCGCGAGCAAGCTCGCTCCCACAGGTTCGGTATTGCGTCAACGATTAGGTTGGGGCGTGAGGCGCAGGTATGGCTTCACCGCGCGATAGCCCTTGGGGAAGCGCTGCTTGAGCTCTTCTTCGTCCTTGAGCGACGGCACGATCACCACTTCATCACCGTCCTGCCAGTTGGCGGGCGTGGCGACTTTGTAGTTGTCGGTCAGTTGCAGGGAGTCGATCACTCGGAGGATTTCGTTGAAGTTGCGCCCGGTGCTGGCCGGGTAGGTGATGGTCAGGCGAATCTTCTTGTTCGGGTCGATCACGAACAATGAGCGCACGGTCAAGGTGTCGCTGGCGTTGGGATGGATCAGGTCGTACAGGTCGGACACCTTGCGGTCGGCATCGGCCAGGATCGGAAAATTGACCACGGCGTTCTGGGTTTCGTTGATGTCTTCGATCCATTTATGGTGCGAGTCCACCGGGTCCACCGACAGGGCGATGGCCTTGACGCCGCGCTTGGCGAATTCATCCTTGAGCTTGGCGGTGAGGCCCAGCTCGGTGGTGCACACCGGGGTGAAATCCGCCGGATGGGAGAACAGCACGCCCCAGCTGTCGCCGAGCCATTCGTGGAAGCGAATCTTGCCGGCGCTGGAATCCTGTTCGAAATCGGGGGCGATATCGCCGAGTCTGAGGCTCATGATGCGGCTCCTGGATGGTTTTTATGAGCCCAAACTGTGCGCCGCTTTTCGTTGCTTTAAAAAGAATGAATACCCATTTATTTAGATCATTAGGAAATATAAAAAACTGTTCACTGGTGCCTTGACGCGTAGCGGCCCAAGATCATTCCCGAGGTTTCGAGAAGGCCTCGAGTTGCTGAAAAGAGGAGAAGGTTCGGGAAAGGCTACAGGGGTGGGCCGGACCCGAAACGCAAAAGCCCCGCCCGGCGTGATGCCGGGCGGGGCTTTTTTTGTTTTGGAGCTACATTACGGAAATTATTGACGCGATTTTGAGACGAGCGGCTAGGATAGGCAGCATGAACGCTCAAGCCTTGTTGACTCACTTGCAAAATCATCTGCCTGACCTGTTGGCGGTTTACCTGTTCGGAAGCCACGCCCAGGGGACCGCCGGGCCTGACAGTGATGTCGATTTGGCTGTGCTGTTGTCAGGCACGGTGGACCCGGTGTCGTTGTGGCAACTTTCAGGCGATTTGGCGGACATTGTGGGCAGTCCGGTGGATCTGATAGATCTACGGGCGGCAACCACCGTCATGCAGTACCAGATCGTGACCCGAGGCCGAAGACTCTGGGCCAAAGATGTACAGGCGGGGTTGTTCGAATGTTTCATTCTCAGCGAAAAGACCGCGCTCGATGAGACTCGAGCAGGATTGCTCAAAGATATTCAGGAACAAGGCAGCGTGTATGGCCGATGACGTATTGATCAACAAGGCAGCGAGTATCGAGCGTTGCGTAGCCAGGGTGCGCGAGGAATACGGGAAAGATCCTGCCACGTTTGCCACCGATTTCACTCGCCAGGATTCGGCCGTCCTGAACATCCAGCGTGCCTGCGAAGCGGCGCTGGATATGGGGCAGCATCTGATTCGCCGTGAGCGATTGGGTGTCCCGCAAAGTGCCCGCGATACATTCGAGTTGCTTTTTCAAGGCGGCTGGATCGAAGAAGGCCTGGTGAAAAACCTGAAGAACATGGTGGGGTTCAGGAACATCGCGGTGCATGACTACCAGGCCCTTCAACTGCCGATCATGGTCGCGATCATTACCGGGCATCTGGATGATTTTCTGGCGTTCAGTGCGTTTATCCTGCGCAAGGACGCAGCGGAGCCAAAGGGATAAAGGCGAGATCCATCCGACATACCCGAAACGCAAAAGCCCCGCCCGGCGTGATGCCGGGCGGGGCTTTTTTACTTCGCTACGTCTTACATGAAGTTGTAAGTGTAGTTGAAGATCAGGCGGGTCTGATCCTGGCTGTCGCCCACGCCGCTGCTACGGTAGGTACCCTGACGCAGGGTCGTGCCGAAGCCTTTCAACGCGCCCGTTTGGATCACGTAATCCACACGCATGTCGCGTTCCCACTCGGAGTAATCGCTTCCACCTGCGGTGCGGGACTTAACGTCGTCACCGCGCAGGTAGGCAACCGAGGCTTTCAGGCCTGGCACGCCCAGGGAAGCGAAGTCGTAGGAGTATTGACCGAAGGTGGTGTTTTCACCGGCACGGACAAACCCGTTGATCATGCTGTCGGTGAACAGGTAGAAGCTTGCGCCACCAGCACCTTCGTTATTACCGTTGCCATCAACTACGTTGGCCTGGTTCAGATAAACGAAACCACCGTCATCGCCGACTTGCTGGTGACCCAACAGGAATGCACTGCCACCCAGGGTATAGGTGAACATCGCGCTCCAAGTCTTGTTATCCACTTCGCCCGGGTTCTTCGCATAACCATTGTTATTGGTGAAGAAATGCGTGGAATCACCGTTACGGCCATCGGAGCTGCTGTCGAAGTAGCGCAGGTCGGTCTTGAAGGATTGACCTTCGCTGATCGGGAAAACGTGTACCGCGCCCAGGAAGTGCTGCTTGTAGTAATCCTGCAGGTTGGCGTAGTAGTACTGCAGCGTCAGGTCCTTGGTGACTTTCCAGTCAGCGCCCGCGTAACGGAACTGGTTGCTGTCCTGGGTACCGCCCGCCACTGCCAGGCCGGTGCTGTTGCTCGAAGCACGGCCTGTGGCATGTTCCAACTGACCGGCGTTGAACGTGACGTTGTCGATTTCCTTGGAGGTGATGGTGCCACCTTCAAAGGTTTGCGGCAGCAGACGGCTGTCGTTGGCTACCAGAATCGGCAGGTTAGGTGCCAGGGCTCCACCGAGGTGAGCTTCGGTCTTGGAGAAAAGCGCCTTTACGTTACCGGACAAACGGCTCCAGTCATGGACCGCCGAACCATCAGTATCGGCTGGCATGTAGGAACCAGCGTTACGGCCTCTGCCGCCATCGAGACGGATACCAACCAGTGCCTGAGCGTCGATACCGAAACCAACAACACCTTGCGTGAAGCCAGACTTGTAGTCGAACTTCAGGCCGGTGCCGGTTTCGCGCAGGTCTTCGCTGCCCGTTTCATGGTTGTCGTTGTTGAAATACAACGTACGAGAACTGACAGACGCCTTGCTGTCTTCAATGAAACCAGCGGCGCCTGCCTGCTGCGCCATTACCCCAAGGGCCACTGCCATGGCCAAGGTGGACTTCTTCATGCATCGCTCCTCTCGTTTTCTAATTCTTGTCTATCTTTGGCTCCGGATCGAACGCCCGGAATCCGCGGATGCGCGATTAGCGCCAGACCGTGACTGGCAAGTCAACCGTAACCCTTTCGGACTACGACCATGGTCTAACCCCGCGACATCGGCCCGCAGAATAAAGGATTCTTTATAAATCCAAAAAGAATTGTTTCAACAGTTTTCAGTGCGTTTTGACATATGAGTGCCATCACAGCGTCATCAAGCTGTGACAAGCCTTATCGGCGACGTAGGGGATAACTGAACGGTTATTCGTCCGGGTTTTACGCAACCCCGCGAATTCCTGGCGACGAGATATATTCCGCGCCTCCTGCGCCTTCGATCCTGCTCATGACAACTCGCGCATGCCGCGATCTTGACGCGTTCCAGACTAGCTGCTCATTGTCTGAAATCAAGAAAGTCGCGGCGATGGGAGATTTCCGAGAGCCGTCTACAGGGATTTTTCGAATATCTTCGAATTGCGCTGGTAGTTGTACAGCGAAGCCCGCGCCGCCGGCAGGCGTTCGACGCTGCTGGGCTCGAAGCCCCGTTCGCGGAACCAGTGGGCGGTCCGGGTCGTCAGCACGAACAGCGTCTTGAGCCCCTGGGCACGGGCACGGGTTTCGATTCGCTCCAGCAGTTCATCACCGCGCCCGCCATGGCGATACTCCGGATTGACCGCCAGGCAGGCCAGCTCACCCGCGTCCGAATCGGCAATCTGATACAGCGCGGCGCAGGCAATGATCATGCCCTCGCGCTCGACCACGCTGAACTGTTCGATCTCACGCTCCAGCACTTCACGGGAACGACGCACCAGGATCCCCTGCTCCTCCAGCGGGCTGATGAGGTCCAGCAAGCCGCCAACGTCCTCGATGGCCGCTTCGCGCACCACCTCGAATTGCTCCTGGGCCACCAGCGTGCCGCTGCCATCGCGGGTGAACAACTCGGCCAACAGCGCACCGTTCTCGGCATAGCTGACGATATGGCTGCGCGCGACGCCACCGCGGCAAGCCTGGGCCGCGGCGTCGAGCAGTTCGGCCTGGTAGTCGCTGCCCAATCGCTGCATGTGGGCCGGAACCTGTTGCGGACGCAACTCGCGAACCAGGCGTCCATGCTCATCGATCAGCCCCTGTTCGGCGCCGAAAAGCAGCAACTTGTCAGCCGCCAGGTCAATGGCCGCCCGGGTCGCGACATCCTCGCAGGCCAGATTGAAGATTTCCCCCGTGGGCGAATAGCCCAGCGGCGACAGCAGCACGATGGAACGCTCGTCCAGGAGCCGGTTGATGCCCTTGCGATCGACCCGGCGCACTTCGCCGGTGTGGTGATAGTCCACGCCCTCAAGGACGCCGATCGGCCGCGCAGTGACCAGGTTGCCACTGGCGACCCGCAGCCGCGAGCCCTGCATGGGCGAAGACGCCATGTCCATGGACAGGCGCGCCTCGATGGCGATGCGCAGTTGGCCGACCGCGTCGATCACGCACTCCAGGGTCGCGGCATCGGTGATGCGCATGCCGTGGTGGTAATGAGGCGTCAGGCCACGAGCCGCGAGGCGAGTCTCGATCTGCGGGCGCGAACCATGGACCAGCACCAGGCGCACGCCGAGACTGTGCAGCAACACCAGGTCATGAACGATATTACCGAAGTTGGGGTGTTCAACCCCGTCTCCGGGCAGCATGACGACGAAGGTGCAATCACGGTGGGCATTGATATAGGGCGAAGCGTGGCGAAGCCAATTGACGTATTCGGGCATGAACCTGACCTGTAATAAATAACAGCCGAAAAAAGACGAAACAGAACGCACAGCGGGCTGGTGGTTATCGTCGGAACAGGCTTGGCGACACGCGCGCTCTCCTCATGTGATGAATACGGGCCCGCAAGAGGGCAATTTAACCGGCCGTGGCCGGCGTCAAGCAGTAGTGCCCAATCAACTGACGGAGCAATTGCACGGTAGGCTGCAAACGTGACATTTCAAGGTATTCGCCCGGCTGGTGGGCACAGGCGATGTCGCCAGGGCCGAGCACCAGGGTTTCGCAGCCAAGGCGCTGAAGATAAGGCGCTTCGGTGCCGAACGCCACTGCTTCGGCACGATGGCCGGTAAGCCGTTCGGCCACGCGCACCAGTTCGGCATCCTCGACCTGCTCGAATGGCGGCACTTCGGGGAACAGCGGCGCGTAGTCGATCTTCACGTGGTGTCGTTCGGCAATCGGGTCGAGCTTCTGCTGGATCGCCGCCCGCAGCACTTGCGGATCCATGCCGGGCAAGGGCCGCAAGTCGAATTCCATGGAGCACTGGCCGCAGATCCGGTTGGGGTTGTCGCCGCCGTGGATGCAGCCGAAATTCAGGGTCGGTTGCGGCACGGTGAATTGCGGGTTGCGGAATTCACGCTGCCATTGCAGGCGCAGGCCGCGCAGCTCGCCCATGGCGTCATGCATCGCTTCGAGGGCGCTGCGGCCCAGGCTCGGATCGGAAGAGTGGCCACTGCGCCCGAGGATGTCGATGCGTTCCATCATCACGCCTTTATGCAGGCGGATCGGCCGCAAGCCGGTGGGCTCGCCAATCACCGCGGCACGCCCCAACGGCCGTCCGGCGTCGGCCAGGGCCCGGGCGCCAGACATGGAGCTTTCTTCATCGCAGGTGGCGAGGATCAACAGCGGCTGCTTGAAGGGTTGGTCCAGCAGCGGCTTGACCGCTTCGATGGCCAGGGCGAAAAAGCCCTTCATGTCACAACTGCCCAGGCCTACCCAACGACCGTCGACTTCGGTGAGCTTCAGCGGATCGGTCTGCCATAACGCGCCGTCGAACGGCACCGTGTCGCTGTGACCGGCCAGCACCAGCCCGCCGGGGCCTGTGCCAAAACTGGCGAGCAAATTGAATTTGCCCGGGCTCACCTGCTGGATGTCACAGGAAAACCCGAGCTCGGCAAGCCAGCCCGCCAGCAACTCGATCACCGCACCGTTGGATTGGTCCAGCTTAGGCTGGGTACAACTGACCGAAGGCGCGGCGATCAGGGCAGCGAACTGATCTTTCATGGACGGCAAAGGCATCGCTGGCTCCGGGCTTACAGATTGGCGTTCATCATAGAACCATCTGGCCCCAGGAATAAACCTAGGGCGAGTCAGTCCTGTACACTGCACGACCTTGGCAGCCACACCTCCCCCCGGCTGCACACCCGATCCCTGGATTTTCCGGCCATGCAGAAAGAAACCGAAATCAAACTCCGCGTCAGCCGCGAGACCCTGGCAGCCTTGCGTGAGCATCCGCTGCTGAAAAAACGCAACAAGAGTGGCTGGGAACGCCACGAACTGATGAACCAGTACTTCGACACGCCGGAGCGTGACCTCGCCCGGGCCAAGGTTGCCCTGCGCCTGCGCCGCGACGGTGAAGAAGTGATCCAGACCCTCAAGACCCGTGGCCAGAGCGTCGCCGGCCTGTCCGAGCGCAACGAGTACGACTGGCACCTGCCCAAGGCCAAGCTGGACCTGAAGAAACTCGAGGGCGAATGCTGGCCCGAGACACTGGCCGAACTGGACAAGAAAACCCTCAAGGCGATCTTCACCACCGACTTCGTTCGCGAGCGCGCCGAAATCGCCTGGGGCCGTGGCAAGAGCAAAGTGGTCATCGAGGCCGCGCTCGACCTGGGCCACGTCGTGGTGGGCAAGCAGAAGGAAGAAATCTGCGAGCTGGAGCTGGAGCTGCGCGAAGGCGAACCCGCCGCGCTATTGGAACTGGCCGCCGAGCTGGCCGTGACCCTGCCCTTGATGCCCTGCGACATCAGCAAGGCCGAACGGGGCTATCGCCTGCATGACGCGGGCAGCTATGCCCTGAGCCTGCCGGCCCCGCAACTGACCGTCGAAACACCGCTGGACGATGCCTTCGCCGCCTTGAGCTGGCATTTGCTGGGCAGCAGCCAGCGCCTGGCCGAACAATACCGTTTCAATGGCCATTGGCGCCTGCTGCAAGACTGGGTGGAAAACCTCGCCGAACTGCGTGCGCTGCTTAGCAGCCTCGGCCAGGCCGCGCCGCGTCAATCGACTCATGATCTGCGCGTTGCCCTGGACGCACTGCTGGAAGACTGGCGCCCATTGGTCCAGGCCGGCATCGAAGACGAAGACGTGCGCAAGGCAGCCCCGGAGCAATTCCTCGAAGAGCTGCAGGACCCGCGCTGGGGCCTGTTCTCCCTCGAAGCCTCACGCTGGTTGCTGGCCCGTAGCTGGACCGCCGACCGCAACACCCGCGGCAACCGCCAAGGCGCGGCGCAACTGGGCAGTTGGTTGCCGCGCCTGTTGAGCGAAGAAGCTTCGTCTTTGCAACTGCAACGCTACCAGCAACAGCCGGAAGACCTGGCCGAGCAATTGCCGCGCATCGAACGGATCCAGGCCTGGCTGCACCATGCCCGCCACGTCCTCGATATTCCGGAAATGGACCGCCTCTACGGTGAATTGAACAAGCTGGCGCAACTGGCCAACGAGCCGATCACCGACGAGCTTCTGGATGCGCGCAAGCAACAGGCGATCGCGGTGTATCAGAATCGGGCGTGGAAGACTTTGTTGCGCCTGTAAGATCGCCATCGCGAGCAAGCTCGCTCCCACAGGGGTCCAGCGTTGCACACAGATCTTGTGGCCGCTGAAGATCAACTGTGGGAGCGAGCTTGCTCGCGATGAGGTCAGCCCAAACATCGCAAAAACAAGCTCAGCGCACCACCGGCAAACTCGTCGTCGACTTGATCTCCGACAGCGCCACGATCGAGTTCACTTCCTGGATCCCCGGCACCATCGACAGCTTCTCGAAGAAGAACCGCTCATACGCCTCGATGTCCGCCGTGACGATACGCAGCAGGAAATCCACTGACCCCATCAGCACATAGCACTCCAGGACTTCGGGAAAGCCGCGGATCGCCTCGGTGAACTCAGTGAAGTTCGAACGACCGTGGGCGTTGAGTTTCACTTCGGCGAATATCTGCGTGTTCAGGCCGATTTTCTTGCGATCCAGCAACGTCACCTGCCCGCGAATGATCCCCTCCTCCTTCATCCGCTGGATCCGTCGCCAGCACGGCGATTGGGACAAACCCACCTGCTCGGCAATCTGCGCGCTGGACAGCGAAGCGTCCTCTTGTAGCAGTGCGAGTATCCTGCGGTCGTAGCTGTCCAGCTCGCTGTGCATAAATAAACCTTTAACAAACCAGATATCGATTGGATTAATTCGCTAGAACAGCATAAAGGCATATCTTAGATAAGAAATACCTCAGGACGCATGTAAATATTTCTCCGCATATCCAGGAGATGTTCCATGCCCTCATTCGATTCCACTGCCACGCCTCCACTGCGCGCCGACGTCTGGCACTCCGCCAATCCCCATCGTCGCGTCGAGTATCAATTGTTGGGCGAGGCCGAGCCGGATCTGCCTTGCCGGGTGCTCAACCTGTTCGCGTTGCAGGGCCTGACGCCGGAGAAAATCCATATGGAGTGCCACCATGATCAACTGTCCATGGAGATCCTCGTGGACGGGCTGAGCTGGCACCGTGCCCAGGTGATTGCGGAAAAATTACGTAACTTGATCAGCGTGAGTTCGGTGGACATGCAAGACATTGATATTGCACGGGCTGGATCGGTTCAGGCAGCGAGTTGAGATCGCTGCGGCAAGAATTCGAAACTCATTGGTCGGGTAGTGGCCCAACGGTACATAACGTCGCGACTATTCTTTTGCAGACCAGGCCAAGACATCGAGGTGTCTGTATCGCGGCTTTGCTGCAATTGTCCAATAGGAATTCGAACGCTCATGTCCACCAAACACGCCACTCAGGACCGCTGGCTGGACCTTAACGATCTGCTGCGCCAATTGGTCGCCCAAGGCATCATCAGCCAGGATTCAGCGGAAACCGCACTCAATGCGCGTCGGCGTCACACTGCCAACAGCCAGTTGCATCCACTTGAATTCATTGCCAACCAGCACCTGGACGACCTGAGCCGTCCCGGCAAGCGCCTGGACCTGGAAAACCTGACGCTGTGGCTGGCCGAGCAGGCCGACCAGCCCTACATGCGCATCGACCCGTTGAAGATCAACGTGGCAGCCGTTACGCCCCTGATGTCCTACGCCTTTGCGCAGCGCCACAAGATCCTCGCCGTGGCGGTCGATCGCGACGCGGTCACCGTTGCCAGCGCCCAGCCTTACGTCAGCAGTTGGGAAGCGGACCTGACCCACGTGCTCAAGTTGCCGGTCAAGCGGGTGGTCGCCAACCCGGTGGATATCCAGCGCCTCAGCGTGGAATTCTACCGCCTGGCCAAGTCGGTCAGCGGTGCCACCACGGTCGAGCAGCAACCGAGCAACCTGAGCAACTTCGAACAACTGCTCAATCTCGGCGCCAGCGACCAGGAGCCGGACGCCAACGACGCCCATATCGTCAATATCGTCGACTGGCTGTTCCAGTACGCCTTCCAGCAGCGCGCCAGCGATATCCACATCGAACCCCGCCGCGAGCAGGGCACCGTGCGTTTTCGCATCGACGGCGTGCTGCACACCGTCTACCAGTTCCCGCCGCAGGTGACGATGGCGATCATCAGTCGCCTCAAGAGCCTGGGGCGGATGAACGTCGCGGAAAAGCGCAAGCCCCAGGACGGACGCGTCAAGACCAAGACCCCGGACGGCGGCGAAGTGGAGTTGCGACTGTCGACCTTGCCCACGGCATTCGGCGAAAAAATGGTCATGCGGATCTTCGACCCGGAAGTGCTGCTCAAGGATTTCGACCAGCTCGGTTTTTCCGCCGACGACCTGCGCCGCTGGCAGGACATGACGCGCCAGCCCAACGGCATCATCCTGGTTACGGGGCCCACCGGGTCCGGCAAGACCACGACCCTCTACACCACGCTCAAGAAGCTGGCGACACCGGAAGTGAACCTCTGCACCATCGAAGATCCGATTGAAATGGTCGAGTCGTCCTTCAACCAGATGCAGGTCCAGCACAATATCGAGCTGTCGTTTGCCGCCGGCGTCCGCGCGCTGATGCGACAGGACCCGGACATCATCATGATCGGCGAGATCCGCGACCTGGAAACCGCCGAGATGGCGATCCAGGCAGCGCTCACCGGACACCTTGTGCTCTCGACCCTGCACACCAACGACGCGCCGAGCGCCATCAGCCGCCTGCTGGAGCTTGGCGTGCCGCATTACCTGATCAAGGCCACGGTCCTCGGGGTCATGGCCCAGCGCCTGGTACGTACGCTGTGCCCGCATTGCAAGGCACCGTTGACCCTGGACGAAGACGACTGGCAAACCCTGACGCGTCCCTGGCAGGCACCCTTGCCCACCAATGCCCAACGGGCGGTCGGTTGCTCGGAGTGCCGTGACACCGGCTATCGCGGGCGTGCCGGGGTCTACGAAATCATGCAATTGAGCGACAGCGTCAAAGGCTTGATCCACCCCGACACCGATTTGCTGGCCGTACGCCGCCAGGCGTTCAAGGAAGGCATGCGCAGCCTGCGGCTCTCGGGCGCGCAAAAGGTTGCGGCGGGCTTGACCACCGTCGAGGAAGTATTGCGGGTAACGCCACAGAGCGAGCAGAAGTAGGCACCATCCTGCTCAAGAGGCAGAAATATCCCACAAACAAACCGGAACGGACCGTAGCGAAGATAATGGCCGCGTGCCCTACACTCAGGGTTCGCAGGTCCATTTCAATTCGCACAGGGAACCGTCATGCAGATCGGTAGCGTACTTTTACTGTTCATCGGCCTCGTGGTCGCCATCCTGTTCATGGGGTTCAAGGTCGTGCCCCAGGGCTACCAGTGGACCGTCGAGCGCTTTGGCCGTTACACCAATACGCTCAAGCCCGGCCTGAACATCATCATTCCGGTAATGGATCGCATTGGGCGCAAGATCAACGTCATGGAAAGCGTGCTGGATATTCCTCCCCAGGAAGTGATTACCGCCGACAACGCCACGGTACAGATCGACGCCGTGTGTTTCTTCCAGGTCGTCAACACAGCCCAGGCCGCCTACGAGGTCAACAACCTCGAACACGCCATCCGCAACCTGTTGCAGACCAACATCCGCACGGTGCTGGGGTCCATGGAACTGGATGCCATGCTCAGCCAGCGCGACGGCATCAATGAAAAACTATTGCGCACCGTGGATGAGGCCACGGCGCCGTGGGGCATCAAGATCACCCGGATCGAGATCAAGGACATCAGCCCGCCAGCCGACCTGATGGCCGCCATGTCCGGGCAGATGAAAGCCGAACGGATCAAGCGTGCCCAGATCCTCGAAGCGGAAGGCCTGCGAGCGTCGGCCATTCTTACCGCCGAAGGCAAGAAACAGGCGCAGATCCTCGAGGCCGAAGGCAGTCGGCAGGCCGCGTTCCTGGAGTCGGAAGCCCGCGAACGCCAGGCGCAAGCCGAAGCCTTGGCTACCCAGGTGGTGTCCCAGGCGATCGCCGCCGGTAACGTCCAGGCCGTGAACTACTTCGTTGCGCAAAAATACATCGATGCCCTCGGCCGTCTTGCCTCGGCCAACAACAGCAAGGTGATCCTGATGCCGCTGGAAGCCAGCCAGGTCATTGGCGCCGTCGGCGGTATCGGTGAGATCGTCAAGGCCACCTTCGACAGCAAGAAAGCCTGAGGCGCGCGTATGTGGGGTTTCCTGCAACAGATGTCGTATTGGGACTGGCTGGCGCTTGGCGTCATCCTGCTGATCCTGGAGGTATTCGGCGCCGGCGGATATCTGCTCTGGATCGGCATGGCCGCCGCTGCGGTCGGTGTGCTGACCTTTATCCTGCCGCAAATGGCTTGGGAGATGCAGTTCCTGCTGTTCGGCCTGTTCGCCATCGCAACAGCCCTGTATTGGTGGCGACGCCAGCGCAGCGCGGTGCGCCAGAGCGATCAGCCACACCTGAACCTGCGCGGTCAGGAACTGATCGGCAAGGTCTTCCAGGTCCACGAGGCAATCGTCGATGGACGGGGCAAGATCAAGGTGGCCGATGGCGTGTGGTTGGCGAAGGGACCCGATTCGCCTGTTGGCGCCCGGGTCAGGGTGGTGACGCAGGAGGGGACGGTGTTGACGGTTGAACGAGCGGAGTGACGCGTCATGGAACTGAATCGAGACCTCGACAATCCAACGTCATAGTTAACCCAGTGGAGTCACCTATCATGCGTCTCAAACTTGCTGTCGCGACCCTAGCCTTGCTTTCTCTTCCTGTGGGCTCGGCAATGGCCGACACGTTTTGGCGTAACGTCATCTCGTCCGGTGCGACCACCGGTTCCACCTACCTGACCTTCAAGGATCACAAGCTGATCGTCGCCGCCCAGGACGACGCCGGCAGCTTTGTCGCCAGTGACGGCAGCATCCGTGGCCCTTACCTGGAAGCCGCGATGCAGAAAGTCCGTGCCGACAACCCAGGCCTGCAGGCCACCGACATGGAACTGGCCAACGCGATCCTGGCGAAGAACGCCGTCGCCCAGGATTGATTCCCGGCCCATAAAAAATGCCGCTCGATTGAGCGGCATTTTTTTGCCCGAAAATATTATCAGGCTGCCCGCAGTACCCAGTGCGGGAGCGGGCTTGCTCGCTCCCGCATTAGATCCGGGTTATTCGCCGATTGCAGCTTTGTAGCCGGCAGCGTCGAGCAGCTTGTCCAGCTCGGCCTTGTCGCTTGGCTTGAGCTTGAAGATCCATGCCCCGTACGGGTCGGAGTTCAGCAGCTCTGGCGAACCGCTCAACTCTTCGTTGATTGCAATCACTTCACCCGAAACTGGGGAATAGATATCGGAAGCGGCCTTGACCGACTCCACCACACCGGCTTGATCGCCCGCAGCAAAAACCTTACCGACCTCAGTCAGCTCGACAAACACCACATCGCCCAAGGCTTCCTGCGCGTGATCGCTGATGCCCACGGTGACAGTACCGTCGGCTTCCAGGCGCGCCCACTCATGGCTTTCGGCGAAACGCAGTTCGGCAGGGATATCACTCATATTCTGTGTCCTCAAGAGAAGTGTCAGCGGCCGGCGGCCCGCCGTAAAAAGGTTAGATCAGGGTTTTGCCATGGCGGACGAAGGTCGGCTTGACCACCCGTACCGGGTACCACTTGCCACGAATTTCCACCTCGGCACGGTCGGCGGTGGCCATTGGGACACGAGCCAAGGCAATTGACTTGCTAAGCGTAGGAGAAAAACTACCACTGGTGATCTCCCCTTCGCCAACATCTGCGATTCGAACCACTTGATGGGCGCGCAAGACTCCCCGTTCTTCAAGCACCAACCCCACCAATTTGTGCTGCACGCCCGCAGCGAGTTCGGCTTCCAGCGCTTCGCGGCCGATGAATTGGCGACTGGCCGGCTCCCAGGCGATGCTCCAGGCCATGTTCGAAGCCAAGGGCGAAACATCCTGGTGGATGTCCTGGCCATAGAGGTTCATGCCAGCTTCCAGGCGCAGGGTGTCGCGGGCGCCGAGGCCAATGGGTGAAATACCGGCGCCCACCAGGTCGTTGAAAAAGCTTGGGGCTTCATGGGCCGGAAGAACGATTTCAAGACCGTCTTCTCCGGTATAGCCGGTACGAGCGATGAACCAATCACCGTCGGCGCGACCTTCGAAAGGCTTGAGTTGCTGAAGCAATTGGCCGCGAGATTGCGTGACCAGTTCAGCGATCTTGTGCCGGGCGTGAGGCCCCTGGATCGCCAGCATCGCCAGTTCGGGACGCTCATGCAATTGCACGTCGTAATCGCCGAGCTGCGCCTGCATCCAGGCCAGGTCCTGATCGCGGGTCGAAGCGTTGAACACCAACCGATAGCCGTCCTCGACCCGGTAGATGATCATGTCGTCGACAATGCCGCCATGCTCATTGAGCATGGCGCTGTACAGCGCACGGCCCGCGTCCTGCAAGCGATCGACATCGTTGGCCAGCAAGCGCTGCAACCAGACTTTGGCCTGGGGACCGGCAACGTCGATCACGGTCATGTGGGATACATCGAACACACCGCAATCGCGACGCACCTGATGGTGCTCTTCGACTTGCGAGCCGTAGTGCAAAGGCATATCCCAACCGCCAAAATCGACCATCTTCGCGCCGAGGGCGAGATGAAGGTCATACAGAGGCGTACGCTGTCCCATGGGTTTCTCCTTCCGGGCTTGGCGAAGGTGCGGACGGGCACTGCACAGCACGAGCATCTGAAAAGAAGAGTTTTCTGACGCTCCCAGCTACCCGGTCCGACAGACGGACCGCACCGAATGCCGCGCATTGTATCCGCATGATGTAGGACTGGCACCTAGGAGGACGCTCAATAATTGAGATCGCCTGCTAGGGGTTTCGATGGGCCGAACGTCGTATCAATCCGATGACCGGTAACAGCCCCACCAGCACCAGCGTCAACGCCGGCAACGCTGCCCTGGCCCATTCTCCCTCACTGGTCATTTCAAAGATCCGCACCGCCAGGGTGTCCCAACCGAACGGGCGCATCAGCAAGGTCGCGGGCATTTCCTTGAGCACATCGACGAATACCAGCAGCGCCGCACTCAGGGTGCCCGGCAACAGCAATGGCAGATACACCTTGAAAAACAATCGCGGTCCACTGACGCCGAGGCTTCGGGCGGCCTCGGGCAAGGACGGACGAATGCGCGCCAGGCTGCTTTCCAATGGACCGTAGGCCACCGCCAGGAAACGCACCAGGTACGCCAACACCAGAGCCGAAAGACTGCCCAGCAGCAGCGGTTTGCCCGCACCGCCAAACAGGCTCGACAGCGGAACGACCCACTCACGGTCCAGATAGCTGAACGCAAGCATGATCGAGACCGCCAGCACCGAGCCCGGCAACGCATAGCCCAGGTTCGCCAGGCCGACACCGGCGCGGATGGCGCGGGTCGGCGCCAGTCGCCGGGCAAAGGCCAGCAGCAAGGCGACGCATACGGTAACCAGCGCAGCCAAGCCGCCCAGATAAAGGGTATGGACGATCAGCCCGGCATAACGCTCGTCCAGGTCAAAACGACCGCGCTGCCAGAACCACACCACCAGTTGCAGCACCGGAATGACAAAAGCGCAGGCAAACACCAGGAAACACCAACCGCTGGCGGCCAGCGCCTTGAGCCCTTGCAGAGGGTAAAGCGCCTTGACCCGAGGTCGCTCGTTGCCGGCTCGCTGGGCACCCCGGGCTCGGCGCTCACCGTAGAGCACCACCACCACCGCCAACAGCAGGAGACTTGCCAGTTGGGCCGCACTGGAGAGGCTGAAAAAGCCGTACCAGGTCTTGTAGATCGCCGTGGTGAACGTGTCGAAATTGAACACCGACACCGCGCCGAAGTCCGCCAGGGTCTCCATCAAGGCCAGCGCTACGCCCGCGCCGATTGCCGGCCGCGCCATCGGCAACGCCACACGCCAGAACGCTTGCCATGGCGACTGCCCCAGCGCCCGGGCCGCTTCCATCAGTCCTTTGCCCTGGGCCAGGAAAGCACTTCGGGCGAGCAGATAGACATAGGGGTAGAACACCAGGACCAGAACCAGGATCACCCCGCCAGTGGAACGCACCCGGGGCAGGCGCAGGCCGCTGCCGAACCATTCACGCAGCAGCGTCTGTACGGGGCCGGCAAAATCCAGCAGGCCAACGAATACAAATGCCAGGACATAGGCAGGAATCGCGAACGGCAGCATCAACGCCCAGTCGAGCCAGCGTCGGCCGGGAAACTCGCAAAGACTGGTGAGCCAGGCCAGGCTGACGCCCAACAGCGTCACGCCGATGCCCACGCCAAGGATCAGCGTCAAGGTATTACCCAACAGGCGCGGCATCTGGGTTTCCCACAGATGGGACCAGATCTGCTGATCGATGCTTTGCCAGGACAGCAGCAGCACACTCAAGGGCAGCAGGACCAACGCAGTGACGGCGAAGACCAGGGGATACCAGCGGCGTTGGGCGGGGTGGGCCAAGGAAAACTCTCGTTAAATGGTCACGTGGCAAGGGAGCTTGCTCCCGCTGGGCTTCGTAGGAGCTGGCGAAGGCTCGGGCCGCGTTCGGACGATCTTTTGATCTATTGATCTTTCGCTTGAAACTCAAGGGGCTGGGGAAAAAATCGCAGCCTCGTTCCACTCGACAGCTCCTACCAGCTCCTACCAGTCCCTGCCAGCTCCTACAGGCCCGGTGGGGGCAAGCCCCCCCTCGCTCAATTCCAGCCAGCGCGGTCCATCATGCGGATGGCTTCGGCCTGGCGCTTACCCGCGACTTCCACCGGCAACGTATCGGCCTTGAACTTGCCCCAGGCGGCAACTTCCTTGGAAGGCTCCACTTTCGGGTTCGCCGGGAATTCCTGGTTCACGTCGGCAAAGATGTTTTGCGCTTCAGGCGTGGTCATCCATTCCACCAGCTTCTTCGCGGCCTCCGGGTGCGGCGCATGCTTGGTCAAGCCAATGCCCGAAAGGTTGATGTGCACGCCCCGATCGGCCTGGTTCGGCCAGAACAGCTTGACCTTCAAGTCCGGCTTCTGCTGGTGCAGGCGGCCATAGTAGTAGGTGTTGACGATACCGACATCACACTGGCCGGCATTGATCGCTTCAAGCAGCGCAGTGTCGTCGGAGAACACGTCGGTAGACAGGTTCTTGACCCAACCCTTGAGGATTTCCTCGGTTTTTTCCGCCCCGTGGGTTTCGATCAGGGTCGCAGTCAGGGACTGGTTGTAGACCTTCTTCGACGTCCGCAGGCACAAGCGGCCTTCCCACTCTTTGCCAGCCAAGGCTTCATAGGTGGTCAATTCGCCCGGTTTGACCCGGTCAGTGGAATAGACGATGGTCCGCGCCCGCAGGCTCAAGCCGGTCCAGGCGTGGGAGGACGCACGATATTGAGGCGGGATGTTGGCGTCGATGACCGGCGAGGTGAAGGGCTGGAGGATCCCCATCTGCTCGGCTTGCCAAAGGTTGCCGGCGTCCACGGTGAGCAGCAGGTCGGCGGTGGCGTTCGCACCTTCGGCCTTGATCCGCTGCATCAGGGGCGCTTCCTTGTCGGTAATGAACTTTACCGCTACGCCGGTCTTCTTGGTGTACGCATCGAAAACCGGTTTGATCAATTCATCGATGCGCGAGGAGTAGACCACCACCTCATCGGCGGCCTGGGCAGCGGAAGTGCCAATCAGGGCCAAGGCGAGGGCGGACAGCAGGCGTTTTGTGGCCAACATGGTAGCGGTCTCTCGATTGTGAACGGAGCGCAAATGATAAGGACTCACATTTAGCACCACAATCGGACAGTGGGCAGACACGTTTCCAAATGTTGCAGCGGTGGGGTCGAGGTGGCTGTTCCGGCCTCATCGCGAGCAGGCTCGCTCCCACATTGACCTGCTTTCACATAACCCTGTGGGAGCGAGCCTGCTCGCGATGAGGCCATGAGCCCAACCCACCTCTCAGGCCTTGGCCAAATCCGGCAAATCCCCAATCAACCCGAGCGCCTCGCGCACGAACAGCGCCTTGGCCTCAGGCAGGCGATCCACCAGTTTCAGCCCGGTGTTACGCAACCAGCGAACCGGCAGCGGATCGGCCTGGAACAACCGTTCGAACCCCTCCATCGCCGCCATCAACGCCAGGTTGTGAGGCATGCGTCGCCGCTCGTAGCGGCTCAATACCTTCACGTCCGCCAAGCGCTCGCCGCGTCCGGCCGCTTGCAACAGCACTTCAGCCAGCACGGCGGCGTCGAGGAAGCCGAGGTTCACCCCCTGCCCGGCCAACGGATGGATCGTATGGGCCGCGTCGCCAATCAGTGCGAGCCCTTCGGCCACGTAGCGTTTGGCGTGGCGTTGGCGCAGCGGCACGCACAGGCGCGGGTCGACAGCGAGAACCGTGCCGAGCTGACCTTCGAAAGCACGTTCCAGTTCGTCGCGGAACGCTGCGTCATCGAGCGCCATCAAGCGCTGCGCCTCGCCGGGGGTCGTGGACCAGACGATGGAACACCAGTCCTGCTGGCCGTCGCGCGCAAGCGGCAGGAAAGCCAGCGGGCCGTTGTCGGTAAAACGTTGCCAGGCCGTCAATCGATGGGGCTTGGCGGTGCGCACGCTGGTCACGATGGCGTGGTGCAGATAATCCCATTCGCGCGTAGCGACACCGGTCAAACGGCGCACGGCAGAATTCGCGCCGTCGGCGGCAATCACCAGCGGTGCCCGCAAGGTTCGGCCGTCAGCGAGGGTCAACAGCCAGTCATCACCGGAGCGGCGCATCTGCTCCAGGCGCGCACTGGCCAGCAAGCCCAGGTCGCAGTCATGCAACCTGTCCAGCAAGGCATCCTGAACGACGCGGTTCTCGACGATATGCCCCAGCACTTCGGCATGCAGGCTGGCGGCAGAAAAATGAATCTGCCCGGTGCCGCTGCCATCCCAGACGTGCATGTCGGTATACAGGCTGGCGCGCCGTCCGGTGATGCCGTCCCAGACGCCAAGGCGTTCGAGAATCCGCTGGCTGGCCGCCGACAAGGCGCTGACCCTCGGCTCGAACGCCGCCTGTGGATCAAAGGGCTTGACGCTCATCGGGCTGCCGTCGAGCAACAGCACTTGCAGGCCACTGCCCTGCAACGCCAGCGCCAGGGCGCTGCCGACCATACCGGCGCCGACAATCAGCAGATCTGCACGCAATTCCATGCTTTAAGCCTGTGTAGCTGGCGACATGAGCCGCCCGTGAAAAAAATACCCCGGCTCACGCATCGGGACGGGTTCCCAGGCCCATGGCCTGGCGAGCGAACCAGCGTTTGGCCGGCGGCAACAGATCAAGGCCCAACAGGCCCAGATTGCGCCCCACGGACACCAACGGCAGATCGCTGGCGAACAAGCGTGTCACCTGGTCCGAGAATCCCACGGTCAGGGCCTGGTCCATCCGCTGGCGCTCACGATAGACCTGCAGCACGGCGAAATCGCCAGGCGTGCTGTCGCTTTCCAGCAAGGCATCGGCCAGGGCTTGCGCATCGCGCAGGGACAAGTTGAACCCCTGTCCGGCGATCGGATGCAGGCTATGGG
The DNA here is from genome assembly GCF_019141525.1 of Pseudomonas alvandae. Lineage (GTDB taxonomy): Bacteria > Pseudomonadota > Gammaproteobacteria > Pseudomonadales > Pseudomonadaceae > Aquipseudomonas > Aquipseudomonas alvandae. The sequence goes on from NZ_CP077080.1 coordinate 6,228,071, forward strand.
CGGCATTGCCCAGGATCACCAAGTGCGGACGGACCTGTTCTTCAGCCTCCACCAGCGCCAAGGGGTAAAGATGCCGCGCGCCGACCTGCTTGAGCGCGCCCAACCGATAGCCAAACACCTCCTGCAGTTCACTGAGGAAGCTGCGCTCGTCCAATGCCGCCAGGCGTTGCGCATCCATCCCCTGCCGGGTCCAGACCAACGCACAGCGATTCTCCGGGAGCGGCAACAGGGCCATCGGACCGTCATCGGTAAACCGTTCGAACGCCATGCCGTTATGGGCTTCGCCCGGCGTGATGTTGGCGATCAACGCGCTCTGGTCATAAGGTCGGTTGCGCACACCGACCCCCAACTGCTCCCGCAGGCCGGAACGACCGCCGTCGGCAAGCACCGCCAGGTCGCACTCGAGGACGGTTTCGTCGTCGAGGGTCAGGCGATAACCCTCGACTTGCGGCTCCATCCGAGTGACCTGCGCCGGACAGCGCCAACTGACGACCTCCGGATCCAAGCCCTGCCACAGGCACTGGCCGAGCCAAGCGTTTTCCACGACATAGCCGAGGGCCGGCACGCCCTCTTCCATCGCGGACAGCCGCGCCGTGGAAAACCGCCCGCGATCGGACACGTGGATCTGCTTGATCGGCTCGGCGCGGCGGGAAATCTCCTGCCACAGGCCCAAGCGTTGATAGATCTGCCGGGCGCCGAATGAAAGCGCCGAGGACCGCGCGTCATAGCTCGGCTGCCAGGTGTCGCCAGGTGCAAAGGGCTCGATCAGCATGATCTTCCAGCCCCGCGCCTTTGCACCGGCCTGCAACGCCAGCGCAAGGCTCGCGCCGACCAGGCCGCCGCCGACGATTGCCACATTGACCCGGCTCATGCCGCCTGGGTCCGTGCAGCGGCCATCAGGGCCTCGATATCGGCGACCGTCCTGGGCAAGCCACGGGTCAGGATTTCACAACCGGTCTTGGTCACTACCACGTCATCCTCGATGCGCACGCCAATGCCGCGCCATTTTTTCGCTACGTTGCGGTTGTCCGGCGAGATATAAATTCCCGGCTCCACCGTCAACGTCATGCCTGCTTCCAATACGCGCCATTCGCCACCGACGCGGTATTCGCCCACATCATGCACATCCATGCCCAGCCAATGGCCGGCGCGATGCATGTAGAACGCCCGGTAGGCTTCGCTGGCAATCAGCTCATCCACGTCGCCCTCAAGCAAGCCCAGGCGCACCAACCCTTCGGTGATGACCCGGACCGTCGCTTCATGGGCCTGGTTCCAGTGTTTATCCGGCGCGATTTCAGCGAACGCCGCTTCCTGGGCGGCCAGCACCACTTCGTAGATCGCCTTCTGCTCGGGCGAAAACTTGCCGCTGACCGGCCAGGTACGGGTGATGTCGCTGGCGTAGCAATCGATCTCACAACCGGCATCGATCAACACCAGGTCGCCGTCCTTAAGCAGCGCGTCGTTCTGCTGGTAGTGCAGGATGCAGCTGTTGCGCCCCGCCGCGACGATGGAGCCGTAGGCCGGCATTTTTGCGCCGCCCTTGCGGAATTCGTAATCGAGCTCGGCTTCCAGGCTGAACTCATACAGCCCGGGCCGAGCCGCCTGCATCGCCCGTATATGCGCCCGGGTCGAAATCCGGGCCGCTTCGCGCATCACTTTCACTTCCGCTGCCGATTTATACAGGCGCATGTCGTGAAGCAGATGATCCAGGGCAACGAATTCGTTCGGCGGCTGGGCGCCGAGGTTGGCCTTGGAACGGATCACATTGATCCACTCCATCAGGTGCCGGTCGAATTCAGGGTTGCTGCCCATGGCCGAGTACACCCGGTCGCGACCTTCGATCAGGCCCGGCAGGATGTCGTCGATATCGGTGATGGGAAATGCGTCGTCGGCGCCGTAGTCTCGAATTGCGCCCTCCTGGCCGGCGCGCAGTCCATCCCATAGCTCACGCTCGGCGTTGCGTTCGCGGCAGAAGAGGACGTACTCGCCATGGGCCCGGCCGGGCATCAGCACAATGACCGCCTGCGGCTCGGGAAAGCCGCTGAGGTACTGGAAATCGCTGTCCTGGCGATAGACATGCTCGACGTCGCGGTTGCGGATAGCAACGGCGGCGGCGGGCAGGATTGCGATGCTGTTGGGTTCCATCTGCGCCATCAAGGCCTTGCGGCGACGACTGTATTCCGATTTCGGGATATGAATCATGGGCAGACGGTGTTCCCTTTCAAGCGATCAGTGCAAGGATGGCTTGGCAGCCGGCTCAGCGGTTTTCTTGGTCTCGGTAAACAGTAGCAGTGGCGCGACCCGAAGATATTCCATCACTTCCATATAGTCGCTTTCGCCGTCGTCGGATTCTTCCAGGGCATCCTGGACCTGAGAGATGGCCGCCAGATCTTGCAGCACTTCCTTGGCTTCATCGCTCAGGGTGTATTCGCGGCGGGTCAGGCCGAAACCGGCGAGGAAGCCCTGGCACCACTGGCCCAGCGCGGCGGCGCGTTCGCTCAACGGCGCATCGTCGGTCGGCAGGAGCAGGACGACGGTCATGTCATCGCTGGTCAACTCACCCTTGACCATTTCCTGCAGGCCGATGAGCGCGTTGCGCACGTTGTCGGCAGGCTCGCCTTCGAGCATCTCGGCGGCGTCGGCCAGCCAGCCATCGGCGTCGAAACCGGCGCCGGCACAGCTGCGACCGAGCAGCAAGCCATGCAGTTCGGCAGGCGAGACAGGATGACCGCTGGTGCTCAGCAGGGTGGCGAATGCTTGATACGGGGAATTCTGAATGGGCATGGGCAGCTAGGCGCCAGACGGCGCTATGTCTAGAATGGAGGCCTTGTATCCTACATCGACAGACTCGCCAAGACCATTAAAGGCTGTGCGACCCTTATTCCCCATCAGACACAATCCTCAGTGGACACAATGGAAGATACCGACCTGCAAGCGCTGATGGCCAGACTCGAGCTGCTAATTGAACGGGTCGAGCAACTTAAGAGCCAAAACGGACTCTTATTAGCTCAGGAAAAAACCTGGCGCGAGGAACGCGCGCACCTCATTGAAAAAAACGAAATCGCCCGGCGTAAGGTCGAATCGATGATTTCGCGCCTCAAGGCCCTGGAGCAAGACTCATGAGTTCAAGCAATAGCGTCACCGTGCAGATCCTCGATAAAGAATATTCGATCATCTGCCCCCAGGAAGAGCGCAGCAACCTGGTGAGCGCCGCCCGTTACCTGGACGGCAAGATGCGCGAGATCCGCAGCAGCGGCAAAGTCATCGGCGCCGACCGCATCGCCGTGATGGCCGCCTTGAACATCACCCACGACCTGCTACACCGCCAGGATACGCCCGACCTACAGGTCAGCGGCTCGACCCGCGAACAGGTGCGCGACCTGCTGGAACGGGTGGATTTGGTACTGGCCACTGATCCGGACGTCAGCAAGGGCTGATTCGCGAGGCTGCCTGGGGTATACTTGCGACACTCCCTGGGGTGCTTGCCAGTTGGTGATGTCCCTGAGCCGATACGCACAACCACGGGGGTTGCACGTTGGGGCCGGTGTGCATGTCCGCTTGACGGAAAGCCTTAACGCCTCCTGCAACTTCCACCTTGAACTTTCGGGTTCAAGGGCTAAGCCGACAGCGGTTCATCCGGGGAGCCTGATTCTCGACACAATGCCAGTCATCATGACTGGCATTGTCGTTTCTGCTTTCGCCATTTCTGGCCTGATCATTTGCGGTTACGCTGTGGTGATGACACCGCCTCGTGAAGCCTCGATATGACAGAACCTGCGCTGCTGCCTCGCCCGCAACTCCGACGCCTGCTGCGCCAGGCCCGTCGTGCCCTGACGCCGGCCCAGCAGCGGGAAGCGGCCCGCGGGCTCTACAGGCAACTGGCCCAGCATCCACTGTTTCGCCGCGCGAAGCACATTGCGCTTTACCTGCCCAACGACGGCGAGATCGACCCGCGCCTGCTGCTGCGCGCGGCCCAGCGTCGAGGCAAGTCGACCTACTTGCCGGTACTGAGCCCCTGGCCGCAGACCAAGATGGTGTTCCAGCGCATTCACGCCGGCGAAAAAATGCAGCCCAACCGCTTTCGTATCCCGGAACCGCGCAAGAACATCGCCCGGCAGCGCAAGGTCTGGGCCCTGGACCTGGTGTTGTTGCCGTTGGTGGGATTCGATGACGCCGGAGGTCGGCTGGGCATGGGCGGCGGCTTTTATGACCGTAGCCTGGCGTACCTGGCACGACGTAGACAGTGGCGCAAGCCGACGCTGTTGGGGCTGGCCCATGAATGCCAGAAAGTCGAACGATTGGCACAGGCAAGCTGGGACGTGCCGCTGCAAGGAACGGTCAGCGACAAGCGATGGTATATCGCAGGATAGACGCCGCGGTGATCAGCGGCGCCTGGAAAGCGGGCTCAGCGCTTGAGCGATTGTGCGGGCTGGGTGATTTCCACCGGCGCATCGGTCTTGTTGGCCCAAAGGCTTTGGGCGTAACCCGTGGTCACGACACCCAGGCCAAACAGAATGACCAGTATCCACAACAAATCCGGTTTGCGTTTCATCGATTGCCCCCCTCAAGGCATATCACACACGATGACAGCAGCGGTTTTCTTATTGGCCGTGCAGCAGCGTCAAGCTTGGAAGGCCGGCATTTTGCGGCAACCCGGACCCACACGCAAACTCTGGCGTCAACCGACTGTCGGTTTGTCATAAAATCGCTGAACTATTTTTTTCCACATCGCCCAGGAGTAGAAATCATGGCCCATTGGCTGATGAAATCCGAGCCCGACGAATTGTCCATCCAGGGCTTGGAAAAGCTCGGCCAAGCGCGCTGGGACGGCGTTCGCAACTATCAGGCGCGCAATTTCCTGCGGGCCATGGCGGTGGGCGATACGTTCTTTTTCTACCATTCCAGCTGTCCCGAGCCAGGCATCGCCGGGATCGGCAAAATCATCCAGGCTGCCTACCCAGACCCTACTGCCCTGGAGCCTGACAGCCACTATTTCGCCCCCAAGGCCAGCCCGGAAAAAAATCCTTGGACTGCGATCGATGTCGCCCATATCGAGACGTTCCCACGCGTACTCAAGCTCGACTACCTAAAACAGCAGGCCGCCCTTGCCGAGATGCCGCTGGTACAGAAAGGCTCGCGGCTGTCGGTGATGCCGGTGACAGCCGAACAGTGGGCGGCGGTGCTTGCGCTGCGCTGACTAGCGATGAGTTGATGGACATCAAGCTGAGCCGGTTATTGATGCTGCAGACTTCGACGCTACAGCAGCAGGATGCCGGACATGTCGACGAACCATCGTACCTCTCGCTTTTTTGCCCTCGCCTTGATGGCTGTGTTGCTGGCTGCCGGCGGTTTCGGCTACTGGAAGTCACGCCATGATCGCCTGCCGGACGGTTTGAGCCTGGGCAACGGTCGCCTCGAGGCCACCGAAGTCCAGATCGCCAGCAAGACGCCCGGGCGCCTGGCCGAAGTCCATGTCGATGAGGGCGACAGCGTCATCAAGGGCCAAGTGCTGGCACGCATGGACACCCGGACCCTGGAGGCCCAGCGCAACCAGGCCGAGGCCGAAGTCTTACGTGCCCGGCAAAATCTGGCCGCCACCCAGGCCAATGTACAGTTTCGCCAGAGCGAACAATTGCTCGCCCATCAGGAACTCAAGCGAACCCAGGAACTGTTCAAGCGCGGTTACGCCAGCGGCCAGGTCATCGATCAGCAGCAAGCCCGCGTCGACACCGCCAATGCAGCGGTCAACGCCGCCCGGGCCCAGGAATCGGCCGCCAATGCGGCCATCGGCGCGACCCTGGCCCAAGTGGCCCAGCTCACCAGCGAAATAGATGACAGCACGTTGCGGGCACCGCTCGACGGCGTGATCCAGTTGCGCCTGGCCGAGCCCGGTGAAGTGCTGGGCGCCGGCGGTCGAGTGTTGTTGATGATCGACCCGAACGATCAATACATGAACCTCTACCTGCCGGCGTCGGTGGTCGGGAAACTGGCAGTGGGCGATGAGGCACGACTGCTGCTGGACGCCCTGCCCGAGCGACCGCTGCCGGCGAAGGTCAGTTTCGTCGCGGCCAAGTCCCAGTTCACCCCGAAAGAAGTCGAAACCCGCGATGAACGCCAGAAACTGGTATTCCGCGTCAAAGTGCGCCTGACCCGTCCCGGCGAAGTGCCCCAGGCCAAACCCGGCATGCCCGGCGCCGGCTATGTGCGAACCGCCCCCATTGATTGGCCGGCCAACTTGCAATGAGCATCGCCCCCAGCGAAGCATTGCACGCCTCGGGCATTGAGCATCGCTACGGCCAGCACGCGGCGTTGAGCGATATCACCTTTAGCCTGCCCGCCGGCACTCGCTGCGGCCTGATCGGCCCGGACGGCGCAGGCAAGTCAAGCCTGCTGGGGTTGATCGCCGGGGTAAAAAAACTTCAGCACGGCAAACTGGACGTGCTGGGTGCATCGATCAATGATCGACGCCATCGCAATACGCTCTATCGACGCATTGCCTTCATGCCTCAAGGGCTGGGAGGCAACCTTTACCCTGATCTGTCGATACGCGAGAACATTCGGTTTTTCGGCACGCTGTTCGGGTTATCGCGGACCGAATGCGACCAACGCATGAATACCTTGCTACTGGCCACCGACCTGCAACTTTTTGCCGACCGTCCGGCGGGCAAACTGTCCGGCGGCATGAAACAGAAGCTCGGCCTGTGTTGCGCGCTGATCCATGAACCGGACCTGCTGATTCTCGACGAACCCACCACCGGCGTGGACCCGCTGTCCCGGCGGCGCTTCTGGGAACTGATAGAAGGCGTGCGCCGACAACGGCCGCAACTGACCCTGCTGGTCGCCACGGCGTACATGGAAGAGGCCGAACAATTCGAACATTGCCTGATGCTCGACAACGGTCGCTTGATCGCCAAGGGCTTGAGCGCAGAGCTGGCAAAGATCACCCCGGATGGCAAGCTCGACTCGGCTTTCACCCACTTCCAGGGCAACCGTGGTCGCGACACCGAACCGTTGCTGATCCCTGCGAGGAACGCCAACACCACCGACATTGCCATCCAAGCCCACGACCTCACCTTGCGCTTCGGCGATTTTACTGCCGTCGATAACGTCAGCTTCGCGATTGGCCGCGGTGAAATCTTTGGGTTCCTGGGCTCCAACGGTTGCGGCAAGACCACCACCATGAAGGTGCTGACCGGGCTGATCCCCGCCAGCGAAGGCAGTGCCAAGCTGCTGGGCAACCCGGTCGACGCCAAGGACCTGGCCACCCGCAAGCGAGTGGGTTTCATGTCCCAGAGCTTTTCGCTGTACGGCGAACTGAGCGTGCGCCAGAACCTGACGCTGCACGCGAAGCTGTTCGACCTGCCCACGGCGGACAGTCGCCAGCGCATCGATGAGTTGATCCAGCGCTTCAATCTCCGGGCGCTGGCGGACCAACCTTCCGGCGCGCTGCCACTGGGCCTTCGCCAGCGTTTGTCCCTGGCGGTGGCGGTGTTGCATCGCCCGGAAGTCCTGATCCTCGATGAGCCGACCTCAGGTGTCGATCCGGCGGCGCGGGATGATTTCTGGCGGCTATTGGTCGAGCTGTCTCGCGAGCAGGGCGTGACGATTTTCCTTTCCACGCACTTCATGAACGAGGCCCAGCGCTGTGACCGCATTTCATTGATGCACGCCGGCAAAGTATTGGCCTGTGATACGCCGACGGCTTTACAGGCGCAATTCAACGGCCCGACGCTGGAAGCCGCGTTTGTCACTTGCCTGGAAAGAGCCCAGGGCGAGACGCAGCAGGACCCCGCCCCAGTGGCCCTCGACAGCGCCGACACACCCCGGGACCAGCGCGGCTTGAGCCTAGGTCGCCTATGGGCTGTCGCCAGCCGTGAAGGTAAGGAGCTGCTGCGCGACAAAGTACGGATGGCCTTCGCCCTGCTGGGGGCCCTGTTCATGATGGTGGTCTTCGGCTTCGGTATTTCCCTCGATGTAGAAAAACTGGCCTTCGCTGTGTATGACCAAGACCAGAGCCCGCAAAGTCGCACGTACCTGGAAGCGTTCCGCAGCTCACGCTACTTCGAGGAGCAGCCAATCATCCGTGACGCAAAGGAGCTGCACCGACGCTTGCAGCGCTCCGAGATCAAGCTCGCCCTGGAAATACCACCCGGTTTCGGCCGTGACCTTTACGCTGGCCGTCAGCCAACCGTGGGCGCCTGGCTGGATGGCGGCATACCGTTTCGGGCCGAGACCAGTCGCAACTATGTCCAGGCCGTCCACGCGGCTAACCTTGAGCAATTGGCTGAATCGAGCAGTCGCGCGCTGGCCCGGCAACCCGGCGCGACGCTGGAGACGCGCTTTCGTTATAACCAGGACGTGGTCAGCGTCAACGCTATCGGCCCCGGGGTCATGGCGCTGATCCTGGCATTCATTCCTGCCATGTTGACTGCGCTGGGTATCGTGCGGGAGAAGGAACTGGGTTCGATCACCAATTTCTATGCCACGCCGCTGACCCGACTGGAATTCCTGCTAGGTAAACAGGTTCCCTACCTGGTCGTCAGCCTGATTAACCTGGCCCTGCTGACTGCCATGAACCGCTGGCTGTTCGGCGTGCCATTCAAGGGCAGCGGCGTGACGCTGGCGTTGGGCGGCCTGCTCTATGTACTGGCGACCACCAGCATGGGGCTGCTGATCTCGGCATTCACACGCACCCAGATCGCGGCGATCCTCGGCACCATGATTATCACCAGCCTGCCGACCATTCAGTTTTCCGGACTGATCGTGCCGCGCTCGTCCCTGGAAGGTGCAGCCTCGGTGATGGGCCAGTTGTTTCCCGCCGGGTACTTCCTGGATATCGCCGTCGGTACCTTCACCAAGGCCCTGGACCTGCGCCAGCTCTGGCCACAATGCCTGGCGTTATGCGGTTTTTTCCTCGGTTTCACCGGACTCAGCCTGATCATGCTGAAAAAGCAGGAGGCCTGATGCACACGCTTTCACATATCTGGCGTCTCGGGCTAAAGGAACTGACCAGCCTGCGCTATGACTCCGTCCTGCTGCTGTTCCTGGGCTACGCCTTCACGGTGGCGATCTACATGCCGGCCGCCGGTTCAGTGGTCGGCGTCCACCATGCCAGTGTCGCCATAGTGGACGAAGACCAGAGCCAACTCTCGCGTGAACTGGCCCAGGTCCTGCAGCCTCCGGAATTCCAGAGCCCGGTGGCCTTGCCCTATGCCGACCTGGACAAGGTCATGGACAGTGGCCGCTTCACCTTCGTCATCAACGTGCCCGCCAACTTCCAGGCCGACCTGCTCGCAGGACGCGAACCAACCCTGCAACTCAACGTCGACGCCACGGCCATGAGCCAGGCGTTCATGGGTGCCGGCTACATCGGGCGGATTTTCCAGCAGGAATTGGCGGCCTACGCCGGTCAGGCAGAAACGAGCGAGCGAACGCCCGTGAGGCTGACCACCCGCTCGCTGTTCAATACCAACCTTGAAGGTGGCTGGTTCCTGGCGGTGATCCAGATCGTCAACAACATCACCATCCTGGCCATCATTCTCACCGGGACCGCGCTGCTACGCGAACGTGAGCATGGCACTCTCGACCATTTGCTGGTGCTGCCGCTGACGGCATTGGAAATCATGCTGGCGAAAATCTGGAGCAACCTGCTGGTGGTGGTGCTGTGCACCTGGGCATCGCTGGAAATCATCGTCAAATTCGCACTGGGAGTACCGCTTGCTGGCTCCATGGTGCTCTTCCTGCTGGTGACCGCACTCTATCTGTTCGCCAGCACATCGCTGGGCATCTTCCTCGCCACCCTGGCCCGTTCGACGCCGCAATTCGGCTTGCTGGCGATCCCGGTCATCATCCCAATGCTGCTGTTGTCAGGCGGCAGTACGCCGCTGGACAGCATGCCGCCGTGGTTGCAATGGGTGATGCAGGGCTCGCCGTCGACGCATTTCGTCAGCCTCAGCGCGGCGATCCTGTTCCGAGATGCCGGCCCTGGCGTGATTTGGCCGGACCTGCTGGCGCTGGCGATCATCGGGCTTTTGTTCTTTGCAATCGCCCTGGCCCGGTTTCGGAAAAGCCTGGCGTCTTGACGAAAAAAAGCAGCCTTGGCCAGCGCCAGGAGATCCGGGCACGGCCCAAGGCTGCGATCGAGGCGGCTTATTGAATGATCAGGTTATTGAACAACAAATCCTCAACCATCGGCTTGCCGGTCTCGTCATTCATCACCTGCTGGGTCTGCTTCAACGCTTCCTGACGCAGCTTCTCCTTGGCCTCGAGGTTGTTCATCGTCTCGGTCGTCTGCTGGGCGAACAGCGCCACCAACTGGTTGCGAATCAACGGCTCGTTAGCCTTCACCGCTGCAGCGGCGGCGTCACCGGTTACGCGCAGGGCGACGTCGGCCTTGTAGACCTTCAGTTTGGCTGTACCGTCCAGCCCATAATTCCCCACGAAGGGAGGGCTCAGGGTGATGTAACTGACTTTCGGCGCCTCGCCTTCCTTGGCTTCCTTGCCCTCTTCGGCCATCACTGCCGCTGGCAGCGACAGGGCCAGCATCAACATGATCCACGCTTTCACATTCGACTCCTCATCCGGTTTGCGGCCCAGCATACCGACCCGCCGTCCAAGCACAAGCTTATGGCCAGCTATCAGGGCGGGACATGCTCGTTGACCCATTGACTCTCACACCTACACTTATCGGCCATCACTCCCAAAGGAATAGCCCTGATGAAAGCCGTGCTGTGCAAAGAATTCGGTCCCGCCGAATCGCTGGTGCTGGAAGACGTCGCCAGCCCCGTCGTGAAAAAGAACGAAGTGCTGCTGGATGTGCACGCCGCCGGGGTGAATTTTCCTGACACGCTGATCATCGAGGGCAAATACCAGTTCAAGCCGCCCTTCCCGTTTTCCCCGGGTGGCGAAGCGGCGGGCGTGGTCCGTGAAGTAGGCGAAAAGGTCAGCCACCTGAAAACAGGTGACCGGGTCATGGCACTGACCGGCTGGGGCAGCTTCGCCGAACAGGTGGCGGTTGTGGCCTACAACGTATTGCCGATTCCTTCGTCCATGGATTTCAACACGGCTGCCGCTTTCAGCATGACCTATGGCACGTCGATGCACGCCCTCAAGCAGCGGGCCAACCTCCAGCCCGGTGAAACCTTGTTGGTGCTTGGCGCTTCCGGCGGCGTCGGTCTGGCGGCAGTGGAAATCGGCAAAGCCATGGGCGCTCGCGTGATCGCCGCCGCCAGCAGCGCGGAAAAACTTGCCGTGGCCAAGGCCGCCGGCGCCGACGAGCTGATCAACTACACCGAAACCAGCCTCAAGGACGAAATCAAGCGCCTCACCGACGGCCAGGGCGCCGACGTGATCTACGACCCGGTGGGCGGCGACCTGTTCGACCAGGCCGTGCGCGCTATCGCCTGGAACGGCCGGCTGCTGGTGGTCGGTTTCGCCAGCGGCCGCATCCCCGAACTGCCAGTAAACCTGGCCTTGCTCAAGGGCGCCTCGGTGGTCGGCGTGTTCTGGGGATCCTTCGCCCAGCGCCAGCCCCAGGACAACGCGGCCAACTTCCAGCAACTGTTCGGCTGGTTCGCCGAAGGCAAGCTCAAGCCGCTGGTGTCCCAGGTTTATCCGCTGGACAACGCGGCGCAGGCGATCAACGACCTGGGGCAGCGCAAGGCTGTGGGCAAGGTAGTTGTGCAAGTTCGCTGAACCCGTACCGATTAAAAAAGGCCAGAGCCATTGATAGAGGGTTCTGGCCTTTTTCTTTCCAATGACCGCGCCGTAATTCCTGCCAACCACAAATTCAAACCGATTTGGCGGTAGATATTTACCGCCCATTTCTAAAGCAACTCCCGAATCTCCTTCGGCAACATCCTCATATACCGCGTCGCGGGAAACCTTCCGCAGCGCTGTACGATCGAGGGCAGCAGCCGGTTGAACCGGGCGATCAGCGCCAGGCGCTCGGCTTCCGGTAGCTGCCTGACGAAGAAGACATTGGACAGGTAGCTGCGCGTGTAATGGAACGGGAGCAGGTCCCGCACCTGCAATCGGTCGCTGGCATAGGCGTTGATGTCCGAGCATCGCCAGGTCTTGATCCATTTATTGGCATCGATCGGCGTGTCATCCAGGCGAAACTCGAACGGCGCCACGACGCGTACTTGGGCGGAATGTTCGTCATCCGCCGTCCAAGGCTGGAAACGCCATTCAACCAGCGCCCCTCGAACCGCTTCGGTAAACTCCGGATGGTCGCTGTGCAGGATCGTGATCTCATCCACACGACCATCGGTGTGTACGGTGAAACTGGCCTTGACCGCGCCCATGATCCCGGCCCGGTTCAGAGCTGTCGGATACTCCGGCTTGGGATTGTTCTCCGGCACCAGCACCCTTTCCCCCGCCCAACTCGCGCCAGCCAGACACAGCCACAACGTCACAGCGCACCACCCCATACCCGACCCCTTGTTTGAATGCCTGAACCGACAAACGTAAAGGGTAAGGGCGTTGTCTCGTGGATTGAATGGCGACGCTTCCCATTCGATTGAAGGACGTTTCCCTGTTTCTTGTCATGTAAAGCTGCCGGGAGATGCCACTGCGACGATTCCTACAGCGCCGTCAGTTTATGCGCACGCGACATGTTCACTTAAGAACATGGCCTATCGAAATTTCCGCTTTTTATGCGACAACGAGCGATGCTATTTTCGGTAACGAAACTGTAACATTCGCATCCGCCACCACAATAAAAACCTGGAGCTCTTGAATGTTTGCTTTCTTTCGACCTGCCGCACATCAGGCCGCCCTGCCTGAAGAAAAAATAGACAGCACTTACCGACGCCTGCGCTGGCAGATCTTCGCCGGGATTTTCATCGGCTATGCCGGTTATTACCTGCTGCGCAAGAACTTCTCCCTGGCGATGCCGTATCTCATCGACGAGGGCTACACCCGTGGCCAGCTTGGCTTGGCCATGTCGGCCATCGCCATCGCCTATGGCTTGTCGAAGTTCTTGATGGGCCTGGTGTCCGACCGCTCCAACCCGCGCTACTTCCTGCCGTTCGGCTTGCTGGTATCAGCCGGGGTGATGTTCATTTTCGGTTTCGCACCCTGGGCGACCTCCAGCGTGACGATCATGTTCATCCTGCTGTTCATCAACGGCTGGGCCCAAGGCATGGGCTGGCCGCCAAGCGGGCGGACCATGGTGCACTGGTGGTCGCAGAAGGAACGCGGTGGCGTGGTTTCGGTGTGGAACGTGGCGCACAACGTGGGCGGCGGCCTGATCGGCCCGCTGTTCCTGCTGGGCATGGCCTGGTTCAACGACTGGCACGCGGCTTTCTATGTACCCGCTACCGTAGCGCTCGCCGTTGCGGTGTTTGCCTTCGCAACCATGCGCGATACCCCACAATCGGTTGGCCTGCCACCGATCGAGAAATACAAGAACGACTACCCGGAAGGTTACGACGCCAGTCACGAGAACGAATTCAGCGCCAAGGAAATCTTCGTCAAGTACGTGCTGCGCAACAAGATGCTCTGGTACATCGCCATGGCCAACGTCTTCGTCTACCTGCTGCGCTACGGCGTGCTGGACTGGGCGCCGACCTACCTCAAGGAAGCCAAGGGCTTCACCGTGGACAAAAGCTCCTGGGCCTACTTCTTCTATGAGTGGGCCGGCATCCCGGGCACGCTGTTGTGTGGCTGGATGTCCGACAAGATCTTCCGCGGCAACCGTGGCTTGACCGGCATGGTGTTCATGGCCCTGGTGACCGTGGCAACCCTGGTGTACTGGCTGAACCCGGCCGGCAACCCGACCGTCGACATGATCGCCCTGGTTTCCATCGGCTTCCTGATCTACGGCCCGGTGATGCTGATCGGTTTGCAGGCATTGGAACTGGCGCCGAAAAAAGCCGCGGGTACCGCTGCGGGCTTCACCGGCCTGTTCGGGTATTTGGGTGGTTCAGTCGCGGCCAGTGCGGCCATGGGCTACACCGTGGACCACTTTGGTTGGAACGGCGGCTTTGTGCTGCTGATTGGCGCCTGCCTGCTGGCGATGGCGTTCCTCGCGCCAACCCTGTGGCACAAGCAGATCGCCAGTCAGAGCCGCGAAGCGGTCGCCTGATCCAGCGCTGATCGGCAGCGCTTGAGCCGCGCCTCCAGGTTCCGGTCTGGCATGGCGTGGCTGCGCAGGGCGTGGATGGTCTGCTCGACATAATCGCGAGTCGTGCCATAACGCCCGCAAGCGCTTTCAAACACCTGGCTCAGCACATGGTCCGGCAGGTTGCCGGCATAGCTGGGCAGGTGTCGCTCCAGCACGAAGCCCAAGGCTTGTACCCGATTGCCATCCTCGAGACGGCACGTCAGCCAGTGCGGACGATAGGACGGGACCGGCATCTCGCGCTGCCACAGCGCGAACAGCGAATCCTCGAGGTTCTCCTCCGGCAACCGGTAGGCGAATCCGCTGCAGGACCCGCCGCGATCCAACCCAAACACCAACCCTGGCAATTCCGGGGTGCCCCGGTGTTCGTGGGACCATAGATACAAGCCGCGATGATAACCATGGACCCGGCCACGCATCCGCTCCACCGCCGTGCATTCCGGACGCCAGATCAACGAACCGTAGGCGAACAGCCAGACCGGGCCGCCCTGGTGAAGGCTCATGGTCGATCGCATCGAGGCGAGCAATTGTTCACGGGTCAATTGGGCACCCAGCTCGAGCCGGGGCGGGTACAGGGCGCAGGTTATGGCGGATTCGATAGCGGTCATGGCCGGTAGCGGATGGCTCCTCGCGGGAAAATAGAGCGTCATGGCGTTGACGTTTGTGAGGATCGAGGCAAGTTAAATGCCATTACGTCCGCATATACGTTATCGGTATCTGGCCCGCCAGCTAAATACCGAAACGCAATATGGGAAGTTATATCGATGGGTAACGTGGCATCCGCTTTGGTGGCGAGGGGATTTATCCCCGCTGGGCTGAGCAGCAGCCCCAAACAAGGCACTGAGTGGGCCAGGAAGATTGAGTTCACTGCATTAGGGCTGCTGCGCAGCCCAACGGGGATAAATCCCCTCGCCACAAAAAGCTCAACTGAGCCTGGGCTGATAAGTACAGCTCAAGCCCGCGGCGCATACGCGAACACATCGGCGCGCATCTGATGGGCGTCCATGCCGGCTTCCACCAGCGCATCGAGCGTGGCGTAGATCATGGCCGGCGAGCCGCTGGCGTAGACGTAGACACCGGAGAGATCGCTGATGTCCTCGCACACTGCCTCGTGGAGCATGCCGCAGCGCCCCTCCCAACCACAAAGATCGCTGACGACTTTGTGCAGATACAGGTTTGGCAGCTTCTTCCACTCGTCCCAGTGTTCGATTTCATAGAAATCTTCCGGCCGCCGCACACCCCAATACAGATGCACCGGGTGCTTGAAGCCTTGGGCGCGGCAGTGCTCGATCAGGCTGTGCATCTGCGCCATTCCGGTGCCGGCGGCAATCAAAACCAGCGGGCCATCCGGGAGTTCGGACAAATGGGTGTCGCCGAATGGCATCTCGATACGCACATTGGGGTTGCGCTGCAGTTGCTCCAAAAGCGTTTGCGCACTGTTTTCGCGCACCAGCACATGCAATTGCAGGTCGCGCCCCGAGTGCGGCGCCGAGGCCAGGGAGAACGCCGACTTCTCACCGTTCTCCCGCTCGATCATCAAGTATTGCCCGGCGTGATAGCGCGGAGGCTTACCCGCCGGCGCACGCAAGCGCACCCGCCAGACATCGCCACCAACATCGGCGCACTCGATCACCTGGCATGCGAGAGTGCGCACCGGCAGCTCACCCGGCGACAGCACGCCATCCCACAGCAGCACGCAGTCCTCCAGAGGTTCGGCGATGCAGGTAAAGACCTCACCGTGGTCACGCACTTCACCGGCCTGCTCCACGCGACCTTCCACCAACAACGCGCCACAAACGTGACAGTTGCCGTTGCGGCAGCTCTGTGGGCATTCGTAGCCCAGGCGCCGCGCGCCATCGAGTATCCGCTCGGCCGACTCTATCTCCAGCACCGCACCGGAAGGCTGCAAGGTTACACGCATCAATCTATTCCTAACTGATTCCAGATGGCATCGATCCGTTGGGTAACGGCTTCATCCTTGACGATAACCCGGCCCCATTCGCGGGTGGTTTCACCGGGCCATTTATGCGTGGCATCGAGGCCCATCTTCGACCCCAGGCCAGACACCGGCGAGGCGAAGTCGAGGTAGTCGATCGGCGTGTTCTCGATCATCACCGTGTCGCGCTTGGGGTCCATGCGCGTGGTGATGGCCCAGATCACGTCATTCCAGTCCCGTGCGTTGATATCGTCGTCAGTGACAATAACGAACTTGGTGTACATGAATTGTCGTAAAAACGACCAGACGCCCAACATGACCCGCTTGGCGTGCCCCGGATACGACTTCTTCATGGTCACCACGGCCATGCGGTACGAGCAACCTTCGGGCGGCAGGTAGAAATCGGTGATTTCCGGGAATTGCTTTTGCAGGATCGGCACGAACACTTCGTTCAGCGCGACACCGAGAATCGCCGGCTCGTCAGGCGGACGACCGGTGTAGGTGCTGTGGTAGATCGGCTTGATGCGATGGGTGATGCGCTCGACGGTGAACACCGGGAAGCTGTCCACCTCGTTGTAGTAACCGGTGTGGTCGCCGTACGGCCCTTCATCGGCCATTTCGCCGGGGTGGATCACGCCTTCAAGGATGATCTCGGCAGTGGCCGGCACTTGCAGGTCATTGCCGCGGCATTTCACCAATTCGGTACGGTTGCCGCGCAGCAGGCCGGCAAACGCATATTCGGAAAGGCTATCGGGCACCGGCGTGACCGCGCCGAGGATCGTGGCGGGGTCCGCGCCCAGGGCGACGGACACCGGGAATGGCTGGCCAGGGTGTTTTTCACACCACTCACGGTAATCCAGCGCGCCGCCCCGATGGCTCAGCCAGCGCATGATGACCTTGTTACGGCCGATCACCTGCTGGCGATAGATGCCCAGGTTCTGGCGGTCTTTGTTCGGGCCTTTGGTGACGGTCAGGCCCCAGGTAATCAGCGGCCCTACGTCGCCTGGCCAGCAGGTCTGCACGGGCAGCATGGCCAGGTCGACATCGTCGCCCTCGATCACCACTTCCTGGCAGATCGCGTCCTTGACGACCTTCGGCGCCATGGAAATGATCTTGCGGAAAATCGGCAGTTTGGACCAGGCGTCCTTCAGGCCCTTCGGCGGCTCGGGTTCCTTGAGGAACGCCAGCAGCTTGCCGATTTCGCGCAGCTCGCTGACGGCTTCCGCGCCCATGCCCAAGGCCACGCGCTCCGGCGTGCCAAACAGGTTGCCCAGCACCGGAATGTCATAACCCGTCGGGTTTTCAAACAGCAACGCCGGGCCTTTGGCCCGAAGCGTGCGGTCGCAGATTTCCGTCATCTCCAGCACTGGAGAGATAGGAACCTGAATGCGTTTCAACTCGCCGCGCTGTTCAAGCTGCTGCACGAAATCCCGAAGATCCTTGAATTTCATTGAGATGCCACCCCGAAAATAGGCGTACATCCTACCTGCTCTAACGCCCAAACAGCAGCCCGTGCGTGCGCGGCGGCGATCAATTGCCGGTTGACCCCAGCAACACCGGGGCAAACAGCGGGCTCAGCCGGGCACTACCGAGATAAGACAGATGGTCCTCGTCCTTGTACTGCGAGTAACCGTTGACCTCAATGCTGCAGACCTGCCCCGCACACATCAACGGGGTCGGGTCAATGACATGCACACCGGGATCGGCGCTACTCATTGAGTCAAACAAGGCACTGAGGAAATGTTGACGGGCCAAGTGCTCCTCAAGTGGGCGACCCAACCCTTCAGCTGAACGCCCAGCCCGCGCCAGGCTCGTCAATCTGCTGATAGCGCCCTTGCGCTGCAGCGGCACTTCCTTGAACAACCAAACCTGTACGCCCGCCGCCCTCAACATCGCGACCCGAGCCTTGAGCGCCGCAGCCATACGCGCCTCGGCTTCGGCCGTATTGTCGGAGGCGTTGAGCAATACCTTCTTGTCGCCGTCCTCACGGCCGTATACGTACAGGCTCCAATTGGAAGCCAGCACCACATCCTTGATCTGCAGGTGACGAACCTGTTCCATGGTCTTTTCGTTGAAGTCCCTGCAGCGCTGGCGCAGGTCATCGCTGACGATTGGCGGACAGGCGCTCATGCTGTAAAGCCAAACCGGGCGCCCCTCACGCGTGGCATTGTCTTCAATCGCCGGCAACAGCGCAGCGGCGTGGCTATCGCCCCAAAACAGTTGGGTCGCCGGCGCCTCTTTGCGTTCGCCAACCAGGCAGGCCTTGTCCAGGTTCTTGTCAGAAGTCACGAGCATGCATTCCATCTGCCCAGCCTTCCAATCCCGCGCTTGCGCATACGCCAACGCCTTGCCGGTAAGGCGCTGGGGAAAGCCATCCGCTGAACGCACCACCGAACCTGTCACCGCCAGGGCGACCATGGCCAACAAACCGCCCACCAACACCGGCTTGCGCCCGGGCAACACGCGTTTTTCACGAAACGGAAGCTCTACGAAGCGCCAGCTCAACCAGGCAAGACCCAACGCCAACAGGATCCAGCCCACGGCTTCCAAATGCCCGATACCGTCGATGGAAACGGCATTGGCGTAGACGTAGACCGGCCAATGCCACAAGTAAAGGGAATAGGAAATCAAGCCAATCCAGACGAGCACCCTGGTACCGAGCAGTCGGGCGACCCAGCTCGAACCCTGCCCCCCAGACCAGATCAGCGCAGTGGCACCGAGGACCGGCAGTAAAGCAGCCCAACCTGGAAACGTCGTGGCCCTGTCAAAAGTGAACACCGCCGCCAGCACCGCTGCCAACCCGGCCACGCCCGCCAAGTGACAGACCCACGGCTTCGTGATGTGTCTCGGCTTTGGCAATACCGCAAGCATCGCACCGCACAACAGCTCCCAAGCGCGTGTCGGCAACGAGAAGAAAGCGACATCAGGTTTGCGGTCGATATAAGCGACGTTGAGCCCGAAGGAAATCAGCAATACGGCAAACAGCATCCAGCGCCAATGACGAACATGGCGCATCAACAACACCATCAGCAACGGGAAGAAAATGTAGTACTGCTCTTCGACGGCCAAGGACCAGGTATGAAGCAGCGGTTTCAGATCCGACGCTGGCTCGAAGTAACCGTCCTCACGCATGAACAAGATGTTCGAAATGAACAGCGACTGGTAACGAACCGTTCGGCCAAGCTCCGAAAAATCCTTGGCAGTCAGCAACAACCAGCCCAAGGCTAACGTCACCAACAGCACCAGGCTCAAGGCTGGGAGGATGCGGCGCGCACGTCGAGCCCAGAAGTCGACGAAACTGAAGCGCTGCGCACTGATCTCGCGAAACAGGATACCGGTGATCAAGAATCCGGAGATGACAAAGAAAACATCGACCCCGACAAAGCCGCCACTGAACGTGCTGAAGCCGAAGTGAAACAGTACCACCGGAATAACGGCCAGGGCCCTCAAGCCATCGATGTCACGGCGATTGCCAAACGTGTGCATAACGCTCCTTGTCGTTTGAAGTACAGACGTCAACAGCAAGGACACTGCTGGTCTTGGAAAGTTGTCCATTTTGATACATTCAGCCGAAAAAAAGGGCGCCCTGTGTGGGGCGCCCTTTTATGCGTAGCTTCGTGTTACTTGCGCTTCATCGACAGGAAGAACTCATCGTTGGTCTTGGTCGTTTTCAGCTTGTCGACCAGGAACTCGATGGCAGCGACTTCATCCATTGGATGCAGCAGCTTGCGCAGGATCCACATGCGCTGCAACTCGTCATCGGCGGTCAGCAATTCTTCGCGACGGGTGCCGGAACGGTTGATGTTGATGGCCGGGAATACACGCTTCTCGGCGATGCGACGGTCCAGGGGCAGTTCCATGTTGCCGGTACCCTTGAACTCTTCGTAGATCACTTCGTCCATCTTCGAGCCGGTCTCGACCAGCGCGGTGGCAATGATAGTCAGCGAACCGCCCTCCTCGATGTTCCGTGCGGCGCCGAAGAAACGCTTCGGTTTCTCCAGGGCATGGGCATCGACACCACCGGTCAGCACCTTGCCGGAGCTCGGGATCACGGTGTTGTAGGCACGGGCCAGGCGGGTGATGGAGTCCAGCAGGATCACCACGTCTTTCTTGTGCTCGACCAGGCGCTTGGCCTTCTCGATCACCATTTCGGCAACCTGCACGTGACGGGTCGGCGGCTCGTCGAACGTCGAGGCGACCACTTCGCCGCGCACGGTGCGCTGCATCTCGGTCACTTCTTCCGGGCGTTCGTCGATCAGCAGTACGATCAGGTGAACTTCAGGATTGTTACGGGCGATGTTGGCCGCGATGTTCTGCAGCATGATCGTCTTGCCCGCTTTCGGCGGTGCCACGATCAAGCCACGCTGGCCTTTGCCGATGGGTGCGCACAGGTCGATGACACGACCGGTGAGGTCTTCGGTGGAACCGTTGCCGGCTTCCATCTTCATGCGCACGGTCGGGAACAGCGGGGTCAGGTTCTCGAAGAGAATCTTGTTCTTCGCGTTTTCCGGACGGTCGAAGTTGATCGTGTCGACCTTGAGCAGCGCGAAGTAACGCTCGCCTTCCTTCGGAGGGCGGATCTTGCCAACGATGGTGTCACCGGTGCGCAAGTTGAAGCGACGGATCTGGCTCGGCGAGACGTAGATATCGTCTGGGCCGGCGAGATAGGAAGCGTCTGCGGAGCGAAGGAAGCCGAAGCCGTCCTGGAGAATCTCCAGCACGCCATCACCGGAGATTTCCTCGCCGCTTTTCGCGTGCTTCTTGAGCAGGGAGAAAATCACGTCCTGCTTGCGCGAACGGGCCATATTTTCTATGCCCATCTGTTCGGCCAATTCGAGCAGTTCGGTAATCGGCTTTTGCTTGAGTTCAGTCAGATTCATATAGGAATGACGTAATCATTTATGGAGGGGGGAAATTAAGCTTTTGGCTTAATGAGGCCGCGCCGCGGAGAAGGCGACAGGATCGCGTACTTGTTCGAAAGGAGAGCGTCGGCGACGGCTTGCAGGGGGCAATGGAGAAACCAGTGCGGGGCCGAATGTAACACCTCGATTTGCGAGCGTCTAGCCCCGAATAACGAAAAAGCCCCGCGATTTGCGGGGCTTTTGGCAGGACATTCGACGCTTAGATGTTGGCGTCGAGGAATGCCGCCAGTTGCGACTTCGACAGCGCGCCGACCTTGGTGGCCTCGACGTTGCCGTTCTTGAACAGCATCAGGGTCGGGATACCGCGCACGCCGTGCTTGGCCGGGGTTTCCTGGTTTTCGTCGATGTTCAGCTTGGCAACGGTCAGCTTGCCCTTGTAGGTCTCGGCAATTTCGTCCAGGACCGGAGCGATCATTTTGCAAGGACCGCACCACTCAGCCCAATAGTCGACCAGCACTGCGCCTTCGGCCTTGAGTACGTCAGCTTCGAAGCTAGCGTCGCTAACGTGTTTGATCAGATCGCTGCTCATGGAAATCTCCGGGGTAATCAGCAAAAAAACGTGGCCCATCATAGCTGCCCTTCCCAGGTTCAGGAAGCCGCAGTTGATTGAGTCTCGCTATGACGAACGATGGCTTTGGGTATCGCCGAGGTCATGGGGCAGCGGGCGCGACAAAGGAAATACCGGTACGCAGCGCAGCGTTACGTACATGTTCCTGCATGGCTTTTTGCGCCGAGGCCGAGGCTCGGCGGGCCAATGCACGAAGGATCTTGCGGTGTTCCTGCCAAGTCTCCATCGCCCGCTCCGCCCTGATGAACGGTAGCTTCTGGCTTTCCAGGAAGATGTCGGCGCTGGCGGTGAGGATGCTCAGCATGGCCTGGTTGCCGCTGGCCAGCAGGATGCGTCGATGAAACTCGAAATCCAGCTGGGCGGCCGCGTCGAAGTCCCCGGCCTTCAGTTCCCGGCGCATGGCCTCGACGTTGTCGTCCAACGCATCGAGTTCATCGGCGCTCAACGTCACGGCAGCCAATCCTGCCGCGAAACCCTCGAGGGCATAGCGTAATTGAAAGATATCCACAGGCGAGGCCTGGGCCGCGAAGGGCCAACCCGGTGTCGAGTCGCTGCGCGGTTCTTGCGCGGCCGATTGCACGAATACTCCCCGGCCCGGCTGCACGCTGATCATCCCCAGGGCACTCAACGATGAAAGCGCCTCGCGCAGGGACGCCCGGCTCACACCCAGTTGAACCGCCAGATCACGCTGCGAGGGCAGCGCGTCCCCCGGGCCGAAGCCCTCGTCGGCGATCAGTTTACGGATGGCTTGCAATGCCACTTCAGGAACGGCACGAGCGATGGAATTCATGATTTTTTCAGACAAACCGGGCCAGTGAGCGACTAGTTGTAATGCTATTCGCCGTGCCCGGCAAGTCGTGCCCCAGCAGGGTTCGGTGGCAAATGCCAACGCCCGATAAAGGTGCGAAACGCGGCCCAACTGTTCAGACCAGTAAGACCGCATCCCACCAGCAAAACCGTGGCTTTGACCCGATAAAACCCGCCTTGGCATGGCCTGTGCTCTGTCCGATCGCAGAAACCACACCATCGACTGCGGAGATTCACCATGATCCAGCGTTGCAGCGTCCTGCTCACTGCCCTGTTTGCCAGCCTGATGCTTTGCCAGGTGCCCGCCCACGCCGATGGCCTGGAGGATGTGGTCAAGCGCGGCACGCTCAAGGTTGCTGTGCCACAGGATTTCCCGCCGTTCGGTTCGGTCGGTCCGGACATGAAGCCGCGCGGCCTGGACATCGACACGGCGAAGCTGCTGGCTGACCAGCTCAAGGTCAAGCTGGAACTGACACCGGTCAACAGCACCAACCGCATCCCTTTCCTGACCACCGGCAAGGTTGACCTGGTGATTTCCAGCCTGGGCAAGAACCCCGAGCGCGAAAAGGTCATCGATTTTTCCAGCGCCTACGCGCCGTTCTACCTGGCGGTGTTCGGTCCGCCTGATGCCGCCATCAACACCCTGGACGACCTCAAGGGCAAGACCATCAGCGTCACCCGTGGCGCCATCGAAGACATCGAGCTAACCAAGGTCGCCCCCGAAGGCGTCACCATCAAGCGTTTCGAAGACAACAATTCGACGATTGCCGCTTACCTGGCCGGCCAGGTGGACCTGATCGCCAGCGGCAACGTGGTGATGGTCGCCATCAGCGAACGCAACCCCAAGCGCGTCCCCGCGTTGAAAGTGAAACTCAAGGACTCGCCGGTCTACGTCGGCGTGAACAAGAACGAGCCGGCATTGCTCGACAAGGTCAACCAGATCCTCGCCACCGCCAAGACCGATGGCAGCCTGGAAAAGAATTCGCAGACCTGGCTCAAGCAGCCGCTGCCGGCCGATCTCTGACCGTCGCTTGAGAGGCTGAGCATGGCTTATCAGTTCGATTTCCTGCCGGTGGTGCAAAACACCGAGCTGCTGTTGCGCGGTGCGCTGTTCACCCTCGAGCTGACGGCCATTGGCGCGTTGCTCGGGGTCGGCGTTGGCATCGTAGGGGCCGTGGTCCGGGCCTGGAATATCCGTCCGTTCGCGGCGATCTTTGGCGTGTACGTGGAGTTGATCCGCAACACGCCGTTCCTGGTGCAGTTGTTTTTCATCTTCTTCGGCCTGCCGTCCCTGGGCTTGCAGATTTCCGAGTGGCAGGCGGCGGTGCTGGCGATGGTGATCAACCTGGGTGCGTATTCCACCGAGATCATCCGCGCCGGCATCCAGGCGATCCCGCGAGGGCAACTGGAAGCAGCAGCGGCGTTGGCAATGAGCCGCTTCGAAGCGTTCCGCCACGTGGTGCTGTTGCCAGCGCTGGGCAAGGTCTGGCCGGCCCTGAGCAGCCAGATCATCATCGTGATGCTCGGCTCGGCGGTCTGTTCGCAGATCGCCACCGAAGAGCTGAGCTTTGCGGCCAACTTCATCCAGTCGCGCAACTTCCGCGCCTTTGAAACCTACGCACTGACGACGCTGATCTATCTGTGCATGGCGCTGTTGATCCGCCAGTTCCTGAATTGGATCGGGCGTCGCTATATCGCAAGGAGCAGCCAATGAGCGATTTTACCTTCTGGGACGTGGTGCGCAACCTGCTCACCGGCTTGCAATGGACCCTGGCGCTGTCGCTGGTGGCGTTTATCGGTGGCGGCGTGATCGGCCTGCTGGTGATGGTCCTGCGCATTTCAAAAAGCGCCCTGCCCCGCAACATCGCCCGCACCTATATCGAGCTGTTCCAAGGCACCCCACTGTTGATGCAGCTGTTCCTGGTGTTCTTCGGCGTAGCGCTGGCCGGGGTGGAGATTTCTCCCTGGATGGCCGCGGCGATTGCCCTGACGCTGTTTACCAGCGCCTATCTGGCGGAGATCTGGCGCGGTTGCGTCGATTCGATTGCCCATGGCCAGTGGGAAGCCTCCGCGAGCTTGGCCCTTAACCCATTGGAGCAATTGCGCTACGTGATCCTGCCCCAGGCCCTGCGCATTGCCGTGGCGCCGACGGTGGGGTTTTCCGTGCAAGTGGTCAAGGGCACGGCCGTGACGTCGATCATCGGCTTTACCGAACTGACCAAGACCGGCGGCATGCTCGCCAACGCTACCTTCGAACCCTTCATGGTGTATGGCCTGGTCGCCCTCGGCTACTTCCTGCTCTGCTACCCCCTGTCCCTCAGTGCGCGCTACCTGGAAAGGAGACTGCATGCCTCTGCTTAGAATCACCGCCCTGCATAAATACTATGGCGATCACCACGTGCTCAAAGGTATCGACCTGAGCGTCGAGGAAGGCCAGGTGGTGGCGATCATCGGCCGCAGCGGCTCGGGCAAATCCACCCTGCTGCGCACCCTCAACGGCCTGGAATCGATCAACGATGGCGTGATCGAAGTCGACGGCGAATACCTCGATGCCGCCCGCGCCGACCTGCGTAGCCTGCGCCAGAAAGTCGGAATGGTATTCCAGCAGTTCAACCTGTTCCCGCACCTGACAGTCGGCGAGAACGTGATGCTGGCGCCGCAAGTTGTGCAAAAAGTGCCCAAGGCCAAGGCGGCCGAACTGGCGCGGCAGATGCTGGAACGAGTCGGGCTCGGCGAGAAATTCGATGCTTTCCCTGACCGCTTGTCCGGTGGCCAGCAGCAACGGGTAGCAATTGCCCGCGCCCTGGCGATGTCGCCGAAAGTGTTGCTGTGCGATGAAATCACCTCGGCGCTGGACCCGGAACTGGTTAACGAAGTGCTCAGCGTGGTGCGTCAACTGGCCAAGGAAGGCATGACGCTGATCATGGTCACCCATGAAATGCGCTTCGCCAGGGAGGTGGGTGACAAGCTGGTGTTCATGCACCAGGGCAAGGTGCACGAGGTGGGCGATCCCAAGGTGTTGTTCGCCGACCCGCAGACGGCGGAACTGGCGAATTTTATCGGGACGGTCGAGCCCGCCTGACGGTCGATGAAAGCTCTTGTGGCGAGGGAGCTTGCTCCCGCTCGATTGCGCAGCAATCGCAGAATCTGCCTGCCGATGTATTCCTGGTGTACCGGGTTGATTGGTTTTTGGGGCTGCTGCGCAGCCCAGCGGGAGCAAGCTCCCTCGCCACAAAGGCGCGTTGCAGCCTGCTCTGGCTCAAGGGTTTGGTTCAGGCGCGTTGGCGTAAGCGGTCGATCGTGGCAGGATGGCAAGGTTATCGACCGAGACTTTTTGACCATGCCGCCATCCCAAGCCAAGAATCTGTCCCTGATCGCTGCCATTGACCTGGGCTCCAACAGCTTCCACATGGTCGTCGCCAAGGCCCAGAACGGGGAAATCCGCATTCTTGAGCGGCTCGGCGAGAAGGTCCAACTGGCCGCCGGCATCGACGAAGAGCGCAAACTCAGCGAAGAATCGATGCAACGCGGGCTCGATTGCCTGAAGCGCTTTGCCCAACTGATCAACGGCATGCCCCTGGGGGCGGTGCGGATCGTCGGCACCAACGCCCTGCGCGAGGCGCGCAACCGTGGCGAGTTCATTCACCGCGCCGAAGACATCCTCGGCCATCCGGTGGAAGTCATCTCCGGCCGTGAAGAAGCGCGCCTGATCTACCTCGGTGTTTCCCACACCCTGGCCGACACCCCCGGCAAGCGCCTGGTGGCGGACATCGGAGGCGGCAGTACCGAGTTCATCATCGGCCAGCGCTTCGAACCGCTGCTGCGCGAAAGCCTGCAAATGGGCTGTGTCAGCTACACCCAGCGTTATTTCCGCGACGGCAAGATCACCCCGGCCCGCTACGCCCAGGCGTACACGGCGGCGCGCCTGGAAATCATGAGCATCGAACATGCCCTGCATCGCCTGACCTGGGATGAGGCCATCGGCTCCTCGGGAACCATCCGCGCCATCGGCCTGGCACTCAAGGCTGGCGGCCACGGCAGCGGTGAAGTCAACGCCGAAGGCCTGGCCTGGCTCAAGCGCAAGGTGTTCAAGCTCGGCGAATCGGACAAGATCGACTTCGACGGCATCAAGCCTGATCGCCGGGCGATTTTCCCGGCGGGCCTGGCGATCCTCGAGGCGATTTTCGACGCCCTCGAACTGCAACGCATGGATCACTGCGAAGGCGCCCTGCGCGAAGGCGTGCTGTATGACCTGCTGGGTCGTCATCATCACGAAGACGTCCGCGAGCGCACCCTGGGCTCGCTCATGGAGCGTTATCACGTCGACCAGGAACAAGCCGTACGGGTCGAGCGCAAGGCGCTGCATGCCTTCGACCAGGTGGCCGACGATTGGGACCTGAACGACGGTGTCTGGCGTGAACTGCTGGGCTGGGCGGCCAAGGTCCATGAAGTGGGCCTGGACATTGCCCACTATCATTATCACAAGCACGGCGCCTACCTGATCGAGCACTCGGACCTGGCGGGCTTCTCCCGCGAAGACCAGCAAATGCTCGCGCTACTGGTACGCGGCCATCGACGCAATATTCCCAAGGATAAATTCGCCGAGTTCGGCGACGACGGCATCAAGCTGATTCGCCTGTGCGTGCTACTGCGCTTTGCGATCCTGTTCCACCACATCCGTGGCACCCAGGAAATGCCGCAAGTGGCCCTGCGTGCCGACGGCGATCAGTTGGA
Source organism: Pseudomonas alvandae (assembly GCF_019141525.1). GTDB lineage: Bacteria > Pseudomonadota > Gammaproteobacteria > Pseudomonadales > Pseudomonadaceae > Aquipseudomonas > Aquipseudomonas alvandae. The sequence continues at coordinate 6,255,163 of NZ_CP077080.1, forward strand.
TGTGATGTTTCCTGACGGTTGGTTGGAAGAGAACCAACTGACCCAGGCCGACTTCGCCCAGGAAGCCGAATGGCTGACTCGGGTGGGGATTTTGCTGAACATTCACTGAGTCCAGCGACAACACAGATCTCTTGTGGCGAGGGGATTTATCCCCGTTGGGCTGCGCAGCAGCCCCAAAGCCTGGCACCGCGGTGCATCAGCTTCATTGGGTTCAATCTTCCAAGGGCTGCTGCGCAGCCCAGCGGGGATAAATCCCCTCGCCACAGCAAGCTGCCTCGCCACAAAAGCGAAGCCTGCCCCCCAACCGTCGAGCTTTTATCGCACCGCCAACACCGGGTTGCTCAAGCGCTCCAGCAAGGTCGCCTGGGCGCTGCGCGGGTTCTGATTGCCGGTCGGGGTGTTGCGGATATAGCGGCCATCCGACTGCAAACTCCAGCTGTGGGTGTTGTCGGTGAGGTAGCTCTCCAGCTCCTTCTTGACTCGCAAAATCAGCTTCTTGCCTTCCACCGGGAAGCAGGTCTCGACGCGCTTGTCGAGGTTGCGCTCCATCCAGTCGGCGCTGGACAGGAACATCTGCTCCTCGCCACCGTTGAGGAAGTAGAACACCCGCGTGTGCTCCAGGAAGCGCCCGATGATCGAGCGGACGTGGATGTTGTGGGAGACCCCGGGGATGCCCGGTCGCAGGCAGCACATGCCGCGCACCACCAGGTCGATACGCACGCCCGACTGGCTGGCCTTGTACAACGCACGGATAATCTTCGGATCGGTCAGTGAGTTGAACTTGGCGATGATGTGCGCAGGCTTGCCGTCCAGGGCGAATTGCGTCTCCCGGGTGATCATGTCGAGCATGCCCTTTTTCAGGGTGAACGGCGCATGCAACAGCTTCTTCATGCGCAACGTCTTGCCCATGCCGATCAACTGGCTGAACAACTTGCCGACGTCTTCACACAGGGCGTCGTCGGAAGTGAGCAGGCTGTAGTCGGTGTAGAGACGGGCGTTGGCGGCGTGATAGTTGCCGGTACCCAAGTGGGCGTAGCGCACGATCTCGCCGGCCTCGCGCCGCAGGATCAGCATCATCTTGGCGTGGGTCTTGAATCCGACCACGCCGTAGATCACCACTGCGCCGGCCGCTTGCAGGCGGCTGGCCAATTGCAGGTTGGATTCCTCATCGAAGCGTGCGCGCAGCTCGATCACCGCCGTGACTTCCTTGCCGTTTCGCGCCGCGTCCACCAGTGCATCGACGATTTCCGAGTTGGCGCCGCTGCGGTACAGGGTCTGGCGCACCGCCAACACATGGGGGTCCTTGGCAGCCTGGCGCAGCAAGTCGACCACAGGCGTGAACGACTCGAAGGGGTGCAGCAGCAAGATGTCCTGCTTGCTGACCACGCTGAAAATGTTCTCGCTGTTCTGCAGCAGTTTCGGGATCTGCGGGGTGAACGGCGTGTATTGCAGCTCCGGATGGCTGTCCAGGCCGGTAATGCTGAACAGACGTGTCAAGTTCACCGGGCCATTGACCTGGTACAACTCGGTCTCATGCAGGTTGAATTGCTTGAGCAGGTAGTCGGACAGGTGTTTCGGGCACGTATCGGCCACTTCCAGGCGTACCGCATCGCCATAGCGACGGGAGAACAACTCGCCGCGCAGGGCGCGCGCCAGGTCTTCGACGTCCTCGGTGTCCACCGACAGGTCGGCGTTTCGGGTCAGGCGGAACTGGTAGCAGCCCTTCACTTTCATGCCCTGGAACAGGTCATCGGCGTGGGCGTGGATCATCGACGACAGGAACACATAGTTGTCGCCCGGGCCGCCGACGTCTTCGGGCACACGGATGATCCGCGGCAACAGGCGTGGCGCTGGAATGATCGCCAGGCCGGAATCGCGGCCAAAGGCGTCGATGCCTTCCAGCTCGACGATGAAGTTCAGGCTCTTGTTCACCAGCAGCGGGAACGGGTGCGTCGGGTCGAGGCCGATCGGGGTGATGATCGGCGCGATCTCGTCGCGGAAATAGCGGCGCACCCAGGTCTTGAGCTTGGTGGTCCAATAGCGGCGACGGATGAAGCGCACCTGGTGCTTTTCCAGCTCAGGCAACAGGATGTCGTTGAGAATCGCGTATTGGCGATCCACATGGCCGTGGACCAGCTCGCTGATGCGCGCCAGGGCCTGGTGCGGTTGCAGGCCGTCGGCTCCGGCCTGCTCGCGGGCGAAGGTGATCTGTTTCTTCAGGCCGGCGACGCGAATTTCGAAGAACTCGTCCAGGTTGCTGGAGAAAATCAGCAGGAATTTCAGCCGCTCCAGCAGCGGATAGGACTCGTCCAGCGCCTGCTCCAGCACGCGGATGTTGAATTGCAGTTGCGACAGCTCGCGGTGGATGTACAGGCTGCTGTCATCCAGGTTGGGGATCGCAATCGCTGGCGCTGGAGGCACCTCAGGCACGACCGGTGGAGCCGGCTCCAGCTCTGGCGGCGTTTCGGCGACCTGCTCGACCACGGGCTGAGCGTCTTTTACGGCAACTTCTGTGAGTCCTTCGGTATTCATCGCAAGTTCCTGGGAGGCTATTTCTGCTCTCGAAGCAATTGGGCGGCGCGCACGGCAAAGTAAGTCAGAATGCCATCAGCGCCCGCGCGTTTGAAAGCGGTCAGGGATTCGAGAATCACCCCTTCGTTCAACCAGCCGTTCTGTATCGCGGCCATGTGCATCGCGTATTCGCCGCTGACCTGATAAACAAAGGTCGGCACTTTGAACTCATCCTTGACCCGATAAAGAATGTCGAGATAAGGCATCCCCGGCTTGACCATGACCATGTCTGCCCCTTCTGACAAGTCGGCGGCCACTTCGTGCAGGGCTTCATGGCTGTTGGTCGGGTCCATCTGATAGGAGGCCTTGTTGGCCTTGCCCAGGTTCAGGGCCGAGCCGACGGCATCGCGGAAAGGACCGTAGTAGGCGCTGGCGTACTTGGCCGAGTAGGCCATGATGCGCACATTCACATACCCGGCCACTTCCAGGGCTTCGCGGATTGCCTGGATGCGGCCGTCCATCATGTCGGACGGCGCCACCACCTGCGCGCCGGCCTCGGCGTGGGACAGCGCTTGCCTGACCAGCGCATCGACGGTGACGTCGTTCTGCACGTAGCCATCTTCATCGAGAATGCCGTCCTGGCCGTGGGTGGTAAAGGGGTCCAGAGCAACGTCAGTGATCACGCCCAGCTCGGGGAAACGCTCGCGCAGGGCACGGGTCGCGCGTTGGGCGATGCCCTCCGGGTTCCAGGCTTCGGCGGCGTCCAGGGACTTGAGTTCAGCTGGCGTGACCGGAAACAGCGCCAACGCCGGAATTCCCAGCTCGACCCACTCGGCCGCCGCTTCGAGCAGCAGGTCGATGGTCAAGCGTTCCACGCCGGGCATCGAAGCCACCGCTTCACGACGATTCTCCCCGTCCAGCACGAACACTGGCAGGATCAGGTCGTTGGTCGTCAGGACGTTTTCACGCACCAGCCGACGAGAGAATTCATCGCGACGGTTGCGACGCAGACGGGTAGCGGGAAACAGACGATTGGCAGGGGTAAAGCTCACGGCAGACTCCTGAGCCCGCAGACGGGCGAGCGTGACAGTTATAAGCGGCCATTATGACGAACGTATGACAGTTGTGCGTAGGCGTGACCTGTAGTCGCAGTCATTGTCTTCTGTAGGAAATGTTAACGTCGAGACACATTTCGATACTTTCCTGAATGTGCCTGAAGGGTTAGGCTGCGCGTTCATTTCGCCAGCACCCAGACAATGCTCCAACAATTTCTGCATGACTTCGGCTACTTTGCCCTCTTTATCGGGACGTTCTTCGAAGGCGAAACCATCCTCGTGCTCGCAGGTTTCCTGGCGTTCCGTGGCTACATGGACATCAACCTGGTGGTGGTCGTGGCGTTTTGCGGCAGCTACGCGGGCGATCAGCTGTGGTATTTCCTCGGGCGCAAGCACGGACGCAAGCTATTGGCGCGCAAGCCGCGCTGGCAGTTGATGGGCGATCGGGCGCTGGAGCACATCCGCAAGCATCCGGACATCTGGGTGCTGAGCTTTCGCTTCGTCTACGGCCTGCGCACGGTGATGCCGGTGGCCATCGGCCTGTCGGGCTATCCGCCTGGCCGCTACTTGCTGCTCAACGGTATCGGCGCGGCGATCTGGGCCACGGCGCTGGCCGCCGCCGCGTACCACTTCGGCGCGGTGCTCGAAGGCATGCTGGGCAGCATCAAGAAATACGAATTGTGGGTGCTCGGTGCCCTGCTGTTGCTGGGCTTGGGCTTGTGGCTGCGTCGGCGCATCAAGAATGCGCGACTGGCCAGGAAGGTCCTTGAAGCCGAGCGCCAGGAACAGAGCCGGTCCGGCACACCTACGACGCCAAACGAGTAAACCGGCTGCGGCAGCAATACAGCCCGATACCGCTGAGCAGGCAATAGCAGGACACCCCCACCCAGGCCAGCGGACTGCCCGGCCAAAGCCCGGTCATCGGTGCCAGCCACACCAGTGGCAGGCTCGAAGCCAGCCGCAGCAGTTCCAGCTTCAGCGCCCAAGGGCGATTCTCCAGGGCCACGCCCAACACGAACAGACCGAACGCCACCGCGCCCCCACCCAGTATCAGGGCGGCGGCCGGCAGGCGGTGTTCAAGGTTCATCAAATAGCTGCCCAAGGCAATGTAGACGCAGAACTGCAGCGCCACATATCCCTGCTGGCGGCTTTCCAGCGGCACCTCGAACTTGCGGAACTGGCCCAGGTCCGGCTTGTTCAGCGGATACTTGGCCGCGACATCCGCCGGCCGCCAACCGGTGGGCATGAACCAGATCCGCAGCTTGTCCCGCCAGCGCCCGGCCCGCCGCGCATCAGCCCACAATTGCGCATAAAACTGCAGGTTGGCCCACAACGGATTCCAGCTCGCCAGCGGCGTGGTCACGCCAAAGATCACCGGTTCCCGATCATCCTCTTCCTGGAAGCTGCCAAACAGACGGTCCCAAATAATGAACACCCCGCCGTAGTTGCGATCCATGTAGAGAGGGTTCTGTGCATGGTGGGCACGATGATTCGACGGCGTGACGAAGAACCACTCCAGCCAGCCGAGCTTGGGAATGTGCTGGGTGTGGACCCAGAACTGGTACAGCAGATTCAGCGCCGCGACGCTGATGAACATCACCAGCGGCACGCCCAGGACCGCCAGCGGCAGATAGAAAATCCAGCTCAGCAGGAAACCGGTGCTGGTCTGTCGCAGCGCGGTGGAGAGGTTGTAGTCCTCGCTCTGGTGATGCACCGAATGAGCCGCCCAGAGAATATTGCGCTCGTGCCCCATGCGGTGCAGCCAGTAATAACAGAAGTCGTAGAACACGAAGGCGAACACCCAGGTCCAGGCTTTATCGGCAGGCAGCTCGATAATTGCCAAGTGTTCCAACGCAAAAGCGTACGTCACCAGTCCAACGCCTTTGGTCAGCAGCCCCGTCGTGGTCGACAGCACCCCGGTACTCAAGCTGTTGATCGCATCCGCCAGGCGATAGTGGCTCACGCCACGCCAGTGATCGGCGAGCAATTCGACGGCAATCAGCACGAAGAAAAACGGCACGGCATACAGGATGAAGTTCATGACGCGACCTGGGCAGGCAAGGCGGGAGAAGTCGGCAGATTAGGTGTAGCCGCCAGATCCCCCTATGGCAACGAGTGACAAATTAGTAGACATTTAACGCCATGAATCTGGAGAAAAGCCCATGAGCAAAAAAGTTGCAGTGATCCTTTCCGGCTGTGGCGTGTATGACGGCGCAGAGATCCACGAAAGCGTGATCACGCTGTTGCGTCTCGACCAGCGCGGCGCGCAGGTCCAATGCTTTGCGCCAAACATTGCCCAATTGCATGTCATCAACCATCTGACCGGCGAAGAAATGCCCGAAAGCCGCAACGTGCTGGTGGAATCCGCGCGCATCGCCCGAGGCGATGTGAAAGACCTGCGCGAGGCCAAGGCCGAGGACTTTGACGCGCTGATCGTGCCCGGCGGTTTCGGATCGGCAAAAAACCTGTCCAATTTCGCTGTCGAGGGTGCCGGCTGTACCGTCCAGCCGGAAGTCCTGGCGTTGACCGAAGCCTTTGCCGAGGCTGGGAAACCGGTAGGACTGATGTGCATCTCCCCCGCCCTGGCGGCGAAGATCTATGGCCCGGGAGTGAACTGCACCATCGGCACAGATGCCGACACGGCCGCTGCCGTGACCAAGATGGGCGGAAATCACGAGGAATGCCTGGTCACCGATATCGTCGAGGACACCGCGCGCAAACTGGTCAGCACACCCGCCTACATGCTGGCCAGGAACATCAGTGAAGCGGCGTCGGGCATCAACAAGCTGGTGGACCGGGTGTTGGAGTTGACGCACGAGAACGATGCCTGACTTGCCTACCCCTTTCCTGTGGGACCTGTGGGAGCGAGCTTGCTCGCGATAGCGGTGTGTCAAGCGATGCATATGCAGCAGGACGGACGCAATCGCGAGCAAGCTCGCTCCCACAGGGGATCCACGAGAATCAGGACAAGCGAGCCAACCGCGTCAGGATCCGATCCAGCGCATTGGCAAACCCTTGCTTGTCCCGCTCGCTGTACGCCGCCGGCCCGCCGCCCATATGACCCTGCTCACGCAAGTCGGTGAACAAATTGCGCACCGCCAGTCGATCGCCCATGTTCTGCGCGTCGAACTCCTTGCCCCTGGGGTCCAGGGCAGCGACGCCTTTCTTCACCAGGCGATCGGCCAGTGGCACATCGCTGCAAATGACCAACTCGCCGGGCACGGCATGCTCCACCAGGTAATCATCCGCCGCATCAGGACCGCTCGGCACCACGATCAGCTTCACCAGGGCCAGGCCCGGTTTGATCTGCGGTTGCCCGGCCACCAGCACCACCTCGAACTGGCGCTTCAAGGCGAACTTGACCACCAGCTCCTTCGCCGCCTTGGGGCAGGCGTCTGCATCGATCCATACGCGCATCGAGTGGTTTCCTCTATCTAAAAAGCATCGCGAGCAAGCTCGCTCTCACAGTGACAGCCTACATCCTGTGGGAGCGAGCTTGCTCGCGATTATGAGCGCAGCGAATGCGGCCGTTCAGGAAACCTGGACCCGACGTTTCTCCACCATCCAACTGCGCCCGTACAACACAACGATCGCGGTAATCGCCACAGCCTGGGCCGCCAGCGAATAAGCATCGGCATGAATGCCCAGCCAATCGAAGTCGAAGAACGCCACCGGCCGTGTGCCAAAGATGCCGGCTTCCTGCAATGCCTTCACGCCATGACCGGCGAATACCACCGACAGCGCACACAGCAACGCAGCGTTGATACTGAAGAACAGCGCCAGCGGCAGTTTCGCCGAGCCGCGCAAGATCACCCAGGCCAACCCCACCAGCAACACCAGGGCCGACGCGCCGCCGGCCAGCACCGCGTTGTGCCCGGCGGGACCGGCCTGCAGCCATAGGGTCTCGTAGAACAGGATCACTTCGAACAGTTCGCGGTAGACCGAGAAAAACGCCAGGATCGCAAAACCGAAACGGCCACCACCGCCCACCAGGCTGCTCTTGATGTAATCCTGCCAGGCCGCTGCGTGACGTCGGTCGTGCATCCATACACCCAGCCACAGCACCATCACGCTGGCGAACAGCGCTGTCGCGCCCTCGAGCAATTCCCGCTGCGCGCCGCTGACATCAATCACATACGCGGCCACTCCCCACGTCGCCAGACCGGCCAGCAAAGCCAATCCCCAGCCGATGTTGACGCTGCGCACCGCCGATTGCTGGCCGGTGTTGCGCAAGAACGCCAGGATCGCCGCCAGGACCAGGATCGCTTCCAGACCTTCGCGCAGCAGAATCAGCAAGCCGGAGATATAGCTCAACGACCAGCTCAAGCCATCGCCACCCAACAGGCCGGCGGATTCCTTCAATTTCGCCTTGGCCGCGTCCAGGCGTTGCTCGGCCTGCGCCACCGGTAGGCCGTCCTGCAGGGACTGACGGAACGCCATCAGGGCCTTTTCGGTGTCCTTGCGCACATTGGGGTCGACGTTATCGAGCGAGCTTTCCACCAGCTCGAAACCTTCCAGGTAGGCCGCTACCGAGAGGTCATAGGCTTGGTCATGATCGCCCGCACGGTACGCCGCGATGCTTTTATCCAATGTGGTGGCGGTGTAGTCGAGCAACTGCCCCGGCCCACGCTGCACTTGTGGCGGTTGGGCGCGTTGGGCACGGAACGTCGCCGCCGCGCCAGGACCTTGGGCAGCCAGGACTTCAGCCGGGGTCTGGCGAGCGAGATCGGCGAGGTTGTACGTCAGCTCGCCTTTAGCCGCGGCCGGATCAGCGCTGAAACTGGCAATGTAAGTGGCCAGGTCCCAGCGTTGCCGATCATCGAGTTGATCGGCGAACGCTGGCATGTCGGTGCCTTCAACGCCCATGCCCAAGGTGTTGTAGATCGCATAAAGACTGAGCCGATCAAGACGCTGGCCGTCACGCAGGTTCGACGGCGGCGGCTCCAGGCCGACGCCGGCCGGACCGTCACCGGCGCCGCTGTCCCCATGACAGACCGAGCAATTCTGCGCATACAGCGGCGCGCCGCGTGTCGGGTCCGGCGTAATGATCGGCGCCTGGCTGACTTCGTACGCTACCGCGAGCCTTGCGCCCAATTGCCGCGCCATGCGAGCCACGTCGCCGCCCTCCTGGCGCTCGGTAATCGCCTTGCGCAAGGTATCGATACCTTGGGCCAACTCAGCTTTTTCCGGCTTGGCTGGCAATTCGGCGATCAAGCCTTCCAAGACCCCGGTGAACTCCAATTGCTCGCGGTATTCGGAATCGTCTATGACCTTCCCCGCCTCGACAGTCGCCGGGTAATCCGCCCCGATGTAATCCAGCAGATGCAGCGCCTTGGGAGCGCCTTCGACGGTATCGGCCAGCAAGTCGGCGCTGCACAGCGCCAACAACGGCAGCGCTAGCCAGGCCAGGAAACGAAACGGGGCAGTCATGAATGACTCTCGATTGGAAATAAGAAGTAACACATTGTTCACTTCCAATGCGCTTGGCTCAAGTGCCTATGCGTTCAAGCAACGCTTTTTCATCGGATATTCACGCTTTGGAGGTGACATCACAAAAACATCATTTAGGAATTAAAAAGCCACTACTCGGACCGAAGCGCTGTTTATAATGCGCCGCCTTCTTATTAACAGACGGCATAAGCGCTCCTCGCTCCGAGGAACCGACGGCGCCCCCAAGGCCTGTCCGTGGATCGCCTCAGCCCGACCCGCACACCCAGGCTGCTATTCAGGGAAGAAATGTTCATGGCATCCCGTGCCGTTTTTTCGGTCGCCCTTGGTGCGATCACCTTGCTGTCCGGCTGTTCAGCCTTCCGCAACTACGACAGTGAGCTGGCCCAGACCAATCAGCAACTGGCCTCCGGCAACGTCGACGCCGCATTGACCCTGTTGGAAAAGAACAACGCCAGCCAGGACAAAGACCTGCTCTATTTCTTCGAAAAGGGTGAACTGTTGCGGGCCAAGGGTGATCTGTCCGGCAGCCAGACAGCCTGGACCAGCGCCGACCAACAGGTCGGACAATGGGAAGACGCGGTCAAGCTCGACACCGCCAAGTACCTCGCGCAGTTCGGCAGCTTCCTGGTCAACGACAAGGTCCGGCGCTACGAGGGCTATGACTACGAAAAGGTCATGCTCACTACGCAGATGGCCCTGAACCTGCTGGCCGTGAATGATTTCGACGGCGCGCGGACGCAAATCAAGAAGACCCACGAGCGCGAAGCGGTGATTGCCGACCTGCGCGACAAGGAATACCTCAAGCGCGAGGAAGACGCCGAGAAGCAAGGCGTCAAGACCGAATACAAGGACCTCAAGGGTTATCCGGTCGCCAGCCTGGACGCGCCGGAAGTGGTCAGCCTGAAGAACAGCTACCAGAGCGCGTTCAGCCACTACCTGGCGGGCTTCGTCTATGAAGCCTTGGGCGAGAAAGACCTGGCTGCGCCGGGTTATCGCAAAGCCGCCGAGCTGCGTCCCAACACCGCGCTGCTGGAGCAGGCCCTGCTCAATCTGGACAAGCCTGCCGCCAAGGGCGACGACAGCGATATCCTGATCGTGGTGCAGAGCGGCCTGGCGCCCTCCCGGGATTCGATCCGCATTCCGCTGCCCTTGCCCATCAGTGGCAACGTGGTGATCACGCCGCTGTCGTTCCCGCTGATCAAGCCGGACACCTCCACCGCGACCTTCGCCCAGATCGGCGTCGACGGCCGTCAACTGGACCTGACCCAGCTCAACAGCACCACCGCGATGTCCCGCCGCGCCCTGCGTGATGACATGCCGGGGATCATCCTGCGCACAACCGTGCGGGCGGTGACCCGTGGCGTGGCGCAGAAACAGATCAACGAAACCAATCCCTTGGCCGGCCTGGCCGTGGGCATTACCTCGGCCGTGCTCGAAGGGGCCGACACCCGGACCTGGCGCACCTTGCCGGACTACACCCAAGTGGTGCGGCTGCGCCTGAAGAAAGGTGAGCACCAGGTCACCTTGCCAAGCGCAGTAGGCGGCTCGGTGGTGAAGGTCAAGGTCGATCAGCGTTACCAGGTCATCACCCTGCGAGCGGTGGGCAACCAGGTTTTCGCCGGCGGCCTGGCGGCCCAGGTCATCCCGAGCGCCAATCCCACCGCCATCGCCCTCAAGCAACCCTAAGAACGGAGTCTTGTTCACATGCGTTTAAAACTGATCGCCGTCGGCGCCCTGGCCTTGCTGGCCGGCTGCGCCACCCCACCGCCACCGGAGCCGGGCAGCGCCGCCAGCAAGGTCGTGGCGATGGGCAAGACCAAGAACATCGTGGTCGGCGCCATGCGCGTCGCCCGGGAAAACGGCTACCTGACCGTCAACGTGCAGTTGAGCAATACCAGCTTCAACAACAAGAACATGTACTACCGCTTTGCCTGGCTGGGGCCGGAAGGTTTTCCGATCGCAGAAGAGGAAAGCTGGAAAAGCCTGACGCTGTACGGCGAACAGACCCGCTTCCTGCCGGCCATCGCCCCAACGCCCAAGGCCGTGGATTTCCGCTTGGAAATCAATACCCCTTGAGAGCAACGAGAACACCTGTGGCGAGGGGATTTAGCGAAGCGTCGCACCGCCCCGCTGGGGTGCGTAGCAGCCCGGAAATCTGCGAGCGCTGCGCACTCGAACGGGGATAAATCCCCTCGCCACATTACCTTTCATACTGCAATAGAGAACCCCCTATGTTCCTACGCATCTCCTCCCTCGCCCTCGCCGCCCTGCTCGTCAGCGGCTGCGCCAACAACTCGCCGGTACTGGGCAACAAGAACATCAGTTATGGCGACACCAAGGCCGTGGAAACCGTCACCAATGAATTCGGCTCCACCGACCTGCAGATGATCGCCGAGTCGATGACCCGCTCCCTCGCCCAATCCGGCGTCCTGCAGGGTCGCCCGGTGGTTCAGGTCTATGACGTGAAGAACAAGACCAGCGAATACATCGATACCCGGGAAATCACCACCAGCATCAAGACCCAGCTGATGAAGACCGGCGCGGCGCGTTTTGCCAGTGACAACAACGCCATGGACAGCCAGGTCGACCAGCTCAAGTTGCAGAACCAGAGCGGCTTGTACAAAAAGAGCACCGTGGCCAAGACCGGCAACATGATCGCGGCCAAATACCGCATCGAGGGCTCCATCAGCTCCATCGTCAAGCGCAGCGAAGACTACAAGGACGTCTTCTACAAATTCAGCCTGCAACTGATCGACGTCGAAAGCGGCCTGGCCGAATGGATGGACGAAAAAGAAATCCGCAAGACCACGGAGCGATAAGCCATGCGCACATGGATCGGCATGATGGCCCTGGCTTGCGCATTCACTGCGCAAGCGGCCCCAAGAGTCGCGGTGACTGACCTCGCCTATCAGGAGCGTGTGGAGGAGTACATCCACACGGTTTCGGCCCAGAACAATTTCCAGGCGAACGGATACGCCGCCAGCGCCTCGTCGAGCTACGACGAAATGGAGGCCACCAGCAGCTACATCGAACAGGGCGAGCTGCGCAAGTTCACCGGTGATATCAAGGGCGAGATCCTGCGCAGCGGGATGTTCCAGTTGGTGCAGGGCACGCCATATACCGCATCGTCGAAGGGCGACGTCTACGACGTGATCAAGCGGATCAAGGCGGGGAACTTCAAGGGCGCCGACTACGTGCTGTTCGGCACCGTGTCGGACATCGATTTCACCCGCGACATCAACGAGCTGGGCACTGCCGACAGCTACTCGGCGGTGCTTGCCCTGACGTTGGTGGCGGATTTCAGCCTGATCAATACCAAGACCTTTGAAATCACCTCGGCCTTTACCGCCATGGGCGAAGGCCAGGACACCAAGCTGATGAACCACCGGGACGTGCACATCAGCCTCAATCGTCCACGGGTCGTGCGCGAAGTTTCCAAGGCGCTGGGGGAAGACGTGGCGCAGCAGTTGAGCGAACAGCTCGGCGGCCCGATCCGTGAACAGGCCGGCGAACCTGTGCAGCGCAACAGCCTGCCGCGGGATACGGCACCGGTGATCCTGCGCTGATCAACATCGTTGGGGGTGCTTTTTGTGGCGAGGGGATTCATCCCCGTTGGGGTGCGAAGCAGCCCCAGACATTCTGCGAGCGCTGCGCACTCGAACGGGGATGAATCCCCTCGCCACAGAAGCGTTCTGATACAGGCTTTGACTACACCGCAGCCTTGCGAATCGTCGCCAGCAAACCCGCCGCGCCAATGAACAGCCCGGCAAAGGTCCGGTTCATCCGCCGTTGCTGCTTAGGGGTACGCAACAGACGCAGCACCCTGGACGCCAGCCCGGTGTAGCCGGCCATGACAATCAGGTCGACGCAAACCATTGTCACGCCCAGGATCAGGTACTGCTTGACCAAGGGGGCGTGGGGATCGATGAATTGCGGCAACACGGCGAGCATGAACACCAGGGCCTTGGGGTTGCTGATGTTCACCAGGAAACCGCGGAACACCAGTGCCAGGGGCTTGCCGATGGGCCGAACGGCTGCATCGTCGCTGAGATCACCGGGGATCGCCCGCCATTGCTTGATACCCAGGTAGACCAGATAGGCCACGCCGAACCATTTGATGGCGTAAAACGCGGTGGCCGAAGCGGTGAGGATCGCGCCGACGCCTGCCGCGACGATCGCGATTTGCAACGCCAGGCCCAATTGCAGGCCCAAGGCATTCCAGTAGCCACGCCAGAAGCCGTACTGCAGGCCACTGGACATCGAGGCAATGGCCCCGGCGCCCGGCGAAAGACTGATAACCCAACAAGCGGCGAAGAACGCCAGCCACGTTTCTAGCAACATTGCACACCTCAGCTCGGATCCGTCGAAACGAATAAGCTAATGCGCCGCCGTTGGGATAACCACCGATTTTTTCGTGCACCAGCAAATAAGGCTATTCGACGAACCCGCCAACCGGAAACGCTTCGCTGCCGCGCCAACGGCGGACCGAGCGCTGGAAGAACAACGTATTGGGCACTTGCACCATTGAGCTTCCGGTCCCGAGCTCCTCGGGTTCGATCAACGTTGTGTAGAGCAGATTGATCGCCACCACCCGGCCCTTGATGCCTGGCTTGTCGGTGGCTTCCACCAGCTCGACCACGTCACCGAGGCGGAACGGCCCGACGGTGTAGATCAGAATGGCGCACAGCAGGTTCGACAACACGCTCCAGATGGCGAAGAAGGCCACCGCCGCCACGGCAACGAACCCCGACAGGGCCGTCCACAGAACCGTGGCCGAAACGCCCAGGCGCTCCAGTGCCACCAGCACGGCGCTGCCCATGATCAACCAGCGCAGCACACCGCGCAGGATGATGACCAACTGGGGCGGCAGCGGGTAGCGCTCACCCAGGCCCGTGAGCGCACGCGCCACGAAACGCTGGGCCACGTAACCTACCAGCAAGATCAGCAGGACTTGCACACCGAGCCAGATCGGCTCGATCCACATGACAGGTATGGGCAAGGACAACGCTTCCATCAGGACAGCGCCTCCAGCTCCGCTTGCAAGTTTTCCAGCAACTCCAGGGCCTGCATCCACGCCTCCTCAAGCTCCGCTTCCCGAACCTTCAGCCTGGCCTGCTCAGCCAGCAAGTCACGCAGCTCATCTTTGCGCGCTGCCTCGTAGAGACCACTGTCACCCAGGCTGGTTTCGATTTTCTGAAGTTTTTCATGGAGCTTGCCCAACTCGGCCTCGAGCTTGTCGGCCTCGCGCTTGTGTGGCGCCAGTTGCTGACGCAACGCCGCGGCGGCCTGACGCTGGGCTTTCTTGTCGGTCTTGTCCGGATTGACCGGCGTGGTGCTGACCGGTGCGTTGCGCTGGCGATAGTCCACCAGCCAGCGCGCATAGTCTTCAAGGTCACCGTCGAACTCTTCGACTTTACCGTCCGCGACCAGGAAGAAGTTGTCAGTGGTGCTCTTGAGCAAATGCCGGTCGTGGGACACCACCAGTACCGCACCGCTGAACTCCTGCAACGCCATGGTCAGCGCCAGGCGCATTTCCAGGTCCAGGTGGTTGGTCGGTTCGTCGAGCAGCAGCAGGTTCGGCCGGCCCCAGGCGATCAACGCCAGCGCCAGGCGAGCCTTTTCACCACCGGAGAAGTTCAGCACCGGTTCGTCGATACGCGCCCCGCGGAAATCAAAACCGCCGAGGAAATCCTTCAGCGTCTGCTCGCGCTCGGTCGGGGCCAGGCGCTGCAGGTGTAGCAATGGGCTGGCCTTGGCGTCGAGGGAATCCAACTGATGCTGGGCGAAATAGCCGACCACGGTGTTTTCACCGCGTGTCAGGCGCCCGGCCAAGGGCTCAAGCTCGCCTGACAGATTCTTGATCAAGGTCGATTTACCGGCACCGTTAGGCCCCAGCAGACCGATCCGCGCGCCGGGCGTCAGTTGCAACTTGACCTTCTCCAGCACGGTTTTGTCGCCATAGCCCAGTCGCGCATCGGACAGGTCGATCAGTGGGCTGGAAATCTTCGACGACTCGCGGAAGACAAAATCGAATGGCGAATCGACATGGGCCGCCGACAGCTCTTCCATCCGCTCCAGCGCCTTGATCCGGCTCTGCGCCTGGCGGGCTTTGGTGGCCTGGGCCTTGAAGCGAGCGATGTAGCTTTCCATGTGCGCGCGCTGCGCCTGCTGCTTCTCGTAGGCTTGTTGTTGCTGCGCCAGGCGCTCGGCCCGAGCCCGCTCGAAGGCACTGTAGCCGCCGCGATACAAGGTGAGCTTGCGCTGGTCGACATGGGCGACGTGATCGACCACGGCGTCGAGGAAATCTCGGTCGTGGGAGATCAGCAGCAGCGTGCCGGGATAGCCCTTGAGCCAGTCTTCGAGCCAGATAATGGCGTCGAGATCCAAGTGGTTGGTCGGTTCGTCGAGCAACAGCAAGTCCGACGGGCACATCAGGGCTTGCGCCAGGTTCAGGCGCATCCGCCAGCCGCCGGAGAAATCCCCGACCTGACGGTCCATCTGTTCGTTGGTGAAGCCCAGGCCGGCCAGCAATTTACGAGCGCGGGCGTCGGCGGTGTAACCGTCGGCACTGTCGAGCTCGGCGTGCAGGCGGGCTTGGGCGCCCCCATCATGCGCGGCTTCGGCTGCGGCCAGGTCACGCTGGACTTGACGCAGGCGCACGTCACCGTCAAGCACGTAATCCACCGCCAGGCGTTCGAGGGTATCGACCTCCTGGCGCATGTGGGCGATGCGCCAATCGGCCGGCAGGAAGCAATCGCCGGAGTCCGGGTGCAGCTCGCCACGCAGCAAGGCGAACAGGCTCGATTTGCCGGCGCCGTTGGCACCGATGAGGCCGGCTTTGTGGCCGGCGTGCAGGGTCAGCTCGGCGTCTTCTAGCAGACGTTGCGGGCCACGCTGTAAAGTCAGGTTCTGAAGTCGAATCATAATGGCGGCGGAGTCTACCAGCTTCGCTCGCAACTGGCGCGAGTAGCACGATGTCCTCTGATCTGTGGAGCTTTTCCCTCGACCTCTACGCCAAGCCTGGCGTGGAGCCCGCATGCCTGGCGCTACAGGCAGCCGGCGCAAATGTCTGCCTGCTGCTCTGCGGGCTATGGCTGGAACAGCGTGGCGTGACGTTCGATGAACAGCGGCTGGAGCAACTTCGGAACCTGGCGGAACCGTGGGATGAACAGGTTGTACAGCCATTGCGTGCGCTGCGCATTCAATGGAAAGAGGCCGCCCTGGAGGATGCAAGGCTCAATGGCCTGCGCGAGCAGATCAAGCGACTGGAGCTGGAAGCCGAGCGGCAACTACTCGAGCAATTGGAGACAGTGACCAAGGACTGGCCGAAGGAACGACAAGCGGGCGCGGGTCAATGGTTGCAAAGCGTGGCGGGAAACGCCGGCCGCCTTCACCACGACGCGCTGCATCAGCTGCGCGTCGCGGTGTCCGACACTTAGGAAGCGCGGGGTGGAGTGCTGCCCGATGCCGCGGTAACGCTCGGATTCACAGCCGGTGCCGGCGTGCTGGCCGTTGGCGCGGGAGTCGCCGTAGGCGCAGGCGCTGGCGCGGCAGGCTTGGCAACCGGAGCAGTCGCTGGTTTTGCAGCGGCAGGCTTTTTCACGGCAGGCTTGGTCGCTGCTGGTTTTGTGGTGGGTTTGGCAGCGGCCGGCTTGGCCGTTACTGGTTTGGCCGCCGCAGGTTTCACTGCTGCTGGTTTGGCTGCTGCTGGTTTCGCAGCAGGTTTCGCCGCAACCTTGGCAGGCGCTTTGGCTGCAGCTGGCTTGGCGGCCGATTTCGCTGCAGGCTTGGTCGCTGGTTTGGCCGCAGCGGTTTTTGCCGCAGTTGACTTGGCTGCTGCAGGCTTCGCAGCAACTGGTTTGGCAACGGCTTTAGTGGCAGGTTTGGCAGCGGCGGTCTTCGTCGCGACGGGCTTGGCAGCAGCGGTTTTGGCGGCTGGCTTGGCGGCGACTTTTGCAGCGGGTTTGGCGACAGCAGGTTTCGCAGCCGTGGCTTTCGCAGCAGGCTTGGCCGCCGTCTTGACGGCCGGCTTGCTCGCCGCTGGTTTTACTGCACTGGCAGCAACCGGTTTTTTAACAGCAGGTTTGGCAGCTGGCTTGCTGGCAGCTTTTGCCCCAGCCTTGGCGGCTGGCTTGACGGGCGCCTTGGCTGGCGTTTTTGCAGCGGCAGGTTTAGCCACGGGTTTCTTGGCCGATACAGCGGCAGGCTTCGCAGCACGAAGGCTCAGTGCCTTGCCTACGGCTTCCTGGACGCGACCGACACCCTGGGCCAGTTTCAGGCTTTCCTGTGCGTCACGCTTGAGCTGCAGGATGTAGGCGCGGGTTTCGGACTGACGATCCTTCAGGGAGTCGAGCAGGTCTTCAAGTTCTTTCACGGCGTCTTTTGCCTTGGCTTGTGCCTTGGCCTTGCCAGCGGTTGCCGCGTCTTGCAGTTTGGTGCGCGACTTGTGCAGTTTTTCCTGCGCCTTGCCGCGTTGTTTTTCCAGCTTGGCGAGCAGTTTTTCAGCATCAGCCAGAGCTTGGGAGCAGGCATTTTCCAGATGCTCGAGCAAGCTGCCCGACAGTTGTTGGAGCAAGTGCAACGGAGTGTTTACAGGCTTCTTGGTGGCCGACATGGTTTACCTCCTGACTGACGTGAGTGCGGCTCATACTAGACCTCTGCTGCAACCGCCGCTAGGGCATGTTGACACTACACATGGCGTTGCGTTGCAAGTCGCAAAAAATCTTCTGCGGCATTGCCACGGCCATGCGCTTGCACAGATATCGACACTGGCATAATCCCTCGAATCGAGGCCGGAGTAAGCACACATGTCGCGTCACCTTTTTCTACTCTTTTGCTTGGTCTTCCCTATGGCGCAGGCCGCGGAGAAAACCAACGCAAACGATGCCCACGACTTGGCCTACAGCCTCGGCGCGAGCCTTGGCGAACGCTTGCGCCAAGACGTGCCCGACTTGCAGATACACGCCTTGGTCGAAGGCCTGCAACAGGCCTATCTCGGTAAGCCGCTGGCCCTGAAGGACGAGCGCATCGAACAGATCCTGGCCGAACACCAGGCGCAACTGACCGCGCAATCGGCATCACCCGAGACCCAAGTGGCGTTGAAGACCGAGCAGAAATTTCTCAACGATGAAAAAAGCCGGCCGGGCGTGCAACAACTGCCGGATGGGATCCTGCTGACCGAACTCAAGCCCGGCAACGGCAGCAAAGCCGGCCCTCACGGCAAGGTCCAGGTGCTGTATGTCGGTCGGTTGCCGGACGGCACGGTATTCGACTCCAACCATCAAGCGCAGTGGTTCAACCTTGATAGCGTGATCGACGGCTGGCGCAGTGCGCTGCCGCAGATGCCGGTGGGTGCGAAATGGCGGTTGGTGATTCCGTCGGCGCTGGCCTACGGTGCCGAAGGTGCAGGGGATGTGATTCCGCCTTTCACGCCACTGGTGTTTGAAATCGAATTGCTCGGCGCGACGACCTGAAGCAAAAAAAAACGGTGCGCAATGCGCACCGTTTTTCGTTCACCGCGAATCCCTCAAGCCTGGACCGCAGCCTCTTCCTTATGGGCGTTGTGCAACACTTCGATCAGGCAGTCTTCCAGCTCGAAACGCTCGTGGAGCAAGCCACCCAGCTCCTTGAATTTTTCCGCCACGCATTTGCCTTCGTCGCAGAGATCATTGAAGGCCAGCAATTTTTCGGTGATGACGTCGATGCGCGGATAAATCGTGTCGGCCAACTCCAGGCCACGCTTGTCGTTGAAGGCCTTGGCCTCGCCCGTCAGTTGTTCGTATATCTCGAAATGACCGGCAGACACATAGTCGACCAGCACACCGCAGAAATCCTGCAAGGGTTTGCGGCTTTCGCTCAGGGCTTCAGGCTTGGCGCCGAGAGCATCATAGGCCCGAACCAGTTCGTGACGCTCCTGCAACCAGCGGTCGATCAGCAGATGCACCCCACCCCAGCGTTCCTGAGCATTCTGACAACTTTCGAGCATGGTGATTTCTTCCCTTCTGAGTCATGCCCCTCGCAGCCTGAAACGCACCTGGATGACCAGGAACACGCCAGGTACAACATGATCGAGTGGCACAATTCCAATGATACGTGCGGGCCAGATTATGCCCGCACGACAACCGCTTCAAGGTACGCAGGAGATAAAGTTCATACAAGTGTTTAATCCAGCACCCTGACCAACTGCGACGTCTGGTCGCTGAAAGGGCGGACCAGGGCATCCCAGGCCAGGCGCAACAGCAGGTAGGCCATCGAAATGGCCAGGGCAAGAAAAAACAGCAGGCTCCACTCGGGCAGGCTCAGATCGAATAACGTCCAAGTGACACTTGTGCAGTCGATAGCGCCCTCAAGCACATGGCTCATCGCATGCCACCACGAATCCGCTCCCTTCAACCGGGCAACGCAGTCAGGCAAACCCTCAACCGAAGCGCTCTGCACCAAGACCTGACGCCACGCCAGCATCAACCCTGCGGACGCGAATACCACCCCTGCGGTGGCATAGACAACACTGCCCTTTCGGCCAGGACCGTGCATGCAAGCCCCAAGGCAATTCACCAGGAGAATCGTCAGGCATAACCGCTGCAAAATGCACAAGCTGCACGGGGTCAGGCCGACCGCATATTCCAGGTAACTGGCGATACCCAGAGCCAGGGCTGCGGCAATGGAAGCCATGAGAAACAAGAAGCGTGAGCTGGCCAAAGACATGGCGGTTCCGTAACAGAAGAGACAAGCTGTTACGGTAGAGGAAAGCCGTCGGGCCTTTCAAGGCAGGCCCGTGCGGACACTTCACCAAAGGTGTAGGGAATTCCCGACAGACACAACGGGACTTGGCGCAGTTAGCTGTAGGACTTTACCGAAGGCAGCACAATACCGTCGCTACAGCGACTAGATTGCTGCTTAAACGACCTGCGCCGGAACTGGCAGGGGTGCTGCAAGCAAACGCTCGTCCAACAACCCCAACCCCTCCTGGAAGAGCTGGTTGCTACGCTCCGCATCCCCCAGTTGCGCCAGCAACCGCGCAAGCTCGGCGCAAGCCTCGGGGTTGCGCTGGGCCCGCAAGCTGCTTTCAAGATAATCCCGGGCCTTGCCCCACAAACTGTTTTGCAGGCACAGGCGCCCCAGCGTCAACAGCAGGCTTGGGTCCGTCGGATGGTCCTTGAGCCAGCCCTCTGCCGCCTGCAATTGACGGGTTGGATCCGCACCGCGAACCAAGCCGTACAGGCGTGCCAGGTGACTGTCGTACTGGCGCTTGAGGGCGGTGCGCAACACGTCTTCCGCTTCTACTTGGGCGCCCAGCTGCCGGAGCTGTTCGGCATAGGCCAACACCAGTGCCGGCTCCTGGCGTTGTGCGGAACTCAATTGTTGCCAGGCGCGGTTGAGCGACTGCAAGCCGACGCTCCCATCGGCTTCGCGGTGTGCCGCCAGGGTGAGGTTTTCGCCCCAGGCACGACGCTCCAGCTCGGCCAGTTCGGCGGCGGGCAGCACCTTGTCCTTGCGCAGCTCAGGCAACAGCCTGATCACCGCCGACCAGTCACCGCGCTGTTGGTGCAAACGCTGCAACTGACGCAGGACCTGCACGTTATGCGGATGGCGATCATGCATGGCTTGCAGCGTATCCAGGGCACCGTCGGTGTCGCCCCGGTCCGTCTGCAACTGAGCGTGTGTCAGCGCGATGGCCAGTTCCGCCTGGGGCTGACGCTCCAGGGCTCGCTCCAGCAAACTGTCGCTTTGCTCATAAAGACCTTGTTCGTTGGCCGCACGGGCGGCACCGAGGTAATACAACAAGGGTTGGCGCTCGGCTTCGGCCGCACGGTGCAGGTGCCGCTGGGCGCTGGCCCAGCGACCTTCAGCCAGGTCCAACTGGCCGTGCTCGATGGCGACTTGCACGCGACGACTGCGGTTGCGGCGCGACCACGGATTGACCACGCCAGTGGACGTGGTGACCAGCCCGATCAAGGCGCTCACGCCCCGCCATACCAGCCAGAGCACAGCCAGCAATGCGAGGGTGACCCAGAGACCGGCTTCGTAACGAAAGTTCTTGTACGCCACGAGCACGTAACCCGAATGCTCGGCAATCGCCACGCCCAGCACGGCGGCGACAGCGATGACCACGAACAGAATCACGTAGAGGCGTTTCATGGCTTGGTCTCCTGCCCGCCAGCCTTGGGCATCGGCTTGACGGAATCTTCGGCATTCACGTTGCGACGTTCAAGGTAGGCCTGGACCGCGCTCAACGTGCCGGTCAGGTCCGGCGTGACTACAGTGACCGGCGACTTGCTCAGCTCGACGACGCGCTCGAGCATGATCCTGCTTTGCGGGTTGTCCTGGTTGAAGTTGTTCTTGAGCACATCCCGCGCTTCGGCCAACGCCTGGGTGTAGACCGGCGCCTGGCCGTTGAGAGCGGCCCATTGCGCCTGCTCCAGCGCCAGGCTCAAGGCCAGGCGCACCTGCATCAAGCTCTGCCCGGCCAGGAGTGGGCGAACGTTTTCATCGGCATTGAAATCGATGCGGATGTAGCGGGAGATCTGATCCCACCACTGCGCCCAACGGCTGGCACCATCGCCATCGGCGGTCAGGCCCAACAGGGATTCACCGCGATCCTTGTACTCGGGCGCCACTTCTGAAAGCTGCAGTACCTGGTCGCGCAAGGCACCCAACTGGAGGAACAGGCCGGTGCGATCCGGTTGTTCGGTGCTGCGTAGCGCGGCGAGAGTCTTGGCCAGTTGCTCGCGTGCGGCGAACGATCCCGGATCGTTTTGCTCGCGCAGGATTTCATCCGCGCCCTGCACCAATGCCTGGGCGCTGCTGATGTCTTGCAGGGCGGAAAGGCGCAGGCTGGCCAGGCGCAACAAGTGTTCGGCTTCAGCCAGGCGCCAATCCTTGCGGCTGGCACCGAGCACGGTTTCCAGGCGCTGGTTCAAGCGCTGCTGATCGCCCTGCAACTGCGCGACCTGGCGGCGCCGCTCTTCCAATTCTTCAGCCGCGGGCAACTGCTCCAGGCGCTCACTCAGGCGTTGCTCATTGAGCTTGAGGCTCTGGGCCTGGTCATTGAGCGTCTGGACCTGGGCAGACTGCTGCTGGGTGTTGGCTTGCAAGTGGCGCACTTGCCACACGCCCCAGCCACCCACCGCCACGCCGGCGGCGCCCAACAACAGCGCGACAATCGCCAGTCCGTTGCCGCGACGCGGCGCAATCGGCGCCTTGGCGTCGAGCGGAGCATCGAGCGCTGGCTGATCTTGATCTTTTGGCAAGGCTGTTTCGCTCACGTGTCCATCCTTTGCATTAGAAAACGGCACGGATTGTTCCCGTAACGCCGCCAGCAAAGCCGCGGCGCTGGCGCCACGGCAATCCACAACTGTCCGAGCCCCGGCGGCACGCGCCATCTCGGCGACCCTGGGGCTTGGCACGAACAACGGTAGCCGCGCCAGGGCGGGCCACGCTTCACCGGCCAACCGGTGCAGATGCTCGAAGCTCTGCCCACTGCTGACCACCAGGGCGTTCAAGCGTTCCGCTTCAACCTTCGCCGGCAAAGCGTCCTGGCCATATTGCGGCAGGCCGCGCCGGTACAGCTCCAGGTAATCGACACTAGCACCTTGCTCGCGCAAACGCTCTGCCAGCAAACCGCGCCCGCCTTCACCGCGCACGATCAAGACGCGTGGGTCAGGTCGGTCGATAGCCTGTCGCAACGCCGCAAGCTCAAGCAAGGCCTCGCTGTCGTCGCCATTATCGGGATAAGACACGCCAAGGCCGGCGTCGGCAAGAATCTGGCCGGTCGCAGCCCCCACGCTGAACCATGGTTGGTCCGGGGGGTGTGGCCAATATTGGCGCAGCAGTTCCACGCACAACCGTGCAGCGGGTTTGCTGACCACGATCACGGCACAATATTGATCCAAGGCCTGGAGGGTCGCCTGCCCTGGCGCTGAAAGGGGAATCGGCTCGATATCCAGCAATGGCAGGCTGCTGCTGTAGACACCGGCATCCGCCAGGACAGCCGCCAGCGCGCGCGACTCGTCCGCTGGACGGGTAAGCAGCAGGCGCCAACCTGTCACGCGGGGCCTGCCTCGCCGTAGACTTTTTTGAGGATGTCGTCAGCGCCTTGGCTCAGCAGGTCTTCGGCGACCCGCACACCCAGCGCCTCGGCATCGCGCCACGGTGCCCGGGCTTCAGCGCTGAGCAGCGTGCCGCCGCTCGGATCGCCGACCAGGCCACGCAACCAGACTTGCTCGCCCTCGAGCACGGCATAGCAGGCGATCGGCACTTGGCAGCCGCCATTCAGATGTTTGTTGAGAGCACGTTCGGCGAACACACGGATGGCGGTGTCTTCGTGGTGCAAAGGCGCCAGCAAGGCATGGATTTCGTCATCGGCGCTGCGGCACTCGATCCCTACCGCACCCTGCCCGCCAGCCGGCAGGCTGTCGTCGACACTGATGGCCGAGGTGATGCGGTCCTCGAAACCCAAGCGGATCAAACCAGCGGCGGCGAGGATGATCGCGTCGTACTCGCCGGCATCGAGCTTCGCCAGGCGGGTGTTGACGTTGCCGCGCAGGAAACGGATCTGCAGATCGGGACGACGAGTCAGCAACTGAGCCTGGCGACGCAGGCTGGAAGTACCCACCACACTCCCGGCGGGCAGTGCATCAAGGCTGGCATAGGTATTGGAGACGAACGCATCGCGTGGGTCTTCCCGCTCGCAGATACAGAAAAGACCCAGGCCCAGGGGGAAATCCATGGGCACGTCCTTCATCGAATGCACGGCGATATCGGCTTCGTTGTCCAGCAAGGCCGTTTCCAGTTCCTTGACGAACAGGCCCTTTCCCCCGATCTTCGACAGTGGCGAATCCAGCAGCTTGTCCCCGCGGCTGACCATCGGCACCAGCGTCACGATCAAACCGGGATGGGCCGCTTCCAGGCGGGCTTTGACGTATTCGGCCTGCCAGAGGGCCAAGGCGCTTTTACGGGTGGCGATGCGGATCTCGCGAGGGGACATGGATCAATCCGTACTTAAAAGATACGGCAGATAATAACAGCTCAGCCAAATCCGCTTTGATTTGAATCACGACCCCGAGGCCTCCCTGGCCGCCAATCCTGGAAACAGAACCCATCGAGGCGTCGTGCTAAAGCTGCTGCATCATCTTGCGCACACCCGCGACATGCCGCCGGCTGACAATCAGTGCATCGCCGTTAAGCCCTTTGAGGTACAACTGGAAATGCCCATGGGGCGTGCGCTGCAACCGCTCGATGCGTTCACGCGCCACCAACGCGTTGCGGTGAATGCGCACGAACCGCTCGCCGAACTCGTCCTCGAGGGCCTTGAGTGGCTCGTCCAGCAGCACTTCGCCGCTTTCGTGGCGCAACGTCACGTATTTATGATCCGCAATGAAATAGACCACCTGGTTCAACGGGATCAGTTCGATCCCCTTGCGCGTCCGCGCACTGATATGGCTGCGAGGACCGCTGCCACTTTCGGCGGCAGGACGGGTCAGCGCCGCCAGTTGTGTGCGGTTCGGCCGCTCTGCCTTGCGCAGCGCCTCTTCCAGCGCCTCAACGGAAACAGGCTTGATCAGGTAGCCCACGGCGCCGGCCTGCAATACCTCGGGGGGAAAGTCATCCCGAGTGGTGCAGAACACCACCGCGGGCGGGGACTCGCGCTCGCACAGCTTCGCCGCGACCTGCAAGCCGTCCAGGCCAGGCATGCGAATGTCGAGCAGCACGATATCCGGCTTGTGGCTGTCGATAAGGGCCAATGCCTCTTCGCCATTGGTGGCGCTCGGCTCCAGGACACTGTAACCCTCGAGTTCACCGAGCAATCGGCTCAGGCGCTCGCGGGCCAGTGGTTCGTCGTCAACGATCAGGACATTCATATTGCGCTGGATTCCTGCGTGAGTCTCGCACAAGGATAGCGTAGACAGGGGAAGTGACATCCGTCACCGCGATCCACGCTAAGACTCGTCCGAGGGCCAAAAAGTGCCGCGAGGCGGTTGCCTATCTTTACCAGCGCTTGCCGACCGATGCTCGAGGCCTGTTGTCGCACAGCGTCGCCACAGGGTTTGTTAACAATCGATTTGACCAATATGCACACCCCCTTGCTTGGTGCATCCGATGCGTCCAGGTGAAAAAGCAAAGCCTTACCGTCCACTGTAGACGGTTGCCGCGACGATATTGCTCAATCGAAAAATATCGTTGTGCGAAAAACCCTTTGGATCCGTTGGCGTTCGCTGCGAAAAACCTGGCGACCACTGCCAGCGCCAGCCCCGGCAACCCTGCTATCATCCGCCACAGCCTTCAACCGCTACTTTTTTCCAGCCGATCACGAGCGAATTCATGAGCACTGACAAGACCAATCAGTCCTGGGGCGGCCGCTTCAGTGAACCCGTCGACGCCTTCGTCGCCCGCTTCACCGCCTCCGTCAACTTCGACCAGCGCCTGTATCGCCACGACATCATGGGCTCGATCGCCCACGCCACCATGCTGGCCAAGGTCGGCGTGCTGACCGATGCCGAGCGCGACAGCATCATCAATGGCCTGAAGACCATCCAGGGCGAGATCGAGTCCGGCCAGTTCGACTGGCGTGTCGATCTGGAAGACGTGCACATGAACATCGAGGCGCGCCTGACCGATCGCATCGGCGTGACCGGCAAGAAGCTGCACACCGGCCGCAGCCGCAACGACCAGGTCGCCACCGACATCCGCTTGTGGCTGCGCGATGAAATCGACCTGATCCTGGCCGAGATCACCCGCCTGCAAAAAGGCCTGCTGGAACAAGCCGAGCGCGAGGCCGAGAGCATCATGCCCGGCTTCACGCACCTGCAAACCGCGCAACCTGTAACGTTTGGGCATCACATGCTGGCCTGGTTCGAGATGCTCAGCCGCGACTACGAGCGCCTGGTCGATTGCCGCAAGCGCACCAACCGCATGCCCCTGGGCAGCGCCGCGCTGGCCGGCACCACCTACCCGATCGACCGAGAGTACACCGCGCAACTGCTGGGCTTCGATGCCGTCGGCGGAAACTCGCTGGATAACGTCTCGGATCGCGATTTCGCCATCGAATTCTGCGCTGCCGCGAGCATTGCAATGATGCACCTGTCGCGCTTCTCCGAAGAACTGGTGCTGTGGACCAGTGCGCAATTCCAATTCATCGATCTGCCCGACCGCTTCTGCACCGGCAGCTCGATCATGCCGCAAAAGAAAAACCCTGACGTACCGGAACTGGTACGGGGCAAGAGCGGCCGGGTATTCGGTGCGCTGATGGGCCTGTTGACCCTGATGAAAGGCCAGCCACTGGCCTATAACAAGGATAACCAGGAAGACAAGGAACCGCTGTTCGACGCGGCCGACACCTTGCGCGATTCGCTGCGGGCTTTCGCCGACATGATCCCGGCCATCAGGCCCAAGCATGCGGTCATGCGCGAAGCGGCCCTGCGCGGTTTCTCCACCGCCACCGACCTGGCCGACTACCTCGTGCGCCGTGGCTTGCCGTTCCGTGATTGCCACGAAATCGTCGGCCATGCGGTGAAGTACGGCGTGGACACTGGCAAGGACCTGGCGGAAATGAGCCTGGACGAACTGCGCCAGTTCAGCGACCAGATCGAGCAGGATGTGTTTGCGGTGCTGACCCTGGAAGGTTCGGTCAATGCCCGTGACCACGTTGGCGGAACGGCGCCGGCGCAGGTCAAGGCAGCCGTGGTGCGAGGCCAGGCGCTGCTTGCCAGCCGCTAACAGCTCAAAGCCAAAAGCATCGCGAGCAAGCTCGCTCCCACAGTAGATCTTCGGTAGACGCATAATTGCGAACATTGGAGATCCAACTGTGGGAGCGAGCTTGCTCGCGATAGCGCCCTTCAGAGCAGCAAAAGTATCACTTCTTGGCGGAGATCCTTGCCAAAAACGCCGGCATCTCTGCCTCCCTGTCCGCAGCGATCCGCTGCACGTGCGGGTTCTGCCCCATCAATTCCATCAAGGCCTTCGCCTTTGGCATATCGGCCAGCAGGTCGATATCGAAGACTTTCTTGCCCACCTGCAAGACCAGCGACAGGCTGTAGTAGAAGTACAAGTCGGCAACGCTCAGGGTCTCACCCGCCACGTACGGCGCGAATTTTCCGTGCCGGCCGAGGGAAGCGAACCCCAGCAGCAATTCACCCTTGGCCTTCTCCTTGACCGCATCCGGCACCGGCATGCCGAAAAAAGCC
The DNA here is from genome assembly GCF_019141525.1 of Pseudomonas alvandae. Taxonomy (GTDB): domain Bacteria; phylum Pseudomonadota; class Gammaproteobacteria; order Pseudomonadales; family Pseudomonadaceae; genus Aquipseudomonas; species Aquipseudomonas alvandae. The sequence continues at coordinate 6,282,362 of NZ_CP077080.1, forward strand.
TCGGCGTAGCAGGCACGTCCAGGCAACTCGATGTACAGCTCGATTTCCCGGCACAAGGCCAATACCTGGGCGCGCTCGAACGGATCGGCGGGCAACAAGGCCTTGCCTGGCTGGGCTTGCTCGAGGTATTCGAGGATCACGCTGGTTTCGTTGATAAATCCCTGCTCGGTCTTCAGCACCGGCACTTTACCGCGAGGGCTGATGGCCAGCGCTTCGGGAGTCTGGGCCCCCACGAACGGGACCTCTTCGAAGGGCAGCCCCTTCTCCAGCAGCGCCAGCTTGACCATGTTGTAATAATTGCTGACACAAAAACCATAAAGCTTAAGCATTCCATAGCCTCCAGGCCGTACGGGGTTGGCAGCCTTGGGTTATAGCCCGCCGACGCATTTCGCGCCAGGCGCATCACACCGGTGAATGCAGGTAAACTGGCGTCCTTTTCCCCAAGGAGCCTGCCATGAGCGAGCCGACTGACATCGACAATGACGAAGAAGAATTCGTCGAGAACACGCTGATCCAGGCCATCGAGAACCAGATCGAAAGCGACAACCCGCCAGCGGCCAAGGCCACGTTCAACAAGCTGACCCTGGTGGGTTATGAACGCGAAGAGATCCTCAACCTGATGGCCCACGTGCTGGCGGTGGAAATCGACGCGATCCTGGAAGAAGACCGTCCGTTCGATACCGAGTGGTACGAAGCCGCGTTGCGCGCCCTGCCCGAGCTGCCGCCGGAAAAGAACTGAATCGACAAGCACAGCTGCTCTTTGTGGCGAGGGGATTTATCCCCGCTGGACTGCGCAGCAGGCCCAAAATGGTAATGAATCCATTTTTTAGGGCCGCTTCGCGCCCCAGCGGGGATAAATCCCCTCGCCACAAGGGACTTGCCTGGACTCGCTACAAAAAACAAAAAAAGCATGACACTGACACTGGACAGCTCGGCCAAGTGCGCTCACCTTAGTGACGCTGTCGTCCAAATTCCTAGAAAGTCTGGAGTCCTTATGTCGCTTACCCCTGAGCTGGTTGCCGAACTGGAAATCCTTGCACTCTTCAACCTGGACAGTTCCCAGGAAGGCCTGAAAATTCATCAGACCGCTGCCCCCAAAGCTATCGCCGCTGCCCAACGGCTGTTTGAAAAAGACTTGATAGACCAACCCGATGGCGGCTACCTGACCAGCCTGGGGCGTGATGCCGCGCAAAATGTGCAAACTGTCCTGACAATACTCCGCGCCGAAGAAACCGCCTGATCTCTCCCCGCCCACGGAAATCCCCTTCATCGGGATTTCCGCAGGCGTACAGGCTTCTTGCGTAAAAATCCTGATTTCAAAATCATTTCCAGCTCAAGAATTCCAAGAGACGGGCGCTAACCTGCCATCACCTGTGTTGTTCCCCACGTTCGACGCCGCGAGCCGGTTTGAGCTGACATGACCCGCAATCACGAAATACGCCCCGATCTGGACGAGGGAATCGACCGCAAGGTCCTGAGCCAATTGCGCGCGCGTTTTCTCAAGCTCAACTCCGTACGCATGGAGCGTGCCCTGGAAGGTTTGTCGACCCGCCAGCAAGGCGTGCTGACGCTGCTTCCCCTGTTTTTTCACGTCAACCATCCGCTACTGCCCGGCTACGTCTCGGGGAGCACGCCCGCCGGGTTATCCAATTACGAACCCGACGCCAACGTCCTCGCCGAAGCCCAACGCCTGACCCGGTCGTTTTCCTACAAGCCGCGCCATGGCAGCAACCCACCACGGCCGATCCTTGGCCTGTTCCTGATGGGCAGCCTCGGCACCCTGGCCCAGGCCGACCAGAGCGATATGGACGTGTGGGTGTGCCACGGGCCGGACCTGAGCGACGATGAATTGGCCGAGCTGCGCAAGAAATGCCAGTTGCTGGAAACCTGGGCCGCGACCCAGGGCGCTGAAGCGCACTTTTTTCTCATCGACCCGGCGCGATTCGTCCGGGGCGAACGGGACAATCAGCTCAGCTCCGATGACTGCGGCACCACACAACACTATCTGCTGCTGGACGAGTTCTACCGCACCGCGATCTGGCTGGCCGGGCGTACGCCGATCTGGTGGCTGGTGCCGGTCTACGAAGAAGAAAACTATGAGCAATACACTCATACGCTGATATCCAAGCGTTTCATTCGTGCAGACGAAACCCTGGACTTGGGACACCTGGCCTACATCCCGCCGGGAGAATTCATCGGCGCTGGGCTCTGGCAGTTGTTCAAGGGCATCGAGTCGCCCTACAAGTCCGTGCTCAAGCTCCTGCTCACCGAGGTCTACGCCAGCGAACACCCAACGGTGCGCTGCCTGAGCCTGCGCTTCAAGCAGGCCGTATTTGCCAACCGCCTGGACCTGGACGAACTGGACCCGTACATGGTGGTTTATCGCCGGATCGAGGAATACCTCAACGTCCGTGGCGAACCCGAGCGCCTTGAGCTGATCCGGCGTGCGCTGTACCTCAAGGTCAATCGCAAGCTCACCGGCCCGGTTCGCAGCAGCGGCTGGCAGCGCAACCTGCTGGAACGCCTGGCCCGTGAGTGGGGCTGGGATCAACGTCAACTCGCCCTGCTGGACAGCCGCAGCCAATGGAAGGTGCGCCAGGTCAGCAATGAGCGGCGCGCGCTGGTCGGCGAGCTGACCTACAGCTATCGCTTCCTGACCCAGTTCGCCCGCACCGAAAAGACCGTCAGCCTGATCAACAAGCGCGACCTGAATGTCCTCGGTCGTCGGTTGTACGCGGCCTTCGAGCGCAAGGCCGACAAGGTCGAATTCATCAATCCTGGAATCGCCCCGGACCTGGCCGAAGACACCCTGACCCTGGTCCAGTCGCCGAACAAGAAAGAACCGGGGCAGAACCAGTGGGGCTTGTACAACGGCAGCCTGAACGCCCTGGAATGGGAAAACTTCGCCCCCATCAAGCGCAGCCGCGAATTGCTTGAATTGCTCACCTGGTGCCATCGCAACGGCGTGATCGACAGCAGCACGCGCCTGGCGCTGCACCCCGGCGAAAGCGACCTGAGCGAGTTTGAGCTGTTCAACCTGCTGGGCAGCCTGCAACAGGCCATTGCCCTGCCTCTGACGACAGTCGACGAAGAACAATTACTGCATGCCAGCGTCCCCAGCGAAGTGCTGATCCTGGTGAACGTCGGCGTCGACCCGCTCAAGCATCATCGCGACCTGAACATCCTGATGACCACCGAGCGCACCGATTCCCTGAGCTATGCCGGGGTGCGGGAGAACCTGGTGCTGACCCTCGACCAGGTCACGCTCAATAGCTGGAATGAAGTGCTGGTCACCCGCTTCGACGGCGAGCATGCGTTGCTCGACTGTTTGCGCGATTACCTCAACGATCTGCCGGCGACACGGCACCAGCCACGCTTGCAGGTCCGCTGTTTCTGCCACAACCGCGCGCAGTTCATCGCGCGACGGGTCGAGGAAGTTATCGAGACGGCCCAGACCTTGCTGCTGAGCAGACTCAACTATCGCTACCTGCTTCAGGTCCAGCAGCACTACCACGTGCTGGAATTGGTGCCGGGCCAGGTCAACCACGTGGCGCTCGGCAGCCTGTCGGCGCTGATGGATTATCTGGGCGAAGAATTGACGGCCTATAGCCCGCTGCACTTGGACGCGATGGCGCTGGAAGATCACGACGTAGCGCTGATCCTGCCCATGGGCCAGCCCGAGTGCATCCAGGTGTTCTACCGGGTCTATGAAGAAGAAGCCGAGCTGTACGTGCTCGATGAGTTCAATGCGTTGTGGCAGCAACGCTTGCCATTCCACGATGAACAAAGCCTGCTGGTGCCGCTGCAGCGATTCCTGCAATCGGTACTTTACCGCCGCGATGCCTTGTTACCGATGGACGGGGCGCAGCCCCTGCCCTTGGAAACTCTCTATTACCAACTCTTGCCTTCTGGCAGCGGACGGGCCCGGCGTGTCGAATCACGGCAATCGCCGCAAACGCCGGTCAACAAGTCGTTCTATGACGTACAGGCGATCATCGGCAAAGCCGCGCACGGCCAGGTGCACGTCACCCTCTATTGCGATCAGCGCGAATTTTCGGAGCTGGAACATGGCGACCAATTGTTCCGCGTGGTCGCCAGGGAAATTGTCGGCCAGCGCCGCGAGGCCGAGCGCTATCGCTGCTACATCACCGACCTGGACCTCTCGGGCCTGGTGGGTGACAGCGCTTGCTCAAGCAATTTATTCCTGCGCTACAAGGCGGACCTGGAACGCGCGCTGAACGAGGCGCTGAACCAGGTCTGAGACGGGGTCAGAACGTGCAGTCGCCGCCATTGACCGGCTGCGACTCGACTTCCAGCAAGGTCAGTTTCAGCGTCTTGCCGCCCGGGGCCGGCCAGTCGATGTGCTGCCCGACCTTCAAGCCCAGCAAGGCGCTGCCCACTGGCGCAAGAATCGAAATCCGCCCCTCGTCCGCATTGGCGTCCTGTGGATACACCAACGTCAGGTGATAATCCTTGCCGCTGCTTTCCTCGCGGCAGTGCACCCGCGAATTCATGGTCACGACATCGGCAGGCACTTCATCGTGCCCCACCAGGGTTTCGGCGCGATCCAGTTCGGTTTGCAAGGCGACCACGCCTGGCAGCGTTTCATCCAGGCTGTCGATCAAGCGCTCCAGACGCTGTACGTCCAGGCGAGTCAGGGTGATGGAAGGTGCGGTCATGGTCCAGGCAGACTCCTTTCTTCTGCACGAAAAAAGCAAAACCCCGCCACATAAAGACGGGGTTTTCACGCGCCTCGATGGGGTGAGGCGTTGCTGGACACTACCACAGCTCAAAAAATATACAACCCAGGCAAGATTTGCCTTGCCCATGGACAACACCGGCCCCTGTGGCGAGGGAGCTTGCTCCCGCTGGGACGGTCCGACGCCTCGGGCGAAGCGACCAAAAAACTGCGACTGCTGCGCAGCCGAGCGGGAGCAAGCTCCCTCGTCACAAAGCGCTCATCCATCCGTGAGTGGCTACTTCAGGGATCGGCGCTTGAGCGCCTCGGCACAAATCACCCGCCGACGCTCATCGTCGGCCGAGCGCCATTCGCGGATATCCTCCACATGCCGGAAACAGCCGAGGCAGACCTTGTGCTCATTGAGCTTGCACACGCTGGTGCACGGCGACGGCACGGCCGGGCTGACATTGCTGTAGAGCGGCTTGGGCGGCCGCGCCGGGACGGTCTGGCTCACGAAATCACAAGCCTTCGAAATCGAATTCGACGCCGGCCTGTTGCTTGACGATTCGTTCGAGCATCTCGCCCAGTTGCTCTTCACTCTTGTCGCACATCCAGCGTTCGCTTTCCTCGTCGTAGTCGAAGTGGAAGCCGCCGGACACCGCCGCCAGCCACAACTGTCGCAACGGTTCCTGGCGGCTGAAAATCAGCTGGGTACCGTTTTCGAACTTGACCGTCAGCACGCCGGCGGACATTTCAAGGTCGATGTCCAGGTCGCTTTCTTCGAAGATATCCTCCAGCGTTTGCTGGGTCGCATCGACCAGATCGTGGAAACGGGCTTCGGACAAACTCATTGCGGCAACCTCAAAAATGTCTGATCGGGCTCAAGCGCCGCAAGATACGGACGCGCCCGGCTGAATGCAAAGGATAACGACCAAGGGCCCGTGGGTGCTGAACATTGTTCACCAAATGGGCGCCGCTGGAGCCCAAGGCCCGCCGGACGGGCGCCCCGTTGCATAGGCAAGCTGTCGGGTGGCCGGTATACTCCGGCGCAATTAACGCATTTTCAAGGATTTCGCCATGAAGCGCCTGATCTCTTCCCTTGCTGCGCTCGTCGCGGTTGCCTGCCTTGTGACAGCCTGTGGTCAAAAAGGTCCGCTGTACCTGCCTGATGACAGCAAGTCTCCCGAAGAACAAGCAGAGCAGGCCAAGTCGTCGCAATCCAAATCCCACACGCACGACACCCAGACCACCTACTAAGGGAACGCCATGGACGCTTTTAACTACCGTGGCGGGGAGCTGTTCGCGGAAGGGGTCGCCCTGTCTGCGATCGCCGAACGTTTCGGCACGCCGACCTACGTCTATTCCCGTGCCCACATCGAAGCCCAGTACCGCACGTTCGCCGATGCCCTCGACGGCATGCCGCACCTGGTGTGCTTCGCTGTAAAAGCCAACTCGAACCTGGGCGTGCTCAACGTCCTGGCACGCCTGGGCGCCGGCTTCGACATCGTGTCCGGTGGCGAGCTGGAGCGTGTGCTGGCCGCTGGCGGCAGCGCTGACAAGATCGTGTTCTCCGGCGTTGGCAAGACCCGCGAAGACATGCGTCGCGCCCTGGAAGTCGGCGTGCACTGCTTCAATATCGAATCCACCGATGAGCTGGAACGCCTGCAAGTCGTCGCCGCCGAACTGGGCGTTCGTGCGCCGGTTTCCCTGCGCGTGAACCCGGACGTCGACGCCGGCACCCATCCGTACATTTCCACCGGCCTGAAGGAAAACAAGTTCGGCATCGCCATTGCCGACGCCGAGGACGTGTACGTGCGCGCCGCCCAACTGCCGAACCTGGAAGTGCTGGGCGTCGATTGCCACATCGGCTCGCAACTGACCACCCTCGAACCCTTCATCGACGCCCTCGACCGCCTGCTGGCACTGGTCGATCGCCTCGGCGACTGCGGCATCTACCTGCGCCATATCGACCTGGGTGGTGGTGTCGGCGTGCGCTATCGCGATGAAGAGCCGCCGCTGGTGGCCGACTACATCAAGACCGTGCGCGAACGCCTCGACGGCCGCGACCTGGCGTTGATGTTCGAGCCGGGCCGCTACATCGTCGCCAACGCCGGCGTGCTGCTGACCCAGGTCGAGTACCTCAAGCACACCGAACACAAGGATTTCGCCATCGTCGATGCGGCCATGAACGACCTGATCCGCCCGGCGCTGTACCAGGCCTGGATGGACGTCACCGCCGTGCGCCCACGTGACAGCGAAGCCCGCAGCTACGACATCGTCGGGCCGATCTGCGAAACCGGTGACTTCCTCGCCAAGGGTCGTGAGCTCGCGCTGGAAGAAGGCGATCTGCTGGCCGTGCATTCGGCGGGTGCCTACGGGTTTGTCATGAGTTCCAACTACAACACCCGTGGCCGCTGCGCCGAGGTGCTGGTGGACGGTGATCAGGCATTCGAAGTACGCCGCCGCGAGACGGTAGCCGAGCTGTTTGCCGGCGAAAGCCTGCTGCCGGAGTAATACCATGCTGCTGCGTTTTACCAAGATGCACGGCCTGGGCAATGACTTCATGGTCCTCGACCTGGTCAGCCAGCACGCGCACATCCTGCCCAAGCACGCCAAGCAATGGGGTGATCGGCACACCGGTATCGGTTTCGACCAGTTGCTGATCGTCGAGGCGCCCAACAACCCGGACGTGGATTTCCGCTACCGGATCTTCAACGCCGACGGTTCGGAAGTGGAACAGTGCGGTAACGGCGCGCGCTGCTTCGCCCGCTTCGTGCTGGACAAGCGCCTGACCGCCAAGCGGCAGATTCGCGTCGAGACCAAGAGCGGCATCATCGAACTCGATGTGCGCAGCGACGGCCAGATCGGCGTCAACATGGGTGCTCCACGCCTGGTGCCGGCGGACATTCCGTTCCAGGCAGAGGCCCAGGCCCTGAACTACACCGTTGATGTCGACGGCACGCCAGTGGAACTGGCGGCGGTGTCCATGGGCAATCCCCATGCGGTGCTGCGCGTGGACGACATCAACAGCGCACCGGTACACGCACTGGGGCCGAAGATCGAAAACCACCCGCGCTTTCCGGCGCGGGTAAACGTGGGTTTCCTGCAGGTCATCGACCGCCACCGCGCCCAACTGCGCGTCTGGGAACGCGGCGCCGGGGAAACCCAGGCCTGCGGCACCGGCGCCTGCGCTGCGGCCGTCGCTGCGATCAGCCAAGGGTGGATGGATTCGCCCCTGTTGATCGACCTGCCCGGCGGGCGCCTGTCCATCGAGTGGGCAGGCCCTGGCGAACCGGTCATGATGACCGGCCCGGCCGTACGCGTATACGAAGGACAAGTTCGTCTTTGAGTGAGCCAAACCCATGACCGACAAGCCAAAGGTTCCAGCCCCGCAATCCGACGAAACCCCGAGCCTTCCAGACTCAGCGGCGGTGACCGCGTACCTGGAGGCGCATCCGGACTTCTTCGTCGAGCATGAAGACCTGCTTGCCACGATGCGGATCCCCCACCGGCGCGGCGATACCGTGTCGCTGGTCGAGCACCAGATGAAGATCCTGCGTGAGCGCAACATCGAGATGCGCCATCGCCTTTCGCACCTGATGGACGTCGCCCGGGACAACGATCGGCTCTTCGACAAGACCCGGCGGCTGATTCTTGCACTGATGGATGCCAGCACCCTGGAAGACGTGGTGATGAGCGTCGAGGACAGCCTGCGCCAGGATTTCCAGGTGCCCTTCGTCAGCCTGATCCTGTTTGGCGACAACGCCATGCCGGTGGGCCGCTGGGTCACCCACGCCGACGCGCAGACAGCCATCGGCGGCCTGCTCACGGAGAACAAAAGTGTCAGCGGCAGCCTGCGCGAGCACGAGCTGGACTTCCTGTTTGGCGAGGAGCAGCGCAAGCAGATCGGTTCCACTGCAGTCGTGGCCATCGCCCACCAGGGCGTCCACGGCGTATTGGCCATCGCCAGCCGCGATCCGCAGCACTACAAGAGCTCGGTGGGCACGTTGTTCCTGAGCTACATCGCCGAAGTCACCGGTCGGGTGCTGCCACGGGTCGCCGGTTCGCTGCGCTCGGTACGCTGACGATGGAACGGCAGTTGGACGCCTACTGCGAACACCTGCGCAGTGAGCGCCAGGTGTCGCCTCACACCTTGTCGGCCTACCGCCGTGACCTGGAAAAAGTGCTCGGCTGGTGCCAGAAGCAGAACATCGACACCTGGTCGAGCCTCGACATCCAGCGCCTGCGCAGCCTCGTCGCCCGCCTGCACCAGCAGGGGCAATCCTCCCGCAGCCTGGCGCGACTTTTGTCGGCGGTGCGGGGCCTGTATCACTACCTGAACCGCGAAGGCCTGTGCGATCACGACCCGGCCACCGGCCTGGCACCGCCCAAAGGCGAACGCCGCCTGCCAAAGACCCTCGACACCGACCGCGCCCTGCAATTGCTGGACGGCGCCGTCGAGGATGACTTCATGGCGCGACGGGACCAGGCGATCCTCGAACTCTTCTACTCCTCCGGCTTGCGGCTTTCCGAGCTGACGGGGCTGAACCTGGATCAACTGGACTTGGCCGACGGCATGGTCCAGGTGCTCGGCAAGGGCAGCAAGACCCGACTGTTGCCTATCGGCCGCAAAGCCCGCGAAGCCTTGGAATTGTGGTTGCCGCTGCGAGCACTGGCCAATCCGGTCGATGACGCGGTGTTCATCAGCCAGCAGGGCCGACGCCTGGGCCCGCGGACCATCCAACTGCGGGTCAAGGCCACCGGCGAACGTGAGCTGGGGCAGAACCTGCACCCGCACATGCTCAGGCATTCCTTCGCCAGCCATCTGCTGGAATCCTCCCAGGACCTGCGCGCCGTCCAGGAGCTGCTCGGCCACTCGGACATCAAGACCACCCAGATCTATACCCACCTGGATTTCCAGCACCTGGCGACGGTCTATGACAGTGCCCACCCCAGGGCCAAACGCATCAAGGGCGACGAATCATGACCATCGAGCTCATCACTTTCGACCTGGACGACACGCTGTGGGACACCGCGCCGGTGATCGCCAGCGCCGAAGCCGTCCTACGCCAATGGCTGACCGACAACGCGCCTGACCTGGGCGATTTCCCGGTGGAGCGCCTGTGGGCGATCCGCGCGCAAGTGCTCAGCGAAGAACCGAACCTCAAGCACCGCATTAGTGCACTGCGCCGACGCGTGCTGTTCCGGGCGCTGCAAGACGCCGGTTATGACCAGTGGCGAGCCTCGGAGTTGGCAGACCAGGGATTCGAGGCATTCCTCCATGCCCGGCATCAACTGGAGGTCTTTCCCGACGTCGAGCCGACCCTGGAAATCCTCGCCAACCAGTTCGCCCTTGGCGTCGTCACCAACGGCAATGCCGATGTGCGTCGCCTCGGACTGGCCGACTACTTCAAGTTTGCCTTGTGCGCCGAAGACATCGGCGTCGCCAAGCCTGACGCCCGGCTGTTCCACGAAGCCTTGCAACGCGGCGGTGCAACGGCGCAAACCGCCGTGCACATCGGCGATCACCCGGGCGACGATATCGCCGGCGCCCAACAGGCCGGCCTGCGCGCGGTGTGGTTCAACCCGACGGGCAAGGCCTGGGACGCCGATCACGCCCCCGACGCAGAGATCCGCAGCCTGACCGAACTGCCGGGGTTGTTGGCAGCGTGGCATAGCCAGCGCTGAACCCTGCCCTGTAGCCACAGCCTTCTGTGGGAGCGAGCTTGCTCGCGATGACGGCGGCACATACAACATCAACTCCCAACAGACCCACCGCTATCGCGAGCAAGCTCGCTCCCACAGAGACTGCGCCTGGTCTGGGAACAGAATCGCACCCATGAAAAAGCCCGCAGCGACGGCGGGCTTTTTCAGCAAGCAAGGGCAGATACTCAGATAGGGCGGCTGCCGTACTTGTTGTCAGGCTTCTTGGGCGGATCAGCGACCACGTTGGCCTCCACTTCCTGCACCTTTCCGCCCCGGGCCAGGAATTCCTCCATGGCCTTGGCGAGCGCATCACGCTCCTTGTTCTTGGCCTCTACGCTCGGCAACTCGTCGACCGATACCGCTGCCTTGGCCTTGCCTTTGGCAGTCGGGACCGGAACATCGGCACCGTCGTCGTCAGCGACGTCTTCAGCCGCCGCTTCCAGGCCTTCTTCGGCCTCGTCTTCATCACCTACTTCGAGGTCGTCGTTTTCCAGATCATCGTCGCTCATGTTCTACCTCATGACTTGCGAAAAGCAGATTAGTTATAGCCCAGCTTCGCCATCTGTCGAAGGCTGCCAGAAAAAATTCAAGATCCGCCGGCAATCAGCGGTCATGCCCCTTCACCGTGCAAGGTGGCGAGGACTTTACGAGCACCGCCATGATCACGGTGTTCGCCCAAATAGACACCTTGCCAGGTACCCAATGCCAACCGCCCCGCCGTTACCGGAAGGCTGAGTTGACACCCCAGCACACTGGCCTTGAAGTGCGCCGGGAGGTCGTCCAGGCCTTCGTCGTTGTGCTCATAGTCGGCGGTTCCTTGTGGGATCAGCCGATTGAAAAATCGTTCGAAGTCTCGACGTACCGCCGGATCGGCGTTCTCGTTGATGGTCAACGAGGCCGAGGTATGCTGCAGCCACAGATGCAACAGACCGACACGACAGGCCTTGAGTTCAGGCAAGCCGGCGAGCAACTCGTCTGTCACCAGATGAAAGCCCCGGGGCCTTGCCCGCAGGGTTATCAACGTCTGCTGCCACATACAGATCTCCGCACGTTCGGCGCGCATTCTAGCGCGCTCTGGGAAAAAACAAAGGGCCTAATATTCTTGCCCCCATGTAAGCCTTTGGCGGTAGAAAAACCCATGTCGCATACACAACAAAAGGCGTCGGAAAAACCAGCACGCCCTGTGAGCAATGACAAATTCCAGACAAAAAAATGCCCGGCGAACCGGGCATTTTTTTTATGCGCTGCTTACAGGTTGTAACCGCGCTCGTTGTGCTGGGCCAGGTCCAGGCCCACGGCTTCTTCTTCCTCGGAGACGCGCAGACCCATGACGGCGTCCAGTACCTTGAGGATGATGAAGGTGACGATCGCGGTGTAGACCACGGTGAACGCCACACCCTTGAATTGAATCCACACTTGCGCGCCGATATCGGTCACGGTGCCGAAGCCGCCCAGGGCCGGTGCGGCGAACACGCCGGTCAGGATCGCGCCGAGGATACCGCCGATGCCATGCACGCCGAAGGCGTCCAGGGAGTCGTCATAGCCGAGTTTGCGCTTGAGGGTGGTGGCGCAGAAGAAGCACACCACACCGGCCGCCAGGCCGATAACCAGGGCGCCCATCGGGCCCACTGTGCCAGCAGCGGGAGTGATGGCGACCAGGCCGGCCACGACACCCGAGGCGATACCCAGTGCGCTTGGCTTGCCATGGGTGATCCACTCGGCAAACATCCAGCCCAGCGCCGCCGCGGCGGTAGCGATCTGGGTGACCAGCATCGCCATGCCGGCGGTGCCGTTGGCGGCAACGGCGGAACCGGCGTTGAAGCCGAACCAGCCGACCCACAGCATGGCCGCGCCCATCAGGGTGTAACCCAGGTTATGCGGCGCCATTGGCGTGGTCGGGAAGCCCTTGCGCTTGCCCAACACCAGGCACGCCACCAGGCCTGCGATACCGGCGTTGATGTGCACCACGGTGCCGCCAGCGAAGTCCAGCACACCCCAGTCCCACAGCAGGCCGCCGTTACCGGACCAGACCATGTGCGCAATCGGCGCATACACAAGGGTGAACCACACGCCCATGAAGATCAGCATGGCGGAGAACTTCATCCGCTCGGCAAACGCGCCGACGATCAGGGCCGGAGTGATGATGGCGAAGGTCATCTGGAAGGTGATGAACACCGCCTCAGGGAACAGCGCCGCCGGGCCGGTCAAGCTCGCTGGCGTGACGCCGGCCAGGAAAGCTTTGCCCAGGCCACCGATGAAGGAATTGAAGTTGACGACGCCCTGCTCCATGCCGGTGGTGTCGAACGCGATGCTGTAGCCATAGATGACCCACAGGACGCTGATCAGACCGGTAATGGCAAAGCACTGCATCATCACGGAAAGAAGGTTTTTCGACCGGACCATGCCACCGTAGAACAGGGCGAGGCCGGGAATGGTCATGAACAGTACAAGAATCGTGGCCGTCAGCATCCAGGCGGTGTCGCCGGAGTTCAGGACGGGGGCTGCCGCTTCTTCTGCCATGGCCAGGCCAGGCATTGCGAAGGACAACAGGGCTCCTAGCCCTGCGAATTTACGCAGAGTCATATTGTTTTCTCCTGGGGCGTTGGGTTTGGCGGCTTAGATGGCGTCGGTATCGGTTTCGCCGGTACGGATGCGGATAGCCTGTTCCAGATTGACCACAAAGATCTTCCCGTCACCGATCTTGCCGGTGTTGGCGGCCTTGGTGATTGCCTCGATCACCCGGTCAAGATCCTTGTCGTCAATGGCGACGTCGATCTTCACCTTGGGCAGGAAATCGACCACGTATTCCGCGCCGCGATACAGCTCGGTGTGACCTTTCTGCCGACCGAAGCCTTTGACCTCAGTAACGGTAATGCCCTGCACGCCGATCTCGGACAACGACTCGCGCACGTCGTCCAACTTGAACGGCTTGATGATGGCAGTGACTAGCTTCATGAAACTTTCTCCCGAATTGGTGGACTTGCCCCAGGAAAACAAACCCGACTCAAGTCTAAGCGCAGTGCCTGGCTTTGTAACGCGTCGTCGGCCCAAGTTGCCCGACAGGTGCCAGTTAACCGATCCTGACGAAACTCCCCGTTTCGCCTGCTGCACTGCATTCGTCACAGCGACTGCATCAGTGCATGGGTCATCAGCCTCTAAGCAGAAACCTTGCCATCTGTGCCCAACCCTCCTGATTTCAACCCCTTACCCGTTGCATGCGGCGGTGTCGGGCCACGAAGCGCAACGATACGCACAACAACGGTGCGACAGCGCCCGGCCCCGTGCGCGAAAAGCGTGCATCCCTGCCTGGCGAATTGACTATAGACACTGCGTGATACACTGCCCGCCATTGTTTTCCAGGACACCCTGCCATGCTTGCGCCCAAAGACCTCCTCGACGCCCTGAGCGGCCATGCCTCCCGCCTGTTGAGTGGCGACACGCCGCTGCCCAAAAGCGAAATCGAAAGCCAGTTCAAGGCCTTGCTGCAAAGCGGCTTCAGCAAGCTGGACTTGGTCAGTCGGGAGGAATTCGACAGCCAGATGGTCGTGCTGGCCCGGACTCGGGCCAGGTTGGAAAGCCTGGAGGCAAAAGTAGCCGAGCTGGAAGAGCGACTGGCCTCGACCTCGCCATAAGCGACCTCAGCCTTGGGCAACCTTTCGCGATTGCCCGGGGGCCGGCGTGATCGGCAGTTCCAAGATAAAAAGCGCCCCCTGGCCCTCCCCCGCGCTGCGCACGGTCAGGTCGCCGCCCATCTCATGGGCGGCCAGGATGCAGCTATGCAGGCCAAAACCATGACCATCGGCACGCGTGGTGAAGCCATGCTCGAACACCCGGGCAAGGTTGTCCTCGGTAATGCCTTCGCCATTGTCCTCCACCTCGATTCGCACACGGGCGTCGTCAACCGCCTTCAGGCGTAACGTGATGTGCGGCGACCGATCCGTGACCGGGACAAGCGCCTGCTTGGCGTTGTTTATCAGGTTGACCAGGATCTGCAAGACCTTGTGCTTGTCCAGCGGCATCATCGGCACATCGTCAAGTTCCTGGACCAGCGTCACCTTGTGCCGCACCAGGGACACCCCGCTGATGCGCACCACATCCTCCACCAGTTCACGCAGCATGCCCGGTTCCAGCACGCTGGAATTACCGGCGTAGGACTGCTGGGTGGCGACGATTTCCTTGATGTGGTCGATCCGGCGGGTCAACTGCGCCAGCTCGGCGATCATGCCCTGTTGCTCGATTGCCAGCGCGTCGGCCAGCTTGTCGAGATAATCGGGTAGCGCGCGCCCCTTCGGGTCGCTGCTGATGAAGTCACCGAGGTCATCGGGATGCTCCTTCATCAGCTGGACGACTTTGGCCACCGATGGCCCCTTGGACGTATGCACCTTCTCGTACAGGACCTGGGCTGACACATTCACGCTATTGAGCACGTTGCCCACGTTGTGCAGCACATTGGTGGCAATTTCCGCCATGCCGGCCCGGCGCGCCGTCGTGACCAGTTCGGCCTGCGCCTCGCGCAACTCGTCGTTGACCCTGGCCAATTGCTGCGGGCTGGGGATCTTCAGGGCTGCCGGTACCAGCCGGACCAGCAGGATCGCGGTAATCACCGAGGCAATCGCGGTGATCACCTTGACCAGCGCCGACAGCCAGTAATAGGGCTGCCAGATGGTCAGGATCTCCATCACGTGGCTGGTCCCGCAGGCCAGGATAAACACTCCAAAGGCCGCCAGCATCCAATCAAACGGTACGTCCTTGCGCTTGTGGATAAAGTACAGGAGGGTGAAGGGGATGGTGACGTAGGACAGGGTGATCAAACCGTCGGCGATCACATTGGTCCACAGCAGGTCAGGCCGCCACATGTAGCAATGCCCGTGGGGCATGAAGCGCTTGTCGGTCAACAACGCCAACAGATCGTCCATGGGTCACATCCTCTCTGTGCGTTGATCCCGCCCGGTGCCGATCAGACAAAATCCAGCTTAGCAGAGGCCTCGCCCGGGCCACGTTCATCCTGAGATGGCGCCGGCGCCTCGGTAATATCCTGCGAAGATTTCCCCTTCCAATTGCAGCTCCCGCGCTGCTTTCGCCGACTAATCTTCAAGAGCCGCAGGACGCGGCACCCTATTCGTCTCAAGGACCGCTTCATGTCGCTCGCCATTGTCCACAGCCGCGCCCAGGTGGGGGTGGAGGCTCCCGCCGTTACCGTTGAAGTTCATCTGGCCAATGGCTTGCCGTCACTGACGATGGTCGGTCTGCCAGAGGCAGCAGTGAAGGAAAGCAAGGACCGGGTGCGCAGCGCGATCATCAATTCGGGACTCAATTTCCCGGCACGACGCATCACCCTCAACCTCGCGCCGGCAGACCTGCCCAAGGACGGCGGGCGGTTCGACCTGGCGATTGCCCTTGGCATCCTGTCCGCCAGCGTGCAGGTGCCAACGCTGATGCTGGACGACGTCGAGTGCCTCGGTGAGCTGGCGTTGTCCGGCGCCGTGCGACCGGTACGCGGCGTTCTGCCGGCAGCACTGGCGGCACGCGCGGCCGGGCGGATGCTGGTGGTGCCGCGAGCGAATGCCGAGGAGGCCTGCCTGGCCTCGGGGTTGAAAGTGATCGCCGTGGATCATCTGCTCGAAGCGGTGGCGCATTTCAACGGCCACACACCCGTCGAGCCCTTTGTTTCCAACGGGCTGCTCTCGGCCAGCAGGCCGTACCCCGATCTCAGCGAAGTCCAAGGGCAGGCAGGTGCCAAGCGCGCGCTACTGATCGCCGCAGCGGGCGCTCATAACCTGTTGTTCAGCGGCCCACCGGGCACCGGCAAGACTCTGCTGGCGAGCCGTTTGCCAGGGCTGTTGCCGCCACTGGCCGAAAGCGAGGCCCTGGAGGTCGCAGCCATCCAGTCGGTGGCCAGCTGCGTGCCGTTGAGCCATTGGCCGCAACGTCCGTTTCGCCAGCCGCATCACTCGGCTTCCGGCCCTGCGCTGGTAGGCGGCGGATCCAAGCCACAACCGGGGGAAATCACCCTCGCCCACCATGGTGTCCTGTTCCTGGATGAGCTGCCGGAGTTCGACCGCAAGGTGCTAGAAGTGCTGAGGGAACCATTGGAGTCCGGTCACATTGTGATTTCCCGAGCCCGCGACCGCGTG
This sequence comes from Pseudomonas alvandae, assembly GCF_019141525.1. Lineage (GTDB taxonomy): Bacteria > Pseudomonadota > Gammaproteobacteria > Pseudomonadales > Pseudomonadaceae > Aquipseudomonas > Aquipseudomonas alvandae. Next base: position 6,298,883 of record NZ_CP077080.1, read on the forward strand.
CGCTTCCCGGCGCGCTTCCAACTGGTCGCGGCAATGAATCCCTGTCCCTGTGGATACCTCGGCGAGCCCAGTGGCCGTTGCTCCTGCACGCCCGACATGGTGCAGCGTTACCGCAATAAACTGTCCGGCCCCTTGCTTGATCGCATCGACCTGCACCTGACCGTTGCACGGGAGGCCACGGCGCTGAATCCGAAAGGCGAACCCGGTGGCGACACGGCCACCGCGGCCGAGCGGGTGGCCGAAGCCCGGGAGCGCCAGCAAATACGTCAAGGTTGCGCCAATGCATTCCTGGACCTGCCGGGCTTGCGCCAGCATTGCAAACTCTCCACCGCCGACGAAGCCTGGCTGGAAACCGCCTGCGAACGACTGACCCTGTCGTTGCGAGCCGCTCATCGCCTGCTCAAGGTCGCCCGGACCCTGGCCGACCTTGAGCATGTGCAGCGGATCAGCCGGGAACACCTGGCCGAAGCGCTGCAGTATCGGCCGACCACGGCCTGAAACAGCTTATGGTTTGCTCAGGTCCACCAACGGCGCATCCCGCACTTCGGTTTTGCGATCGCCCTGGATGTCGTCGATGCGCTTGAGGGCCTTGTCCACCGCCGCCTTGTCCGCCAACAGGCTGTAGTGGATCTGGAACTGCTTGCGCTCTTTCGGGGCGATGGTCGGCACCAGCCCCAGCGGGCGCTGGTAGTGGCGGTTGTAGGAAAAGCTGGTGCCCGGCTCAAGCCCGGTCACGTAGCCCTGGCCTTGGGTATCGGTATTTTTCCACAGGGAAAACACCGGGAGCGTGGCCGTGTTGAAGCCCACCGAGACGCCAAGGCTGCCGGCCTTGTTGTGCAGCACCGTCAACGTGTCGCCCTTGGCATCGCCGTAAGGCACGACGTTGTAGACGGTTTCGTCGTAATCCTTGGTGGGGGCTCGATAGGTCGTCCAATCTTTCAGGTCGCCCTTGGCCTTGTCGTTGAACGGCGAGACCTGCTTGACCGGCGCTGCGAAACGCGCGCCCTGTTCCAGGAAGGGCGTGCTGAAATTGCTGTGGTAGAGCGCCTGGTATTCCTTCGGGTAATCGCCGTTGTTGGTCAGCGTGTCGTTGAGCGCGAAGGTCACGCTGCCAGGCTCGGTGACCAGTTCGGTCTGGACCGAGAAATCGACTTTCTTGAACGCCTGCTCCTTCAACTCGCCTCGCAGGGTGATGGCGTAGGGCGGTTTTTCATCGATGTGCAGGGTGACCTTATTGGCTGGAATATTGGCAGCTCGACCATGCAGGGTCAGCAGCTCGCCGTTGTCCATGCCCGGATGGCCAACCCATTCGTAGCCACAGCGCGTGACGAGTTCATTGAAACCTTCCAGCCAGCCCAGGCCGCCGCGGCCGTTGAGTTCGATGAAGGCTGGATTGACCACTTCCTTGACTGGCGAATCCCAACCCATGCGCACATTGCCGACAGAAGCCTGCAGCACGTTCATGCCTCGGGTCGGAACGACCGAGAGCTTCAGGGCGCCGTTGTCGATGTCGACGATGCTGACGCCTTCCTGCCGACCGCCGTGCAGGGTGCGCATCGTCACGGAGAACGGCTTGCCGGTTTTCACGCCTAGCTGTTCGCTGGTGATTTTCCAGGGCTGGGCAGCTTTATCGGTGTCCAACAGGACGTAATCCCAAGCCAGGGCATGGGAGGCAGCGCCCAGGGCGCCAAGGGTAACGAGGAGTTTGAACGGAGTCATGGACGTGACCTTTTATTGGAGTTGTGCGGTTTTTATAGACTTGAAGAAACGTTTCAGCAAGCTTAAAAACAGCAATTTCCTTAAAAAGTAAAGTTCACACGAATGGAGCTTCTGTGGGAGCGGGCATGCTCGCGAAGGCGGTGGGTCAGTGGGCAGGGATGTGGCTGGAAAGCCGCTTTCGCGAGCAAGCCCGCTCCCACACTAATTCCGGGGCGGCCGCCAGAAGATGTTCGCCGCAAACTCCCTCGTGGGAGCGGGCTTGCTCGCGAAAGCGGTGGGTCAGCGAGTAGAGAAGTGGCTGGAACGCCACCTTCGCGAGCAGGCTCCCCCACACTGATCTCAGGGGAGCTTGCTCGCGCTGGTTGCAGAGGCTTCAGCGGAACCGATCAACCTCTTTGCGCAGGTCCTGCGCCAGTGTTTCCAGTTCCTTGGCGGTGATCGCCAGGTTCGAAACCACTTCCCGCTGCTCGCTGTTGGCCATGGCAATGCTTTGCAGGTTGCTGCTGAGCAACGTCGCGGTGCTGCTCTGCTCCTGGGTGGCGGTGGTGATCGCCGCGAATTGCTGGCCGGCGGAGCGGCTTTGCTCATCGATACGCGCCAAGGCCGAGGCGACGTTGGCGTTGCGCGACAGGCCTTCCTGCATCAACAGGTTGCCCTGCTCCATGGTGCTGATGGCGTTGCCGGTTTCCTGCTGGATGCTCTGGATCATCCCTGAAATTTCATCGGTCGCCTGCCGAGTGCGGGAGGCCAGGCTGCGCACTTCATCGGCCACCACGGCGAAACCACGGCCCTGCTCACCCGCGCGGGCGGCTTCAATGGCGGCGTTCAGGGCCAGCAGGTTGGTTTGCTCGGCGATGGAAGTAATGACGCCAACGATGCCGCCGATTTCCTGGGAACGCTGGCCCAGGGTGTTGATGACCGTGGCCGTGCTGTTCAACGCGCCAGCGATCTGCTCCAGCGACGATGAAGCCTCGTCCATCGACGTGCGACCGATCTTGGTTTGCTGGGCGTTTTCCTGGGCCAGGCGCTGGGTATTGCCCATGTTGTCGGCAATGTTCAGGGACGTGGCGCTGAACTCTTCAACTGCACCCGCCATGCTGGTGATTTCGCCGGACTGCTGCTCCATCCCCTCATACGCGCCACTGGACAAGCCCGACAGCGCCTGGGCACGGCTATTGACCTCCTGAGAGGCTTTGCGGATGTGCTCCACCATAGTCGACAAGGCCTGGCTCATCTGGTTGAAGGCACGGGCCAGTTGGCCGATTTCATCATGGCTCGACACGTTCAGGCGCACGCTCAAGTCGCCGGCGCCCAGCGCTTCGGCCTGGCGCACCAGATCCCCGAGCGGCGCCAATTTGCTTCGCAACAACCACATCGCCGAGCCGACCGCCAACAACATCGCCAGCAGGCTGCCAATTGCCAGTTGCGTGCCGACGCTCCAGGTCACGGCACGAATCTCGGCTTTCGGCATGCTCGCCACGACCGCCCACGGCCCACCTTCAAACGGCACGGCAACGCTGTAGAAATCTTCTGCGGTGTCTTCCCAGAACGCACCTTTGCCTGGTTTCTTGACCAAGTCGGTGATGGTCGCGGTGGCCTTGTCCAGCGCCTGCACGCCCGCTGGCGGCACCAGCCATTTGTTTTGCTCGTCCAGCAACGCCAAGGAGCCGGTCTGGCCGATACGGAAGCGCTTGAGGTTTTCGAACTGGGCGTTCTGCGCATCGGTGTAGTCGAAGCCTACGTACAACACGGCGATGATCTTGCCGCCGCTGTCGCGCACAGGCGTGTACTGGGACATGTAGTAGCGTCCGAACAGCAAGGCACGGCCGATGTAGCTCTGGCCCGCCATGACCGGGCCATAAGCCGGGCCGGCGCGGTCAAGCACGGTGCCGATCGCGCGCGTGCCGTCCTGCTTGGTCAACGAGGTGCTGACGCGGATGAAGTCGTCGCCGCTGCGCACGAACACCGTGGCCACCCCGGCGGTCATCGTCTTGAAGTCGTCCACTTCCTTGAAGTTGTTGTTCAACACTTCGCCGCCCAGGCTCAAGCCCGGCGTCTGCACGCCCGCCACCGTCACCGGTTGGTCCGCATGCACGCTCAAGCCCGCGCTGAAGCGCTTTTCGAACAGACCGGCCAACCGCTGGGTGCTTTCGCGCAAGGTGCTGTGGAACGTGTTGAGCTGGTCGGCCATCAGGCGCGCTTCGCTGGCCAGATGCTCTTCACGGGTGGACAGGTTGGCAGTGTCCAACGAACGCAAGGCGAAGACGGTACTGCCGGAAATCACGACCGCCAATATCACGGCTAGGGCAAGGCCAAGCTGTGAGGCGATTCGGGCACGGGGATGAGACATGACGGCTCCTGGCCGAGAGACCGGATCGTCCTGATCACGTCGCACGCTCGGCATCTTATTCGTTAAGGTATGAATTGGCCCTTTCTGAACGAAGGTTCTATGTCCACGGATTCGGCAGCAAACCCTAATACTTGAGCGATCCGGAAGGATAAATGCCAAACAACCGGCGCCAAAGCTTCAACGATTCAGCCCAGGCGCTCCACGTCGGGTAGCTGCATGGCCTTGACCTCGCCCTGGAGAAAATCGCTGAGCCGACGCAAGCGCTCACCGCCCGACCGGGTTTTCGGCCAGACCAGATAGTAGTGCTCGCCGCTCGCGACCGCCGTCGGCCATGGCAGGCTCAAGCGGCCCTGGGCGACGTCTTCGGCCACCATCAACAGGTCGCCCATGGACACGCCATAACCACGGGCCGCCGCGATCATGCCCAGCTCCAACGTGTCGAAGACCTGGCCGCCCTTGAGCGAGACCTTGTCGGCCAGGCCCATGCGCTGCAACCAATTGCGCCAGTCCCGACGATCCGGCGTGGGGTGCAGCAGCTCCGCACTGGCCAGACGCGCCACGTCCCAAGGCTGATCGTTCAACAGGTTCGGTGCGCCCACCGGGATCAATTCCTCGGGGAACAACAAACTGGCCTCCCAATCCCCAGGGAAATGCCCGTTACCCAGCAGTACCGCGCAATCGAAGGGTTCGGTGTTGAAATCCACCGAGTCGATGTCCATCCAGGCACTGGTCAATTGCACCTCGTTGCCAGGCTGCAGATGCCGGAAACGACTCAACCGTGCCAGCAACCAGCGCATGGTCAGGGTCGATGGCGCCTTCATGCGCAAGATGCCGTCATCACCGTGCAACGTATGGCAAGCCCGCTCAAGGGCCATGAAGCCTTCCCGCACGCCCGGCAGCAACAGGCGCGCCGCTTCGGTCAACTGCAGGTTGCGGCCGCTGCGCTGGAACAGCCGGCAGGCAAAATGATCTTCGAGCGTGCGGATGTGTCGGCTCACCGCACTCTGGGTAATCGACAGCTCTTCGGCAGCCCGGGTAAACGAGCTGTATCGCGCCGCCGCTTCGAATGCCCGCAATGCATAAAGAGGAGGAAGACGACGAGACATTGGGAAAGCTCCTATAGCGATTTTTGAACCCTATCAGAAGATCGTTCCAGCATGAGTTTTAATCATGCCAGCAATCGGATTTATCCTTTTGTGCAATCCACGGCGAGCGCCGAGAATCAACGCTTTACTGCCTTGTTGAACATGGAGCGTGATGATCATGCAGCATCCAGCGCGTACCGAACTCTGGGCCATCCTGCGGCTGGCGGGGCCGTTGATAGCTTCGCAGTTGGCGCACATGCTGATGGTCCTCACCGACACCGTGATGATGGCGCGCCTGAGCCCTGAAGCCCTCGCCGGTGGGGGACTCGGGGCGGCGACTTATTCATTCGTCTCGATTTTCTGCATCGGCGTGATCGCGGCGGTGGGCACCCTGGTCGCGATCCGCCAGGGCGCGGGCGACATCGAAGGCGCCACTCGGCTGACCCAGGCCGGTTTGTGGTTGGCCTGGCTGATGGCGCTGATGGCGGGCCTGCTGTTATGGAACCTCAAGCCGGTGCTGTTGATGTTCGGCCAGACCGAAACCAATGTGTTGTCCGCTGGACAGTTCCTGCTGGCGCTGCCGTTCGCCCTGCCCGGCTACCTCAGTTTCATGGCCCTGCGCGGTTTCACCAGCGCCATTGGCAGGGCCACGCCGGTCATGGTGATCAGCCTCGGCGGCACGGTGGCCAACTTCCTGCTCAATTACGCACTCATTACCGGCATGTTCGGCTTGCCGAAACTCGGCTTGATGGGGATCGGCCTGGTGACGGCCATCGTCGCCAACAGCATGGCCCTGGCGCTGGCGTGGCACATCCACCGGCACCCGGCCTACCGGGCCTATCCATTGCTCGCTGGCCTGTCACGGCCCAATCGCCAGTACCTCAAGGAATTGTGGCGCCTCGGCCTGCCGATTGGCGGCACCTACGCGGTGGAAGTCGGGCTGTTCGCCTTCGCCGCCCTCTGCATGGGCACCATGGGCAGCACGCCACTGGCGGCCCATCAGATCGCGCTGCAAATCGTCTCGGTGGCGTTCATGGTGCCGGCGGGCATGTCGTACGCCATCACCATGCGCATCGGCCAGCACTACGGCGCCGGCCAACTGCCAATGGCGCGACTGGCCGGGCGAGTCGGGATTGGCTTCGGCGCGGCGGCGATGCTGGCGTTCGCCATGGTGTTCTGGTTGTTGCCTCACCAACTGATCGGCTTGTTCCTGGACCATAACGACCCGGCGTTCCGCGAAGTGATCAACCTGGCAGTGAGCCTGCTGGCCGTGGCGGCCTGGTTCGAACTGTTCGACGGCACGCAAACCATTGCCATGGGTTGTATCCGCGGATTGAAAGACGCCAAGACTACGTTCCTGGTGGGGCTGGGTTGCTATTGGCTAATTGGCGCGCCAGCCGCGTGGTGGATGGCGTTCCATTTGCACTGGGGGCCAACTGGCGTCTGGTGGGGCCTGGCCCTCGGGCTGGCCTGCGCGGCGGTGAGCCTGACGCTGGCGTTCGAATGGAAGATGAAGCGGATGATTCGCCGTGAGCCGGGGCAGCCCGGTTTCGAAGCCATCCCGGCCAAATGAAACCATCCCCTGTGGGAGCGAGCTTGCTCGCGATGGCGATAGTTCAGTCACATCGATTTTGACTGACACACCGCTATCGCGAGCAAGCTCGCTCCCACAAGGGAAAGGAGTCAGACCACGATTTCGTGCGTGGACTGCTGATCCCCCCCGAACGTCAGGTATTCCACCAACTCCCCCAGCGGCAACGGCTTGCTGATCAGGAACCCCTGCACCTGATCGCAACCGAAGCCACGCAGCAGGTCCAGTTGTTCAGCGGTTTCCACACCTTCGGCGACCACTTCCAGGTTGAGGTTATGGGCCAGGTTGATCATCGCGTGCACCAGTTTGCGGTTCTCTTCGCGCTGCTCCATGCCGCCGACGAAGCTCTTGTCGATCTTGAGCAAGGCGATCGGCAGGCTGTTGAGGTGTACGAACGATGAGAACCCGGTGCCGAAGTCGTCCAGGGAAAACCGTACCCCCAGGCGCCCCAGCGCATCCATGGTCTGCTTGACCAGTTCGCTGCGGCGCATGACGGCGGTTTCGGTGAGTTCGAACTCCAGCCATTGGGCCTCGACGCCCCGCTCGGCGATCAAGCGGCTCAGGGTCGGCAGCAGCTGGCTGTCCTGGAACTGCCGGAATGACAGGTTGATCGCCATGTGCAGCGGCGCCAGCCCGCGTTCGCGCAGATCCTGCATGTCCCGCAGTGCCCGGGAAATCACCCAGTAACCCAACGGCACGATCAAGCCGCTCTGCTCGGCCAGCGGCACGAATTCACTCGGTGGCAGCAGGCCACGCTCGCCGTGACGCCAGCGCACCAGCGCTTCGAGGCCGACGATATGGCCGCCATCAAGGTTCAACCGGGGCTGGTAGTGCAACTCCAGTTCATCGCGACGCAGCGCCCGGCGCAGTTCGCTTTCCAAGTCGGCGAGGCTGCGGGCATTGCGATTGATGCGTTCATTGAAGATATGAAACGTGCAGCCTTGTGTGCTCTTGGCTTGCTGCATGGCGATGTGGGCGTGCCACATCAAGGGATCGGCACCGGCCTGGGCGCGGGCATGGGCGATACCCAGGCTGCAACCGATCAACAGGCTTTCGCCATCCACCCAGTAGGGTTCGGCCATGGCCTCGGTGATGCGTTCGGCCATCCACTCCGCGCGCTGCGGCGCACGGCGGGTGTCGATCAGCAGGGCGAACTCGTCGCTGCCCAGCCGCGCCAGTTGATCACCGGCCTCAAGCGAGCCCTTGAGCCGCGAGACCACTTGCAGGATCAGCCGATCACCGGCCTGATGCCCCAACGCGTCGTTGGCGTGACGGAAGTTATCGAGGTCCAGGTGACCAAGCGCCAGGCCACGACCTTCGTTTTCAGCCAGGCGCGCCGCCAGCAGGGTCTGGAAGCCCTGACGGTTGGCGATGCCGGTCAGCGGGTCCTGTTCGGCGAGTCGTTGCAGGGTATTTTCCAGCACCCCCCGCTCGCGCACATGGCGCAGGCAACGGCGCAACGTCGCCTCGTCAAGAACATCACGCACCAACCAGTCGCTGACACCGTCCGGAGAAATCGAAGGCTCATGCTCCAGCAACAGGACCGTCGGCAGACGACAGCGACCGGGCGCCGGCTGCAGGGACGCAACAGTCAGCAGCACCGCGTTGCGGTTGTCTTCGAACAGGCTGCTGACCGATTCCCAGCTCGGAGCACTGATCAACACGACCGAGGCCCCCATGGGCGCCAGGCACTCGCGCAATATCGCAGACCACTCAGGCGTTTCGGCCAACAACAGCAAACGCAAGGGTTCGACAGGCGTAGACAAGCTGACTCCCTAGACTCTGCAAGGTGGTAGGCGCGGGGCATTATGACTCGCCGAAGGGCAATCACCAATGCCAATGGTTCTCAAACACCCGCTTTTGAGCGTTTATTCATCCAAAAACGAACGTTAGACCTAAATTCTGTCCGCATCCTGAGGGAAAGTGACAAAAGCGGCAAATGGAGATGATGGACAGCGTCACAAGTCGGACAGGGCAGCACAATTCTCAGAGCCTGTTAAAATGCCGGCCCATTTCGCAAACGACTCCCTGACTCTGTC